>JBBRVH010000005.1:0-58352 GCA_038246995.1 Sphingomonadales bacterium
AGGACGCCGTGGTCGCTGCGGCTGCGCACGTCGCCTGACCGCGCCAGCCTGCATGCGAGGCATGGGTCGGCACCGCTCCCCCCCCGCGGCGGTGCCGACCCGGCCGTCAGGGCCAGATAGCAAGGACAATCATCATGAAGTTTCCGCTCATCCACGCCGCGCTCGGCACCCTGTTCGCCACCAGCGCTGCTGGCGCCGTCACGCCGCTGCCGCTCGTGAAATATGATTTCACCGCG
The DNA here is from genome assembly GCA_038246995.1 of Sphingomonadales bacterium. GTDB lineage: Bacteria > Pseudomonadota > Alphaproteobacteria > Sphingomonadales > Sphingomonadaceae > Sandarakinorhabdus. The sequence goes on from JBBRVH010000005.1 coordinate 237, forward strand.
GTGACGTCGCGGAACAACATCGCCGGCTAATTCACCTATATTTCCCAAGGCTATATCGAAGACATTACTTTCATTCCCGTGAGTGATCTTGATTTCTGCCTGATCGCCAGGCCCGGCTTTGCAAAATGTGGCGAACGGTTCATGAACCCAATCGGCGGTGTGGTCATATTCATGACAACCAATGCACAGACGGGCTATTCGTTCGGAGACGACGCGTTCGGCAAGGTCGGCAACTACATCTCGGGCGCGGTCGGTTCTGACCAGCACGCCCGGCTCCGGGTTTCGGAAGTCCCGGTTTCGGAAGTCCCGCCCGGCGGTGCCGTTCCAGAACCCGCGACCTGGGCGATGTTGACCATCGGCTTCGGCATTGTCGGCGCGGCAGTCCGTCGCCGCAAATCCTCGTCGATCAGCCTGCGCCGGGCCGGACAGGGTTGCGGCCGCCGGCTTCCGGCAAGGCGCCGGCGTGCGCACCGGACGCAGCTACTTCCGCTCCGAAACCATCTAGGGCATCAGGTCGGAACGATGCGAGGGAGAGCAAGGTGTACGACAGTTCGAACCACACGCCGGCAGCGACCGGTCTGGCCTGGTCGGCGGCATTGGCCGGCGCCACGATCCTCGGCTCTCTGGCAGCCTCGTGCATGATGCCGTTCGTGGCGCTATCGGTGCTTGCTGCGGCAACCATGCCGCCGCGCCGCGCAACCGCGACGATCGCTGCGATCTGGGCCGTCAACCAGGCCATCGGCTTCACGCTGCTCGGCTATCCGAGCACCGCCTATGCCATGGCCTGGGGCATCGCCATCGGCACCGCGAGCCTCGCCGCCGGCGCCGTGGCAGCGCTGCTGCTCGGCCAGCGCGCAACATGGTCGGTGGCGCGCCTGGCGGCTGCATTCGGGCTTGCGTTCCTCGCCTATGAAGGCCTGTTGTTCGGCTTTGCACTGGTTGCCGGCGGCACCGAAACCTTTGCCACCGCCATCGTCCTGCAAATCCTGGCCAACGAAGGCGTCTGGTTCGTCGGGTTGGCAGGCCTGTATCTGGGGCTGACCCGGGCGGCGCCGCTTCGCTTCGGGTCGGCGCCGGCCGTGCGGATCGCCTGAAGCGTGGCGAGACCCCGCATCGTTTCGCTGCTGCCCAGCGCGACCGAAATTGCCGTCGCCGTCGGTCTGGGCGATTGCATCGTCGGCCGCTCGCATGAATGCGATTTCCCGGCGTTCATCGGCGAACTTCCGGTCTGCACGTCCACCAAGCTGGAAAAAGGCCTGACCTCTCGCCAGATCGATGATCGTGTTCAGGAAATCGTCCGCCAGGGCCTGTCGGTCTATGCCGTCGATACCGAACTGCTGCGCGCACTGAAACCCGATGTGATCCTGACGCAATCGCAATGCGCCGTGTGCGCCGTAACTCCGGCCGATCTTGCCGATGCGCTCGGCGACTGGACCGGAACCGCGCCGCTGCTGCTGTCGCTGGCGCCCGACAATCTCGATGACGTCTGGGGTGATTTCGGCCGGGTGGGCGACGCGACCGGCACCCGCCCGCAGGCCGATCGCGCCGTGGCGGAACTGCAGGATCGCCTCCGCGCCTTGCAGGCGACGAGCGAGGCCCGCGCCGATCATCCGTCGGTGGCAGCAATCGAATGGATCGAACCGCTGATGGCGGCCGGCAATTGGGTGCCCGAACTCGTGTCGATGGCCGGTGGGCAACCGCTGTTCGCGAGCGCCGGGCAACATTCGCCGTGGCTCGATTGGGATGATCTGTTCGCTACCGATCCCGATTATATCATCGCGATGCCGTGCGGCTATCAACTCGCCCAGACGCTCGCAGATCTCGCGCCGCTGACCGATCGGCCCGGCTGGTCCGATCTGACCGCCGTGCGCAGCGGCCGGGTGTTTGCCGCCGATGGCCATCATTTTTTCAACCGCCCCGGCCCGCGCCTGGTCGAATCGGCCGAAATCATCGCGGATATCCTCGGCACCCGGTCCAACCCGGGTTTCGTGCCGGGCCGCGAATGGATCAAGCTGTAGGCCACTTCGCCGCGGCGTGATCCGCCAGCGTTGGTGAGCGCCAGCCAGCTTCAGCCAGAGTGATATTCCAGGCCGCCGATCGAGCCGCATCGAAGCAAAGACGGCCTCCTGCTTCAGGCCCTATCTCGTTGATTCGCAATCGAACTTCGGCGGCGAGCAGCACAAAGGAACACAGCAACCGGTATCAGCCGACACCGGCCGGGCACGCAAATGCGCGCATCTCCCCGTGATTGGGCCCGTACCGCCCGATCCGCCGTGGCGGTGGCCCGCGCCGTGTGGTAGCGACCGGTCAAGCAATGCTGCGCCGCGGGGCCGAAACCGAACCCGCGGCGCACATTCCGCTGTCGCTGGCCCGTCTCCAGCGCAGTGATTCACCGGCAACCACAGGCAAGTGGGATGACATTTCAAGGCTTTTGCACTGCCGCCGCGCCGCCGCCGGGCGGTGGTGCCTGAACCGGCACCCCCGGGGATCGCGCCTGATCGGCATCGATCGCCCGGCCGATCACCGGTGCCATGTTTCGCAACCACCCGCCGATCATGCCGATCGGCCCAGAAAGGCCCAGTTCATGAAGATTTGCTTGTTCGCCGTAGCAGCCGTGCTGCTGGTTCCGGCCGCTGTCGTTGCCGCCGTGCCGGGCCCGCAGGTCAAATATGAATTTTCCTACACCGATATGAATGATTTCGCCGATCTGCAGTTGTCGTTCGTGTATCTGTCCGACGGGTTCATCACGGAAGACCGGACCGTGCCTGTCGCCGATTTGCAAAGCTGCGTCGTGACAATGCCGACGGCCTATGTTTGCGAGGCCCCGATCTTCATCGTCGATTTCGGCACGCTTCCCCGGGTCGACTATGGCGCTGGATCGACCATCGGCGAGTTCAGCTTCGGGGGCAGCGTCGGCTTTCCGGACGCCGCCCTTCTCACCCCGGGTTTCTACACCAACGGCGGCGCCGCGCAGGATCGTTTCGCAACGCTGCGAGTGTCGCAGGTTTCCGGCGCGGTTCCGGAACCGGCAAGCTGGGCGATGCTGATCACCGGTTTCGGCCCGATCGGCGCGGCGCTGCGCCGCCGCCAGCGCGCCGCGGCCGGCAAAGTCGGCGAGGTTGTTCGCGCCGCCTGATCGCGCCGCCTGATCGCGCCGCCTGATCGCGCTGCCTGATCGCGCTGCCTGATCGCGCCGCCTGATCGCGCCGCCTGATCGCGCCGCCATGCCACCAGCGACGCATCCGGACTCGCGGAGAAGCTGGTGGGGTGGTTGACCGGGGAGCGCGATCCTCGATGACGTGCACTGTCACCGTGATTGACCGAAATTCCCCCGGCCTATGTCCGCCCCTGCTGATATTCCGGCCGCAACCAACGGATTTTGCCGGCTGCTTCTTCCGCGGCGCGTGTCGCGTTCAGCGCCACCAGCCGCGCGACGATTTCGGCGGGGCCAGGATCATCGGGCCAGCCATAGGCTGCCGCCACGGCAGTATCGAGCCGGCGATGCAGTTCGAGGATGATCGCCGCCCGCGCCCGCCGCGCGGTATCGGCTTCGGCGGCGGTGATCGCAGCCCCGGCGCGGCGTTTTTCAACCAGATTGTAGAGGCCAGTCAGGGTGATATCGGGGTGCTCGGCCTGAACGGTCTTGCGCGTGGCATCGATTTCATGGCCGAGGTCGGCGATGGCGGCGCGTTGCGCGGGGGACGGTTCTGGGAAGGGGAAGGGGTCGAAGACGCGCGATTTTGAATAGCGCGAGTCATTGCCGATACCGAGCCACGATCCCGAGCGAAGGACCCATTCGAGATGTATGCGGCATGATAAAACGCCCAAATGAAAGGCATCATCCGACCCGATCGCCACCAGCATATTGTCGGGCAAAATGCTCGCATCGAGAAACTGGAAAACGCGGTGCTTGGCGGTTTCGACAGTCACGATGTAGCGCGCCAAGCCGCCGAGCGCCGGGCGCAAATCGCGGCGCGGCTCGCCGAAAATCCACCAATTGTCGCGATAGGTCGCACGGCGATTGGCGTCGCGTTCCTGCTTCACCGTCGCGTGGACATGTTGCCAAACCTCGGGAAACCGCCGCCGCACCTCCGCTTCATCCAGCCCGAACAGGTCGATGACCATCACATCACGGCCATTGCCCATCAAGTCGCGGCCGTTGCGATACGGGCGGATGTGCGCCTCCAGCCCGTCTCGCCTGCCAAGCCCGAGCGCCACGGCATCGGCAGGCGTGACGATGAAGCCGGCACCGTGCAGTTTCACGCCCGGCGATGCAATATCGGCGTTCGCAAGCAACGGCGTCGTGCCGGTTACATCGGCCCCCAGCGTCAGATCGGCATTGATCCGTCCCTGCGCCGTCACGGTCACAATCTCCGGCGTGTCGCTGTCCAGCCCGGCTTCGCGCACCACTTCGATCAGCGTGCCGTCGCCTGTTCCCGCCGCCGCCACCGTCATCGCGATGCGCACCGCGGCGCTGTCGCGGGTTGCCTTGGTCCAGGGGTGATCGGCGATGGCCATGATGAGCGACAAGCCCCCCTCTCCCGCCTGCGGGAGAGGCGACACGAGCGGCAGCGCGGCGGGTGAGGGTGTATTCGGGTTCCGGCGCTTGAGAACACCCTCACCCGGGCCGGCTGCGCCGTCTCTCGCCTCTCCCGCAGGCGGGAGAGGGGGGCTGAGCCGGGCTTCGATGACCCGGCGGCTGAAGGTCTGGGTGATAGAATTTGTGGTGACAAAGCCGAAGCGTTGCAACCGCCCGCCGAGCAGCGATGCCGCCCGGTCCCACCATTGCATGACGAAATCCGCCGATGGCGGCACCGCCGGATTGGCCTTCCACAAGCCTTCCGCATAATCACCGCCCAGTTTTTCGCGCAAATCCTTGCCGCCGATAAAGGGCGGATTGCCGATGATGAAATCCGCCTCGGGCCAGGGCGCCGGGCGGGGGTTGGCAAAATCCGCCTCCCCCACATCGGTGCGCGCCAATATGGCATCATAGCCGCCATGCCGGCCAAAATTGATATTGCTGAGCGGGGGTAGTACCGGTTCGGCGATACTGTCGGGGTCATTGGCCAACCGGAAACGCAGCCACCCGATCCACAGCACCAGTTCGGCGATCACCGCCGCACGCGGGTTGAGTTCAAGGCCCAGAAACTGTGCGGGACCAATAGCGGGCCTGGCGTCGCCACCGAGCTGCGCGATCAGGACGATGACTTCCGATTCGAGCCGCAGCAGTTGCTCCATGGCGACATACAAGAAATTGCCGGTGCCGCACGCCGGATCAAGAATCGCCAGCGCGGCCAGCCGGGCATGAAAAGCATGAGCATCGGCCAGCTTTGGCGATGCATCAGCAGGGTTGCGCACCGCTTCCCATTCGGCGCGGAGCACGTCCATGATCGTCCATTCGACAAGACGTTCGACATAGGGGCGCGGGGTATAATGCGCCCCAAGCTTTTCGCGTTCGCCCGCGGTCAATGCCTGTTCGAGCAGTGTGCCGAAAATCGCCGGCTCGACATTTTTCCATTCGCGGCGCGCCGCCGCCAGCAGTTCGCCCTTCATTTCAGGGGGCAACCAATAGATGCGGAAATCGGTAAACAGGTTGCCGTTGAAGTATTTGACGACCGTATCGGCTAATTGCCACCAGCGTTCAGGCAGGCCGGGCTTACCCATCAACGTCCAGAGTTCGGTCAGGCCGTGGGTCCACATGCGTTCGGACCCGTTGACCGCATCGGCAAGGAATTTTTCAAACTTGCCCTTGGGCAGCAGTTCGACATCTTCGGCAAACATGCAGAACAGGATGCGCATGAGGAATAGTGACGTTTCCTCGATCCCGCGCGAGCGCTCCCAATCGGCGACATCGGGATTGGCCTTTTTCTCCCGGTCTTCCAGATAGGCCGATACCCTCGCCAGCCGTGCCGCGATATCGCGGGTGACTTCGACAGCGCGCAAGCGCGGATCGACACTGGCCGGCCGCAGCCAGATGTCGCGCAACAAGTCCTGCTTTTGCGGCAGCCGCAGATCGGTCAATTCGATGCGATACGACGCCTGATCCGGAAAAAAGCCATAGCCTTTTCCGTTGCCGGCCCAATCGAAATAAATTTCAAACGCCCGGCCGACATCGCAGACAATCAGGAACGGCGGCCATCCATGATCAGGCGGCAGCGCCAGCGCATAGCCTTTCGCCTGCGCCAACGCATCCTCCATCAGCCGATCATATCGACGTGGCGCGCGTTTTGTGACCGACGTCGTGCCGATCACGACGGTTTCGCCAAACAGATTGGTGCCGGTGATAGGTGCGGGCGCGGACGGTGGGCCGGCGGCTGCACTCTCGCCGAGGCGTGACTGCTTTGCTTCAAGGACAAAACTGCGGCGGCGGTACAGATCGATGCGCCCGCTGGCTTTGCTGCTGAAGGCAGCATCCGGGCGAACGGGCGCCTCATATTGATAATCCGACAAGATGCCGCCAATCGCCTGACCTGGCTCTGGCAGGCTCAAAGCCCGACAAAATTCGCTCATGAAAATTGGAAAATTGGCGCGTTCCGCGCCACCCTGGGTACCAAGCCACTTGGCGATGAAGGTTTCGATATCCATGCTTGGCCTCATCCTAGCCCACGCGGGTGCGCAAGGGAATATGTCGTTCCAAAACAAAAAGGGTGCAGGGGGTCACCCCCTGCCCGCCGGAGGCGGTTTAGCCGCGCAAGAACTTCACGATCGCCGAGAAATCGAGCCCGGCGCCGCCGTTGTTGGCGAACATCTGGTACAGCGCTTCGGCTTGCGCGCCCATCGGCACGCTGGCGCCGGCGGTGGTGGCGGCGGCGAGGGCGAGTTTCAGGTCCTTGAGCATCAGCGCCGACGCAAATCCGCCTTGGTAGTCGCGGTTGGCGGGTGATGTGGGCACCGGGCCGGGGACGGGGCAATAGCTGGTCATGCTCCAGGATTGCCCGCTGGCTTTTGACGAAATATCGAAGAAGGTCTGCGCATCGAGCCCGAGCTTTTCGGCGAGGACGAACGCTTCGGCGGTGGCGACCATGGTGGCGCCCAGGATCATGTTGTTGCAGATCTTGGCGGCCTGCCCCATCCCGGCGCCGCCGGCGTGGATGACCGCCTTGCCCATGCTGGCAAGGATCGGCTGCGCCAGCGCAAACGCTGCCTCGGGGCCGCCGACCATGAAGGTGAGCGTGCCGGCATCGGCCGCCGCGGTGCCGCCTGAAACGGGGGCATCGACCATTTTCAGGCCTTTTTCGGCCGCGGCTTCGCCGACGCTGCGCGCGGTCGCGACATCGATGGTGGAACAATCGATCAGGATGGAATGGGGTGACGCCGCAGCGAACAATGCGTCCTTGTAAGCGGCGGCGACATGGGTGCCGGCGGGCAGCATGGTGACGATGGCATCGGCGCCGTGCGCGGCGGCGCGGGCGCTGGTGGCGGCGCTGCAACCATGGCTGACGGCGCGGGCGACGGCCGCTTCGGACAGATCGAACGCCCGGACTTCATGGCCGGCGCGCGCCAGGTTTGCGGCCATGCCGCCGCCCATGTTGCCGACTCCGATGAAGGCGATGATGCTCATGCCGCTGTCCTTTTTGCGCTGGCGGGTGCTTTGGCACGAAGCGCGGCCCGGCGCCAAATATTTGCGCTTTGGCGACGCCATGCCTACATCGGCAGCGCGGACGCCGGAGACAATCGCGTGAAATGGCTGGTCAATCGCTTCGTGTTCGGACGCGAGATCACTGCATGGCAGGCGACCCACACCAGGGCCGCCACCGAGGCCTGCAACGCGCTTGCCGCCGAATTGATCGTGGAGGCGCAAGGCGCCATCGCCGGACTGAATTTCACCGACCGGACCTTTCGCCAGGCCGATTTCATTACCGAACGCGTCAAGAACCGGGTGCGCGATGAAGCCGAGGCGCTGGCCGACCGGCTGCTCGGCGATGCCAACCAGGATATCGGGCAGTTGTTCGATACCAAAGCGGTGCGGCTGCGCATTTCGGATTATCCGGTCCGGCCCGACACGCTGTTCGATGGCATGGGGCAATTGCTGCGCGCCGCGACGCTGTCGTTCAACACCACGACGCTGATGCACGAACGCGTGCGTGACTATGTGCGATCGATGCTGGTGAAGGGGGAACCGGACGCACCGGCGCTGCTCGAACAATTGACGACGGCGTACGCCCGGGCGGCGAAAGAGGCGCTGGCGACGGGTTAAAAGCCCCCCTCTCACGCTTGGGCGAGCGGGTGAGGGTGTTCTCTTGATCCGACGCGTGGGGTACACCCTCACCCGGGACGCTGGCGCGTCTCTCGCCTCTCCCGCAAGCGGGAGAGGGGGGTTTCAATTAAGCTGCACGCAAACCACGGGTTGCTATTTGCCCGTCCAGTCGCCCGGCCGTTTCTCGATGAACGCAGCCATGCCCTCGGTCTGATCGGCCGAGCCGAACAGTCCATGAAACAGCCGGCGTTCGAAATTGACCCCCTGCGCCAGCGGCATCTCGAAACTGGCGTTGATCGCTTCCTTGCCGGCGATGGCGGCGAGCGGCGGCATCGCGGCGATGGTGGCGGCGAGTTTCAAGGCTTCACCGATCAGGTCGGCCGCCGGGAAGACCCGCGCCACCAGCCCCGATTGTTCGGCTTCGGCGGCGCCCATCATGCGGCCGGTCAGGCACATTTCCATGGCTTTCGCCTTGCCGATGGCGCGCACCAGCCGCTGCGACCCGCCCATGCCGGGCATGACGCCGAGCTTGATTTCGGGCTGGCCGAACTTGGCATTGTCACCGGCGATGAGGATGTCGGCCATCATCGCGAGCTCACAGCCGCCGCCCAGCGCAAAGCCATTGACCGCAGCGATCCAGGGTTTGCGGGTGGCGGTGACGCGTTCGTAACCGGCGAAAAAATTGCTGCCGTACATGTCGGCGAACGATTGTTCCGACATTTCCTTGATGTCGGCGCCGGCGGCAAAGGCCTTTTCGCTGCCGGTGAGGACGAGGCAGCGCTGCGCCGGATCGGCATCATAGGCGGCAAAGGCGGCGATCAGATCGGCGAGCACCTCCGAATTCAGCGCATTGAGCGCCTGCGGCCGGTTGAGGCGGACGAGGGTGACCGCGTCATGGTGTTCGATGAGGAGGGTTTCGTAGGTCATCACTTCTTCCTTCCTGCTCCCTCCCCCCCGGCGAAGCCGAGAGTGGGGAGGGTCGGGGTGGGGGTTTTATCGGAGTGGTTCATTCCATCGTCGGGATGACGAACGCACTCGCCGTATCGCCGACTCCGCCATCGGGCCAGCGGCCGGTTACCGTCTTGCGCTTGGTCCAGAACTGCACGCCTTCCATGCCGTGCTGGCCGATGTCGCCGAACGCCGAGCGCTTCCAGCCGCCGAACGAGTGATACGCGACGGGGACCGGGATGGGGACGTTGATGCCGACCATGCCGACATTGACCCGGGCGGCGAATTCGCGCGCGGCATGGCCGTTCCTTGTGAAGATGGCGACGCCGTTGCCGTACTGGTGCTCGCTCGGCAGGCGCAACGCTTCCTCGAAATCGGCGGCGCGGACGATCTGGAGCACCGGGCCGAAGATTTCTTCCTGGTAACTGCGCATCTCGGGCTTCACATGGTCGAACAGGCTCGGCCCGACGAAAAAGCCGCCTTCATGGCCCTGCAGGCTGTAGCCGCGGCCATCGACGACGAGTTCCGCTCCCTCCGCGACCCCCATGTCGATGTATGATTCGATTTTGGCCTTGTGCGCTGCCGTCACCACCGGGCCGTAATCGGCATCGGGGTCGGTCGAGGTGCCGATGCGCAACGCGGCGATGGCGGGGAGCAGTTTCGCCCGCAAGGCTTCCGCCGTGTCATGCCCCACCGGCACGACGACCGGCAGCGCCATGCAGCGTTCGCCCGCCGAGCCGAACGCCGCCCCGGCCAGATCGCGCACCACCGCATCGAGATCGGCATCGGGCATAATGACGGCATGGTTCTTGGCACCGCCCATCGCCTGAACGCGCTTGTTGTTCGCCCAGCCGCGCGACGAGATATAGTGCGCGACATCGGAGCTGCCGACAAAGCTGATCGCCGCGATATCGGGGTGATCGATGATCGCGTCGACCATTTCCTTGTCGCCGTTCACCACGCTGAACACGCCATCGGGCAGGCCGGCCGCCTTGAACAGCGCGCCGAGCCGCACCGGCAGGCTGGGGTCGCGCTCGCTGGGTTTCAGGATGAAGGCGTTGCCGGTGGCGATGGCGACGCCCGCCATCCACATCGGAATCATGGCGGGGAAATTGAACGGCGTGATGCCGGCGCCGATGCCGATCGGCTGGCGATGCGCGAAAATGTCGATCCCCGGGCCGGCGCCATGGGTATATTCGCCCTTCAGCACATGCGGGATACCACAGCAGAATTCGATGACTTCAAGCCCGCGCTGGATATCGCCCTTCGAATCGGCGAGCACCTTGCCGTGTTCGGACGACAGGATGCGCGCCAGATCGTCGATCTCGGCTTCGACCAGTTCCTTGAACTTGAACATCACCCGTGCCCGCCGCTGCGGATTGGTCGCCGCCCAGGCCGGTTGCGCCTGGCGCGCGGCCGCGACCGCCTGGTCGAGCGTCGTCGCGTCGCCCAGCGTGACCTGCGCCTGCACCTTGCCCGAATTGGGATCGAACACATCGCTGCTGCGCGTGCCCGAGGAGAGTGATTGGCCGGCGATGAAGTGATCTATGGTGCGCATGGCGGTGCTTTACCGCCGGCGGCAGTGCCACGCTAGCCAGCAATAGATACAGCCTGTGGGGGCGGTTCGCGGCTGCCTTGCGCAGACACCGTCATGTTCACGCACACGCCACGCGCGCGCAATCCACCGCCCCGGTTTCGATCTGGATCGTGGCATGGCCGATGCCGAAGCGGTGCTCCAGATCATGCGCCAGCGCCATCAGGGCCGGATCGCCGGGATGGCCTTCGGGCATGACAAGATGGGCGGTCAGCGCGGTATCGGCCGTCCCCATCGGCCAGATGTGCAGATCATGGACCGTCACCACACCCGGGCGGCTTTTGAGGAAATCGGCGACCGCCCGCGAATCGATGCCATCGGGCACCGCATCGAGCGCCATCGCGGTCGAGGTGCGCAACAGCCCCCAGGTGCCGCGCAGGATGACGGCGACGACAATCAGGCTGAGCGCCGGATCGATCCAGTCCAGCCCGGTCTTCAGCATGATGAAGCCCGAGACGACCACCGCCGCCGAAATGCCGGCATCGGCCATCATGTGCAGCCAGGCACCGCGGATATTGATGTCGCCATCCTTGCCGCGCGCAAACAGCAGCGCGGTGCCGAGATTGATGACGATGCCCACCGCCGCCACCGCCATCACCAGCCCGCCCGGCACCGGTTGCGGATCGGCAAGCCGGCGCAGCGCCTCCACCGTGATCGCCCCGCAAGCAATGAGCAGCAGCGCCGCATTGGCCAGCGCCGCCAGGATGCCGCTACGTTTCAGGCCATAGGTAAAGCGCGGGCTCGCCGGCCGCGCCGCCAGCCGCAGCGCCCCCCAGGCCACCGCCAGCCCGAGCACATCCGAAAGATTGTGCCCGGCATCGGCAAGCAGCGCCATCGAACCGCTCGCCAACCCGGCGCCGGCTTCGGCGATGACATAGGCGAGGTTGAGCCCGATGCCGATGGCAAAGGCGCGGCCAAAACTTGCCGGCGCATGGCTGTGCGCCTGCGCATGGTCGTGATGATGGTGGTCGCTCACGGCGTCTCGTCAGTAAAAGTCAGCCCGGCGTGCGCCTGCAGCCGGTCGATGAGGCTCTGCCCGAGCGCCGCGCCCGCCACCCAGATGCCACCCGGCACATCGGGGCGTTCCTTGACCAGGCAGATCGCGGTTTCGGCGATCAGCTTGGAGGTGGAGGCATAGCCCGGGTCCTTGTCGCCATGGACAGCGCCGCGCACCTGCCGGCCATCGGCGGCGATGCCGACGAAAACCAGGTCATAATAACCCGATTCGCGTTCTTCCTTCGAAGGGCCTTCGCCGGGTTTGGGCACATTGTCACCGGTCAGCGCCGGGAATTCGGTCTGCGCGCCGGGCTGGATGATCGCCATTTCGTCATAGGTGAAGCCTTCGCCCCAGGGGTGGCCGGCCAGGAAGTTCGAGCGATGGACGTTCTTGGTGTTGATCGCCGCCATCATGAACGGGCCGACATCGACGCCAAGCGCTTCGTCATGGCGCACCTTGTCGCCGCGCGGCTGTTCGGGGCCGGTGAAACCCGGGGTCAGCGCAAAGGGATTGAACATCACCGCGAGCAAGGACGGATCGGCCTGGATCGCCGCCATCGTCGCGCGGCCGCTCGCCGCCGTGCCGCCCGACAGGCCGCCGCGCATGTCGCGCACCCGGCCGCTGATGTGCGGCACCGGCGCGCCGAGATGCTTTTGCGCCAGCATCTGGGTGTAGCAGACGCCGAGCTCGAAGGGGGTCGAATCGAAGCCGGTGGAAAACAGGATGCGCGCGCCGCTGGCCTTGGCGGCGTCGTGATAGAGCGGGATCATCGCCGCCATCCACGACGGCTCGCCCGACAGGTCGAGATAATCGGTGCCGGCGGCAGCACAGGCAGCGAGGAGTGGTTCGCCATAAAGCTGATAGGGGCCGACGGTGGTGATGACGCATTGCGCGCGCGCGACCAGCGCGGCGAGCGAGGCGGGGTCGGCGGCGTCGGCGGTGATCAACGGGACATCGGTACCGATTTCGGCCGCGACCTGCGCCAATTTATCCGCCGACCGCCCCGACATCGCCCATTTCAGCGCGCCGCCGCTGCCATAACGGCTGTGCAGATGCTCGGCGACAAGGCGCCCGGTAAAGCCGGTGGCACCATGGACGATGAAATCGAATTCGGCATTGTCGTGCATGGCGGCGGATCCTGTGGCTGGGTCGCCCGTGCATACGCCGGGAAGATCGCGCGGGGAAGCATCGGGACGCCGGAAAGCCGCGGCAATTGCGTGCCGGGCAGGCGTGACGCTTTCATCAAGATGCCGTATGGTCCGACAGGGTCTTCAACAGATTCGGACCACGGGAACAAGCAACGTGCAGGGCGCTGTTACGGTTATCGTACTGAATGCCTGTATTGCGCTGCTGTTTGCGGTCGCGTTTTTCATTGTCCGCTTGTCATATCCCCATGCGCGCGGGGCGCCATGGTTCGTGGCGGTCTATCTGACCGGCATGATGACACCGCTCAGCGAATTGGGCGTGCATTATTTCGATGGCAGCCCGGTATTCGTCGCCACCAGCTATTTGTCGTTTCTGATGTCGATTCTCGGGATGGCGCTCGCGCTGGCGGCGGTGGCGGGGCGGCGACCGCCGTGGCGCGCCGCGACGGCGATCCTGATTGTCGGCATCATCGCCCGCGCGGCGATCTGGGGCGGGCCGCGCAACGATCTTGGCTATGAACTTGTCTACCAGTCGGCGTTTGCGGCGGCGGCCTGCCTGTCGATGCTCGTCGCTATCGAATCGGCACGGCGCGGCGGCGGGCGCCTGTGGCTCGCGGTGGCCATCACCTTCGGCTTCCTGATGGCGCATCTGCTCACCAAGCCGATTTTTGCGGCGTTCCTCGATTCGGGGCCGACGGCACAAGCCTATGCCTCGACCAATTATGCACTGTTTTCGCAGGCAACCGGCGGCACGCTGATCATCACGGCCGGGCTGCTGGCGTTGCTGATGGTCGTCCAGAACGCCATGGGCGAAACCATCACCCTGTCGGAAACCGATCCGTTGACCGGCATTGCCAATCGTCGCGGCTTTGAACGGCAGTCGGCGCGGATGTTTGCCGATGCCCGGCGCAGCAAGTCCCCGCTTGCGATTGTCCTGTTCGATCTCGATCATTTCAAGGCGATCAACGACAATTACGGCCATGCGGCGGGCGATTCGGTCATCAAGGCCTTTGCCGAGCTGTTGCAGCGCACGGCACCGCCCACCGCCGCCATCGCGCGCCTGGGGGGTGAGGAATTCGTGCTCCTGCTCGACCGCACGACCGTTCACGCCGCCTGGCGCGTCGCCCAGGGCATCCGCAGCGCGCTGACCGGCGTCGGCACGCATCTGCCCGCCATCACCGTCAGCGGCGGCATCGCCGGCATGGAAATCGGTGACGATCTGGATGCGATGCTGCGGAGGGCCGATAAATGGACCTACACGGCCAAGCAACAGGGCCGCGACCGCATCTGCCCGCCGCCCTTGGCGGTGGTGCCCGATGTGGCGGGGACCATTGGTCTGCAAATTCGCTAGAGGCGGGCGCGCGGCTCCGTCGAAATCCGTAATTTCCTGTTTCGACTGGAGCGGGCGAAGGGATTCGAACCCTCGACTTCAACCTTGGCAAGGTTGCGCTCTACCCCTGAGCTACGCCCGCTCGACCGTCGATCACCATCGAGGCGAGCGGCGCGGTTACACGCCCCATTTTCGCAATGCAAGCAGAATCCGGTAAAATGCACGGCAAGGCTGCGGCTGTGGCATTGGCGACCTTGGCAAAATGCCGCCCGCTGCCCCATATGGCAGCGATCACGAACCGCTTTCACAGATGAAGGGCATTACCTTGGCCAGCCTTGCCACCGCCGCCAGCGAAAAAACCAGCATCGAGGCGTTTCGCCGTGATGTCATCGATGCGTCGAAGACGATGCTCGTGCTCGTCGATTTCTGGGCCGAATGGTGCGGCCCCTGCAAGACGCTGACGCCGCTGCTCGAACGCGCCGTCGCCGCGCAGCCCGACCGGGTGAAACTGGTCAAGATCGATGTCGACAAGAACCAGACGCTGGCCAGCCAGTTCCGCATCCAGTCGATCCCGACCGTCTATGCCTTTCTCGGCGGGCAACCCGTCGATGGCTTCCAGGGCGCGCTCGGCGAACGCGAATTGAAGGCGTTCATCGATCGCCTGCTGGCCGGCGCCCCCTTGCCGGCTGGCGAAGCCGATGCCGAAACCGAAATCGCCAGCCTGCTCGAAGCCGCTGACCAGGCGAGCGCGGCAGGTGCGCATGATGACGCCGCCGCCATGCTCGGCGCGCTCGCCCGCGAACTGCCCGAACGCGAGAACATCGCCGGCAAATTCGCGCTCACCCTGCTCGCGCTCGGGCAGACGGATGCCGCAGCGCAAGCGCTTGCCGCGGTACCGGCCGAATCGAAGGATGGCGATGTCGTCCGCGCTCGCGCCGCCATCGCGCTCGCTGCCGAAGCCGTGCCGGTCGATGATCTCGCCGGCCTGATCGCCGATGTCGCGGCGCATCCCGATGACCATCAGAAACGCTTTGATCTGGCCGGCGCCTTGCTCGCCAAGGGCGATCGTGATGGCGCCGCCGATGCGCTGCTCGCCATCATCGCCGCCGATCGGCAGTGGAACGAGGCGACGGCGCGCACCACCCTGCTCAAGATGTTCGAAGCCACCGGGCTCGACGATCCGTGGAGCATCAGGACCCGCGCCCGCCTGCGATCGGTGCTGTTTTCATGACCGGCGACGAACCGCTGCCCGCCGCCGTGCCGGTGTTTCCGTTGACCGGCGCGCTGTTGCTGCCGCGCGGGATGCTGCCGCTCAACATCTTCGAGCCGCGCTATCTGGCGATGGTGCGCGATGCCATGGCCGCAACGGGTGCTGCCAACCGCATCATCGGGATCATTCAGCCCCGACGCGGCGGCGGCAACCCGGATCTTGCAGAGGGCGAGCCGCCGCCGCTGTATGATGTCGGCTGCCTCGGCCGGATCAGCGATTATCGCGAAACCGAAGATGGCCGCATCCTGATCGCGCTGACCGGCGTTTCGCGCTTCCGTATCCAGGCCGAACTCGATCGCACCACGCTCTATCGCCAGGTGATGGTCGATTATCTCGGCTTCGGTGATGATCGCGACGATCCCGATGCGCTTGCTGCTGCGGCCCGCGCCGGGCTCGAGGAAGTGCTGCAGGCCTATCTCGATGCGCGCGGGCTGTCGGCCGATTGGGACGCGGTCAAGGATGCCGACGACGAAGCGCTGGTGACGACGCTGGCCAGCGTCTGCCCGTTCGACCCGGTCGAAAAACAGGCGCTGCTCGAAGCCGAGGACCTTGCCGACCGCGCCGCGACGCTGACCGCGCTGATGACCTTTGCGCAAGGCCTGGGCGGCGCCGACGACCGCCCGACGCTACAATGAGCCCGCCGGATGCCAAGCTGCTGGCGATCCTCGTCTGCCCGCTGACGCGGGTGCCGCTACGCCATGATCCGGCGGCACAGGAACTGGTCGCGGATCGCGCCGGGCTGGCCTATCCGATCCGCGATGGCGTGCCGATCCTGCTCGCCGAAGCGGCGCGGGAGTTTGAAGTAAAGGACTGATCCCCCCTCTCCCACTTGCGGGAGAGGGGTTTTCAACGCTTATTTCGCGAAATAATGCTCATACGCCGGCACCGTCAAAAACGGCTCCAGATGATCGGCGAGCGTCAGCGTGCGGAACACCTCCGCCGCTTCGACATATTTTCCGCCAGCGAAGAAATTGTCGCCGACGACAGACTTCCACACCGCCAGTTGTTCGTCGGTCACCCGGTTGATCAGCGCCTCGTCAACGGCTTCGCCGCCATCGAGCACCACGTCGGAAACGCGCCACTGCCAGATCTGGGTGCGGCTGATCTCCGCCGTCGCGGCGTCTTCCATCAGGTTATGCAGCGGCACGGCGCCCTGGCCGCGCAGCCAGGCGGCGATATAGCCGATGCCGACGTTGACGTTGTTGGTCAGCCCGGCGAGCGTCTTGGGGCCGGGCGGCGGGGTGGTCAGGTCCGCAGCGGTCGCCTTGCCTTCGGGGATGACATGCAACTGGTTCGGCGTCGGCATGATCCGGTCGAACACCTCCCGCGCGATGCCGACGAGGCCGGGATGCGCGACCCAGGTGCCATCATGGCCGAGCGTGGCTTCACGTTCCTTGTCGGCGCGGACGGCGGCAAAAGCCCGTTCATTGGCGGCTTCGTCGTCCTTGACCGGGATGAAGGCGCTCATCCCGCCCATCGCATGGGCGCCGCGCTTGTGGCAGGTGCGCACGACATGGGCGGCATATTTTGCCATGAACGGCACCGTCATCGACACGGCGGCGCGATCGGGCAGCACCTTGCCGGGATCGGCCTGGAAGGTCTTGATGTAGCTGAAGATATAATCCCAGCGGCCGCAATTGAGCGCCGTGATGTGATCGCGCAGTTCATACAGGATTTCTTCGGCATAAAACGCCCCGGGCAGCGTTTCGATCAACACGGTGGCGCGGATGGTGCCGAGCGGCAGGCCCATCAACGATTGCGCCGTGGTGAAGATATTGTTCCACAACCGCGCTTCGAGATAATGTTCGAGCTTGGGCAGATAGAAATAGGGCCCCGAGCCGCGCGCCAGCAACGCCTTGGCATTGTGGAAGACATACAGGCCGAAATCGAAAATGGCGCCGGCGACCCGTTCGCCGTCGACGAGCATATGGGCTTCGTCGAGATGCCAGCCGCGCGGCCGGGCGATGAGCGTCGCGGTCTTTTGGTTGAGGCTGTAGGACTTGCCCTTGTCCTCCATGCTGATCGTCCCTGCCGCCGCATCGCGCAGATTGACCTGGCCCTGCACCATCACGTCCCAGGTGGGGGCACTGGCGTCTTCGAGGCAGGCCATGAAGCATTGCGCGCCGGAATTGAGCGCGTTGATCACCATCTTGCGGTCGCACGGCCCGGTGATCTCGACGCGGCGGTCGGTCAGGTCGTGTGGCGCCGGGCGCACCTGCCAATAGGGGTCGTCGCGCACCGCACTGGCTTCGCCGGCGAAATCGATGCTGTTGCCGGCGTTCCACCAGCGCTGGTGCTGCTGGCGCGCGCCGAGCAGCGACTGGCGGGTCGGTTCGTACATGTGGTGGAGCTGCGCAACGAACGCCAGCGCCGCATCGGTCAGGATGGTTTCATAGCCGGGGGCCATGGCGCCGGTGATCTGGATGCCGGTGGTCGGGGAAGTGGACACGAGGCAAGAACCTTTCATTCATCGGTGAAGCGAAACGGCGTCAGCCCGCGCTGACGTTCATCAAAGGCAAGTCGCGCCCCTGCTGGCGGCAAACTGCGCTGACGGCAAGAGGCACGATGGCACGCAGCGCATCCCGGCCCGATCGGCACCGCCGGCCCGCCAAGGTCGATCCCCGTCGCCCAGGCCAGCGAGGCGGCGTGGCGGGCGTCGCAACCGATCCCGATGGCGAATTCGGCACGGCCGGACCCCCAGGGCGCCGCCGTGCCGCGCACGGTGCGCGACAAGGTGAGATAGCGCTGGCCATCCTCCATTTCTACCAACTGGCGGCGCAGTTCGCCGCGGCGATCGAAGGCGGCGTGCAGCGACCAGAGCGCACAGCCGCCGCCGCCGATCGGGCTGGGCGGAATCGGCGACGGACCGGGGGCGAAGGATTTGGAGATGGTGCCGGCGCGATCGACCCGCAGGATGAAGAACGGGATGCCGCGCGCCCCGGGCCGGCCAAGAGTGACAAGGCGATGGGCGATCTGTTCGAGGCCGCGCCCGAAGCGCGATTGCAGCAGTTCGATATCGTAACCCGTCGCCTCGCAAGCCGCGAGAAAGCGCGTGTAGGGCATCAGGATCGCACCGGCGGCATATTTGCCCAGCGACACGGTGCAGGCGCGTTGATCGACCGGATGGGTGATGCCCGCCGCCGCGATGGTTGCGGCGATGATATCGGCGAGTTCGATCAGCGCGACCTGGACCGCGGCGGCAAAGCCGCGCGACGCCGCATCGAGCGCTTCGGACAGTTGCAACTGACGCGCGTGCAGATCGAGCCGGCGCAGCGCGTTGGGCAACACTTCGGCGGGCATGGTACGCACGGTAATGGCGTGGCGGGTGCGCAACCGGTCGACAACCGCAGTGTTGAGATCGGCCCCCGACAGGCGCAGATCGTCCGAAAGCGCTTCGGCAGCGCTGTCGAGCGCGGCGAAATGATTGCCGGCCGCGTTGATCATGGCGATGACGGCATCGAGCGGGCTGGCCGGCGCCGCCAGCGGCGGGTCGACGGGGGCGCTGGCCTGCAGCCGCAGCAGCGCCTGGGCGATCCCGGGGGACCGCATCGCCAGTTCGCGCAATTCGGCGCGCGGCACGTCGATGCCGGTCAAGCGCGGATCGGTGAACACCCGGACCAGTTCGTCGCCAAGATCGCTGCCATCGGCATCGGTCAGGCTTTTGAGATCGAGATCGTAATGGCTGGCGAGCCGTAGCAGGAAGGTCGCCGACAAGGGCCGCTGATCGCGCTCGATCAGGTTGAGATAGCTGACCGAGACGCCGAGATCGCTCGCCATGCGCGTCTGAGTGAGGCCACGCGCGGCGCGGAGGCGGCGCACGCGCGCGCCGGCGAACAATTTGCGACCGGCGGGATCGGGCGAAAGGGGTTGATTTGTCAAAAGATTTACAACTTGACCGGCGGTTTTGGCGAAAAGGCGAAATTTCGACACGATTCTTTGACCGAAACGCGTTGACGCCGGCCTAGCCCAGCGGCAAAGCAAAGACAATTGGTCAAGCGACGCAGACGGTTGTGCGACCAGAGGGGAGGATGTGGCGGAGGCAGCGACAAACGCGCCCCGCCACAGCCATTTTTACAAACTGCCATCAGACTCCCTCCCCGTTGACGCGAAGGCGTCGCCGACGGCTACGGGGAGGGAGACTCGCGAAGCGAGCGGGGTGGGGGTTTGCGTGTGGCCGCTCGGGCACCCCCACCCCGCTCGCGCAAGGGCGCGAGTCGCCCTCCCCGCAGGGGGGAGGGAGTTGGTGTTCAATCCCCCGGCTCGGCCATCTCTGGATCGGCCAGCCCCTGCACCCGCAGCGCCGCACGCCTGGCGAAGCGCAGCGTCTCCGCCTTGCGGCGCGCCGCATTGAGCGGCACCCAGGGCGCCGCCCGCAGTTCTTCGGCATCGAAACGATCGGCGATGATGAGCCCGGTTCGTTCGGGCCGGAAATCCGCCGTGTCGAACAGCTTGAGCGGAAACCCCACCGGCACCGCCCAGAAGAAACGATCGCAATAATCGAGATATTCCGGCCATTTGCGATCACCGCGCAGATCGGCGAGCGACACCTTGATCTCGACAAGCGTCAACCGCCCGCGGGCATCGATTCCCAGGATGTCGGCACGGCGGCCGCCGCCCAGCGGCACTTCAACGAGCGGCGCCACGCCGGCGCGCACCAGCAGGCGACAGGTGCCGCGCCGCACATCGCCGGCGATGATGCGTTCAGGCACGATGGTTTCGGGCAGGATGGTTTCGGGAAGGCCGGTCGCGTTCATCCCGCCATTATGCGGAACAGACTGGGAACAGCAAGCGCCCTAGCGGTAAAAGACGTGATTGCCGATGGTGGCGACGCGGGTCTTGCCGGCCCAATTGGGGGCGACGCGCGCGGCGTGAAAGGCAATGGCGCGCGGCACGACATCACGCCACAGGTCGTTGGCGGCGATATGGGCGATGGCCTGGGCGCGCTGCCAGTCCGTACCGGGGCGCGGCGCGCGGGTGCGATCGAAGCTGAACTGGCGGGGCTGGTTGATGACGCCGCAGATACTGGTGGCAAAACGGCCCGAATCGACACGATTGAGGATCGTCTGTGCCACCGCCAACTGGCCTTCGAGCGGTTCGCCGCGCGATTCGAAATAGACCGCCGTGGCAAGGCAGGCGAGTTCACCATCGCGGGTGACTCCATCGGTAGCGACCGCGGCGGCCAAGCCGGCAAGGCTTTGCGGCGGACTGGCGAGAACGCTGTCATCGGCAAGCAGGGTCGCCATGGCGAAATCGGCGGCGACGGGCGCGCTATCGTCAGCGGCATCCGCCGCGCTACTTTCACCAGCCTGCGCCGCACTGGCCATTGCCAGCAGGCCGATCCCGATCAACCGGGCAACAAGAGTCAGGTGCAATGCCATCACCGCCAGCAGGGCCCGAGTGGCCGGCCCGGGTCAACCTTGCCCCAGCATTTCGGCGACGAGTCGTGCCGCGTCCGCGACGTCCAGTTCGATGACCCACAGGTCAGGGTCACGCCGGCGGGCACGATCGATGCTGTCGGCGACCGCAGCACCGCTGGCGATCGCGACCCATTCATAGCCGCCGGTTATGCCAAACATCGGCGACAACAGCGTTTCGACACCGGCTTCACGGGTGACAATGGCAATGCTGCCGGCGGTCGCATCGCCGCGCGCCAGCACGGTGCCGAAGCCGCCTTGCGCCGATACCTGGCGCAGCAGCGCCGCCACCTTGACGCTGCTGGCCAGCCGGACCGTCACCTCAGGCGGCGCGCTCGCCGCTCACTTGCGGCGCGCCGATCGCGGCGCGCAGTTCGGCGCTGTCGGCCGCCGCGCGCATTGCCGCCAGGATCGCCGGATCGCGCAGGGTGCGGCTGATCCGCGCCAGCGCTTTCAGATGGTCGGCGCCGGCACCTTCGGGTGACAGCAGCAGCACGGCAAGATCGATCGGTTGGCCGTCGAAGCTGCCATAGGCGATCGGCGCCGGCAGCCGCGCCACGACGGCCGTGACATTTGCCAGCCCTTCGATGCGGGCGTGCGGGATGGCGGCGCCCTGGCCGAAACCGGTGGCGCCGAGCGCTTCGCGCTGCAGCACGCGTTCGAGCACCAGCGTCGTCGGCAGGCCCAGGGCCGGGGCAGCCATCGCCGACAGCGTCGCCAGCAAGTCGGTCTTGCTGGCGACGGGACAAGCGGCTTCGATGCCGGTATCGGCGACCAGATCGGCAAAGCCGGGATTATTGGTCATTCGGCGGCGCGCGCAACCTGGCGGCGCGGCTCCACCCAGCCGATGCTGCCGTCGTCACGGCGATAGACCATATTGTGGTCACCGCTGGCGCTGTTGACGAACAACAGCGCATTGGTGTTGCGCAGATCGAGCATCATCACCGCATCGCCGACGCTGGCGGTCGGGATATCGACCCGGGTTTCGGCAATGACCAGCGGGTTGTCGCCTTCGGGTTCGATTTCTTCGGCCGTGGCGGCGAAAACGACATAGCCGGCGTTATCGACCAGCGCGGCGCGTTCGGCGCTGCGATCGGCGCCGGGGCCGTGGCGATCCTTCAGCCGGCGCATGTAGCGGCGCAGCTGCTTGTCGATGCGATCGGCGGCGCCATCGAAGGCGAGATGGGCATCGACCGCGCGGTTGGTGCTTTTCAGGATGATGTCAGACATCACATGCATGACGATGTCGCACGAGAAATGCCCGTGCGGTGCGGGGCCGAGGGTGACATGCGCCGACAGGGCGCGCGGGAAATATTTTTCGATCATCGCGGTCAATCGTTCGCGGACATGCACTCCGAAAGCCGCGCCGGTGTCTGTCTGGTGACCCGAGATGCGAACGTCCATTGCACTGTCTCCTGCGTTGCGACCCATCGGATACGCGACGGGGCGGTCGCTCTATGCCCCGCCGTGCTTGTGGTCAATGACCAGCTCCATGCTGGCACAAACCACGGCTATTGCAACCAGACCGGATCCTTCAGGCTGGCAATAAAGGCTTCATGGGCCTCCAGCTCCTCGGGCAACGCGACATGGTGGCGAATACCGAAGTTGACGCGTTCGACGGGCAATTGTTCCACCGCGGCATCGCTGGCGAGGTCGAATCCGATCTGGCGACCGCCGGTAAGCTCGACATAGACGCGCGCCAGCAGTTCGGCATCGACGAGCGCGCCATGCTTGCTGCGGCCCGACAGGTCGATGCCATAGCGGTTGCACAGCGCATCGAGGGTGTGCTTGGCACCGGGGTTGATCTTGCGCGAGATTTCAAGGGTATCGATGGCGCGGCTGTGCGGGATAAGCGGCAGGCGGGCGCGTTTCAGCTCCCAATTGAGGAATTCCATGTCGAAGGCGGCATTGTGCGCGACCAGCGGCGAATCCTCGATGAAGACCAGAAAGTCGTTGATGACCATTTCGAACACCGGTTGGCCCGTAAGGAAGGCGGTCGACAGGCCATGGACGGCCTGGGCATCCTTGGGCATCGGCCGTTCGGGGTCGATATAGGAATGGAAGCTGCGGCCGGTGACGACGCGGTTGACCATTTCGACGGCGCCGATCTCGACGATGCGGTGGCCATCCCCGGGCATGATGCCGGTGGTTTCGGTATCAAAAACAATTTCGCGCATAAAGGCCTTCTAGCGCGAATGCCCGAGTCGGTGAAGTCCCCCCAACCGGGTGCAGGGCCGTCGGCCCTGCCCGCCGGAGGCGCTTTTCATCCTTCGGGAAGATCTCTGACGATCCGGCGCACGGCGAGCAAGCTATGCCGCCGCCCGCGCCCGGTTTCGATCACGACATCGGCAAGCCCGCGTTTCTGCCGGTCAGGCATCTGCGATTTGAGAATGCCCGCCAGTTTTTCGGGCGTCATTCCCGGCCGTGCCAGCACGCGGGCGCGCTGAACACGGTACGGCGCCGAAACGACGATACTGAGATCGCAGCGTTTCCAGCCGCCCTTTTCGAACAACAACGGCACGTCGAGCACCACGGCGCGCTTGTGCCGATGCGCGCCCAGAAACGCCGATTGCGCTTCGGCAACGAGCGGGTGGAGGATCGCCTCGAGCTTGCGCAGCGCCACGCCATTGCCAAAGACATGACCCCCAAGTTTTTCGCGGTGCAACCCGCCGGCATGGGTGGTGCCGGGAAAGGCCGCTTCGATGGCGTCGAGCGCCCGGCCGCCGGGGCCTTGCAACCGGCGCACCGCGGCATCGGCGTCGAACACCGGCAGGCCTTCGGCCTCGAACATCGCAGCGACGGTCGATTTTCCCATGCCGATCGAGCCGGTCAGGCCGATGATGATCATGCGGTCAGCAGCGCGCGCAGTTCGGCGTCATGCTCGCGCGGCGCCTGGGCGTGGAAGAACAGGTTGAAGGCGAGTTCGGCCTGGCCGATGAGCATGGTCAGGCCATCGACCGGGCAGCGGCCGAGGGCGCGCGCGGCAGCGAGCAATTCGGTTTCGAGCGGCAGATAGACCATGTCGAAGACCAGCGCGTTCGGCGCGGTCAGGCCAAGCGCTTCGAGCATCGCGACCGGCATGCGCTGTTGCCCGGCCATGCCGAGCGGGCTGGCGTTGATGATCGTATCGGCACCGGCAAAGGCGCTTTGCGCTTCGGCAAAGCGGTGGATGCGCGCCGTCATGTCGAAATCGGCGAGCAAGGCTTCGGCGCGTTCGGGGCGACGCACGAGGATGCGGATATCGCTGGCGCCGACACTGCCGAGCACGTGCACCGCGGCGCGCGCCGCGCCGCCGGCGCCGATGAGGCAGGTACTTCCCGGATCGCGCTCGCCTACCGGCATGTCGAGCGCTTCGCGAACGCCGTCGATATCGCTGTTTTCCCCCGACAGGCCATTGCGGTTGCGATAGACGCAATTCACCGCGCCGACGCGCCGCGCCGTGGGCAAGGGGAAATCGATTTTCGCCAATATGTCCTGCTTGTGCGGGATGGTGACGTTGCAGCCGCGCCAATCGGGATCGGCACGGCGCTTTTCAAGATGGGCGGCAAGGCCATCGGCGCGGACGCGGGTGGCGCGATATTCGGCGTTGAGCCCGAGTTTTTCGAGCCAGAAGCCGTGGATCAGCGGGGATTTCGATTGATAGATCGGATCGCCGATAACCTCGGCATAGGGAAGCGGGTCGTGAAACAGGTCTCCGATCGTCACGTGTCCAATTCTCCCCGGACCCGCAGATAATCGAGCACGGCCAGCAACGGCAAGCCACGGATGACGAATTGGTCGCCATCGATGCGGCTGAACAACTGCGCGCCCAGCGCTTCGATGCGATAACAGCCGACACAGCCCAGCACGGCATCGCCTTCGGCATCGAGATAGCGCGTGATGAAAGCGTCCGACAGCGCGCGCATCGTCAATCGCGCCGCGCCCCCGGCCCGCCAGACCGGCGTGCCGTTTTCGGCAATGACGGCGGCGGACACGAGGCGGTGGGTGGTGCCGGCGAGCTGGCGCAATTGCGCTTCGGCACGCGGCCGCGTCTCGGGCTTGGCGATCAGCGCGCCGTTCGCCGTGACGACAACCGAATCGGCGCCGAGCACCAGCACACCGGGCAGGCGCCGCGAAATCTTGACCGCCTTGAGTTCGGCTAGGGCATCGGCAATGCGTTCGGGCGAAGCGCCTTCGGCCTGCAAGCCAGCGGTAACGCCATCTTCATCGACATGCGCCGGCAGGCTATCGTGCGCGACACCGGCCGCGCTCAACATGGCGCGGCGCGCGGCGCTCTGGCTGGCAAGAACGATCATGCGCGTTCGGCCGCGTCGCTGGCCCGGTCCTGCCGGGCCTGGACGAGATTGATGATCGCGGCGGCGGTTTCCTCGATCGAGCGGCGGGTGACATCGATCACCGGGATATCATGGTCGGCAAACAGGCGCCGGGCATAAGCCACTTCGGATTCGACATGCGTGGTATCGACATAGTCGGTATCGGGGGCCTGGCCGAGCGACAGCAGCCGGTTGCGGCGAATAAGCACCAGCCGGTCAGGGGCCGTCGTCAGCCCCACGACCAGCGGACGTTCGAGGCCGAAAAGGCTGGTCGGCGGCGGCGATTGCGGCACGATCGGGATATTGGCGGTCTTGTAGCCGCGGTTGGCAAGATAGATCGACGTCGGCGTCTTCGACGTGCGCGACACGCCGGCGAGGACGATATCGGCTTCCTCCCAATCGTCATGGCCGGCGCCATCGTCATGGACCATCGTGTAGTTGATCGCATCGACACGCTGGAAATAGGCAGCGTCCATGACATGCTGGCGCCCCGGACGCCGGGTCGCGACCTGGCCGAGCAGTTCCGACAGCGCCGCGATCGTCGGATCGAGCGGCGAAACCATCGGCAGCCCCAGGGTGCGGCAGCGCAGTTCGAGACGTTCGCGCACGCCGCCGTCGACGAGGGTATAGATCACCAGTCCCGGCCGCCGGGCGATTTCCTCGATGACGCGGTCGAGATGGCCTTCGGAACGCACCATCGGCCAGAAATGCTTGATGGCATCTACGCCTTCGAAACGCGCCAGCCCGGCCTTGGCGACCGATTCGAGCGTTTCACCGGTCGAATCGCTGACCAGATGCAGGTGAAGCTTGTTACGATCGGCGCTCATCGCGATTCCAGCCGCCAGATCGCGCTGGCGGCATTTTTTTCGACGGGGGCAAAGCTGGGGATAAACATCGGATGACCGGGTTAAGCCGGGGCGGTACGGCACGGCAAGCGGAAACCCGCAGAATTCCGCCTGGCTTCGCCCCGCCCTGCCCCCGATTCGTCCGCGCTTCATCAACAGGCAAAAGACTCCACAGGTGCGGCTGTGGATAACGGGGACAGATTTGTCGACTCGCCGACTCTCAAGGCGATTCACCAAGGCGCCGCTGTGGATAATTCGGCGGGTTCGCGATAATCCGCAAAAAACCCCGCCGCTCTACAACCATCATCGATTCAAGATTCATTGAATGAAGGTTGTGGTGCGGTGCTGGCCGAAACGCCCCTCTTGACCCGCGCCGCCGCCGCCGTGAAAGGTGCAGCATGATCACGAACAAGACCCTATCCGATCCGCCGCTGCTCGCCGTCCTGAAGGGGGAGCGCCGGGACCCGCCGCCGGTGTGGCTGATGCGCCAGGCCGGGCGCTATTTGCCCGAATATCGCGCGCTGCGGGCCGAAAAGGGCGGGTTCCTCGCGCTGGTCTATGACAGCGATGCCGCCGCCGAGATCACCCTGCAGCCGATCCGTCGCTTCGGCATGGATGGCGCCATCCTGTTTTCCGATATCCTCATCGTGCCGCACGCCATGGGACAAGGTCTGACCTTTGGCCCCGGCGAAGGCCCGCAACTGACGCCGCCGCTGTCGGATGCGCGTTTCGATGCGCTGGTGCCGAAACCCGAATATCTGGCGAAAATCTACGAAACCGTCGCCAAGGTGAAGGCGCAGCTCGACCCGCAAGTGACCATGCTGGGTTTTGCCGGCAGCCCGTGGACGGTCGCTACCTATATGGTCGCCGGCCATGGCAGCAAGGACCAGGGCGAGACCCGGCGGCTGGCCTATACCGACCCGCAGGGCTTCCAGGCGCTGATCGACCGGATCGTCGCGGTTACCGTCGATTATCTGTCGGGACAGATCGAAGCCGGCGCACAGGCGGTGCAATTGTTCGACAGCTGGGCCGGCACCCTGTCACCGGCGCAGTTCGAACGCTGGGTGATCGCGCCGACCGCCGATATCGTCGGGCGCCTGATGGTGCGGCATGGCGATGTGCCGATCATCGGCTTTCCGAAAGGTGCCGGCGCCAAACTGGCTGCCTATGCTGCCGAGACCGGGGTGGATGCCATCGGGCTCGATGAAACGATCGATCCGGCCTGGGCCGATGCGATGCTGCCGCAGGGCATGCCGGTACAGGGCAATCTTGATCCGCTGGCGCTAATCAGCGGCGGCGAAGCGCTCAAGACGGCGGTGGCGCGTATCCGGGCCGCGTTCGACAGCCGGCCGCATGTCTTCAATCTGGGCCATGGTATCCTGCCCGACGCGCCGATCGCGCATGTCGAGGAACTGCTCGACATGCTGCGAAAGCCGTTCTGATGGATTTCGGTGTCGGCTGGCTCGGGGATGCCTATCTCTGGGTCAAGGCGGTGCACGTCATTTTCGTCATCTTCTGGATGGCGGGAATGTTCATGCTGCCGCGCTTTCTCGTCTATTGGCATCCCTTGCCGTTGGGGGCACCCGAGAACCAGCTCTGGGCCGAGCGCTGCAACCGGCTCAAGCGGATCATCCTCAACCCGGGGATCACCGTCGTCTGGGTGCTCGGCCTGGCGCTGGGTTTCCATCTCGGCTGGCCGCTATGGCTCTGGGCCAAGCTGGTTTTCGTGCTTGGCCTGTCGGGGTTTCATGGCTGGATGATCGGCGCGATGCGGAAATTTGCAGCCGGTGAGCGCCCCTATGCCGAAAAAACGCTCCGCCTGGTCAACGAAATCCCGTCACTCGTGACGTTTTTCGTGGTGATCCTGGTGATCGTCAAGCCGTTCTGATCGTTACCGTAACTCGTCATTTCCGCGCAGGCGGGAACCCATCGCCCCGGCCCCGTCTCATGTGACGATACGCAGGCGATGGGCCCCCGCCTGCGCGGGGGTGACGAGTTACTTCCAGCCGCACTGCTGCCCCTTGTTCTGCGTCTTCAACCAGCCTTGCAGCGGCGCGAAATAGGCCAGCATCGCCTTGCCCGACATGGTGCGCGTCCCGGTAAAGGCCTCGAGCGCATCGGGCCAGGGTTTCGACGCCCCCATTTCGAGCATGGCGTTCAATTTGGCGCCGACGGCCTTGTCGCCAAAGATCGAGCAGCGGTGCAGCGGGCCTTTCCAGCCGGCCTGCTTGCACGCGGCTGCGTAGAACTGGAACTGCAGGATGCGCGCGAGGAAATAGCGGGCATAGGGGGTATTGCCGGGGATGTGGAATTTGGCGCCGGGGTCGAAATCGGCCTCGGTGCGTTCGACTGGCGGGATAATGCCCTGATATTGCAGCCGCAAATCGGTCCAGGCCTTGTTGTAGCCGGTTGGCGGCGTGGCACCCGAAAACACCCCCCAGCGCCATTTGTCGACCAGCGCTGTCCACGGCATGCCGGGCACTTTTTCCAGCGCCTGGCGGAGCAGCAGCCCGATATCCTTCGACGGATCGGGCACTTTGCTCGCATCGAGCAGGCCGATCTTCACGAGATAATCCGGTGTCACCGACAGCGCGGCAAAATCACCAATGGCTTCGTGGAACCCGTCATTGGCGCTGTTGAGATAGAGCAGCGGCTGTTTGTTATAGGCGCGCTGGTAATAATTATGGCCGAGTTCGTGGTGGATGGTGACGAAATCGGACGAATTGATCTTGGTACACATCTTGATGCGCAGGTCGTCCTTGTTGTCGAGATCCCAGGCGCTGGCGTGGCAGACGACCTCGCGATCGGCGGGCTTGGTGATCTGCGAGCGCGTCCAGAACGTATCGGGCAAGGGCGCAAAACCGAGCGATGAATAGAAGGCCTCGCCGGTGCGCACCATCTTGACGGGATCATAGCCCTTGGCGGTGAGCAACGCGCCGACATCATAACCGATATCACCCGCGCCGGCCGGCGCCACGACGTCATAGATGTCGCTCCAGTCCTGCGCCCACATGTTGCCGAGCAGATCGGCGCGAATGGGGCCGGTTTTTGCCTGCACGGCATCGCCATATTTCTGGTTGAGCTTGCTGCGGGTGTAGCAATGCAGGTCGGTGTAGAGCGGCGTCACTTCGGCGAGCAACGTGTCGATCAGCTTGGCGAAATCATCGGCGGGCATGTCATAGCCCGATCGCCACATCGCGCCGGTATCGGCAAAACCGAGTTCGCGCGCGCCGGCGTTGGCGATTTCGACCATGCGGACATAATCGGCGCGCATCGGCTGGCCGACCTTGTGCCAGCTGACCCACATTTCCCTGGTCAATTCGGGATCACGGGTCGAGCCCATCAGTGCTTCGAGATCATTGCCGCCGGTGGCGACGCCTTTGAACGTCCCCTTGCCCTTGCCATAGGTCGATTGCAGCCGGGTGGTCAGCGTTGCCAGTTCGTCGGCGGCGCCCGCGGTATCGGGGGCGGGCAGGATGATGCCCTGTTTCAGGAAATCCAGCTTGCGGCGGACATCATAGGACAGGCCGGGAGTGGCGTTGAACTGCGCCGCCTGCTTGGCCAGTTTCACGGTCAGCAGCGTGCCTTCGGCACCGGCTTTGGCATTGAGATAATCGGTATCGTCGGTGATATAGGTCGAATTCACCCAGGCAACGCGCTGGGCATAATCGCTGTAGGTCGACAATTGGCTTTCGGCATCGGCAACAAAGGTGGCGGCAGCCGAAGCGCTGGTATCGGCGGCAAATGCCGGGCTCGCGAGGATGAACGACAGCGCCAGGATCGAGACGGGGGACGACATGACGGATACTCCCAAGGCAGTTTATGCCATCGGGATGCGCGCACCATGCCGGGTCGTCAAGCGTCAGCGATGATGGTCGAGCCAGGCGGCGATGGCGGCACCGAAATCGGGTTTGACGACCGCGCTCATATGGTTGCCGGGGATTTCGACACAGGCGGCATCGGGCAGCGCCAGCGCCAGATCGGGCGCCGAGCCATTGTCGCGGTCATCGACGCCGCAGACCACAAGGGTCGGCGTGTCGAGGCGGCGCAGCACCTCGATCGGAGTCGATTGCTGGCTGCGCAGGACATGCGCGACGGCTTCGGCATCGATCCCGTTCTGCACCATGAAGCTGGCGGCGGCATGTTCGGCGCTGCCGGCCGGAAAATGCCCCGGGCCGCCAGCCTTTACCCCGGCGATGACATTCAGGAACCAGGCGCCGCGTTCGCTGCCGCCGGTCAGCCCGGCCAGCCCCATGCCGCCAAGCACGGCGCGACGCGGCTTCATCCCGCGCGCCAGCAGCCGCACCGTGGTGCGCGCGCCGAGCGAATAGCCGCCAAGGTCGAAATCGCCGAGCCCGAGATGCTTGACCAGCGCTTCGATATCGAGCGCCAGCACGTCGGCGGGATAGGCCGCGGCGTCGTGCGGGGCGGCGCTGTCACCATGGGCGCGAAAATCGGGCATGATGACCTGCAAACCGGCGCCGGCAATCTCGGCCGCTGCACCGAATTTGCGCCAGTTCATCGCGCCCGAACTGAACAGCCCGTGCAGCAGGATGATCGGTCGGCCGGCGCCGACACTGTGCCAGGCGATGCGCGCGCCATCGAAGGACAGGAAATCATCGCGCTGGACGGTCATCATGCGTCATTCTCCAACAGGCCGGCATAGACCAGCGCCGGCACCAGCGCCGCGACCAGCCACGCCGCCGCTTCGAACAGCGCTGCTGCAACCGGGCCACCGTGGCCGCCAAAACCAAAGGCCAGCGCCGCGATCGGCGCCAGTGTCAGGCCGGCAAGCAACGCCAGCGCCAGAAGACGATTGCGACTGCCCAGCGTCAGTGCTGCGGCGCGCCGTATCGCCGCGATCGGTGACAGGGTTTCGACAACCGCCAGCGGCACCAGCGGCAGCAGGATCGACGCGCCGAGCAACACCGCCGACAGCAGCAGCACGTCGAGCAGCCAGCCTGCAACCGAGCCGTGCCGGGCAAACAGATGCAGCGTCATGCCGGCAACGACGAGCGCGCCGACAAGCAATGCCACCTGCACTCCGGGGGTCGCGCTGGCAAAGCCACCGCGCCAGCCGAGGTGGCGGCCCTGGGCGCGCGCCACGACGATGGGTGCCGTGCCGGCGACATAGACCATGGCGAGCAGCGCGCGCAGGATGACGAACAAGGTGCCGGCCTCGCCGCCGGTATCGGCCAGCCGGGTCATGATTCCGGGCAGCAGCACCAGCAGCACCAACCCGCCAAGCAGCGGCACCGTATCGGCGGCCAGCGCCGGCAGCAGGCGCCGCAGCACCAGCGCAACATCGAGCGGCGGCGTGTCGGCACGCTGGCGCATGGTCATGGTCACCCGGCCTTGGCCTCACGCGTGGCGGCCACGGCTTCCTTCAATTTGTCATAGCCGACCGCGCCCGACAGGATGCGGTTGCCGACGACATAGCTTGGCGTGCCGGTCAGCCCGAGGGCGCGGCCGAGTTCGAGGTTTTTCTTGATTTCCGCCTTCAGCGCCGGGGCAACAAGATCGGTGGCGGTGCGCAGCTCGTTCAGGCCGGCGGTGCGCACCATGGCGATGGTACGTTCGTGCGCGACCTTGCCCGGGGTTTCGAACATGGCGTTGTGGAACTGCTGGTACCGGCCCTGCTGCGCCGCCGACAGGCTGGCCATCGCGGCCTCGTCGCTCGCCGGCGACAGCACCGGGAAATCGCGATAGACGATGCGGATATTGCCATCTTCGGCGGCGAGTTTCTTCACATCGGCATGGCCCTGGCGGCAATAGGGGCAGGCATAATCGAAGAACACCACCACCGAGACATCGCCCTTGGGATTGCCCGCGACCGCACCGGCGAAGGGGGTTTCGATCTCCTTGCGGTTCGATTCGAGCAATTGCGTCACTTCGCGGTTCTGCAGTCGCGTCATTGCTTCGGGAATGATTTCGGGGTGTTCGAGAATATAGTTGCGCACGATCTTTTCGATCGCGGCCTTGTCGGTCACGCCATCGGCCGTGCCCGCCGCCAACCCGGCACCGGCCAGCCCGGCCGCCACGACGCCAACCAGCAACCAGATCGCCCGCACACGTGTCTCCATCATCTTTTGCAACCATCCCGGCATCAGCGCCGCCTTTTCTTGTTGCCGAGTTCATCGGCTGCGACGAGTGAAATATCTTCGGCGCGAATCCAGTCGGGGGTGCCGCGTCGCAAGCCGGCGAGCGCCACCCGGGCGTTTGCGGCAGCGCCGCGGGGATTGGATTCAAGACTGTAGCGTTCGGCAGCAGCCAGCGCGGCGCGCGGTGCATCGCCCTTGCGATCATAGATCACGCCGAGTTGATACCAGGCAAAGGGGTTTTCGCGATCGCGGGCGATGGCTCTTTTCAGCAAGGGTTCGGCTTCGGCGAAATCGGCCTTGTCCTCGGTCGAAATCAACGCATGGCCAAGCAGCGTCATGATGAGCGGTTCGTTCGGCGCGCGGGCCACGGCGTCGCGCAGTACCGGCACCGCTTCGGCGATCTTGCCGTTTTCGAGCAGGATCTGGCCCTTCAATTCCAGGAAATAGGGATCATCGGGGGCGGTGCGCAACAAGGCATCGGCCTCGATCGCGGCCTGTTCGGCATAGGCCGATCGGTGCCAGGCATAGGCGCGGGCATAATGCGCCGGCACGCTTTGGTCGGTGGCGGGATAAAGCTGCAACACCCGCGCCGGTTCGGCGACAAAGCCGATCAGCTTGCCTTTGATGCGCAGGAAGCGCGCGTTGAGCCGGGGGTCGGGTGGGCGCAACCAGGCCGGATCACGCTCATAGACATTTTCCAGATTGGCGATGCGGGTGCCCGACAGCGGATGGGTGCGGGCGTATTCATTTTCCTGTTTGATGGCGAGGCGGAATTCCTGCCCCAACAGTTTCTGGAAAAAGGCGATCGAGCCCTTCCCCGACAGCCCGGCCTTGCTCAGATAGACGGCCCCGGCCTGGTCGGCGCGGCTTTCCTGGTCGCGGGTGAAGCTGAGAAACTTGCCCTGCGCCGCCGCCGTGCCGAGGCCGAGCACCGCCAGCCCGGCTTCACCGGCACCGGCGGCGATCAGCGCCGCGGCGCCGACGAGTGACAGCAACGAGATATTGGTCGCCGGCCCGGCGCCTTCGTTGAAGCGGACATTGTGACCACCGGCGATATGACCGATTTCATGGGCAATGACGCCCTGGAGCTCGTTGACATTGTCGGCCGCGGCAATGAGCCCCGAATGGATGAAGATGTTCTGGCCGCCGGTGACAAAGGCGTTGATCGACGGGTCGCCGATGAGGATGATCTGGACATTCTTCGGGTCGAGCTCGGCGCCGATGAGCATTTCGCGCGAGATATCGCGGAAAAACGCTTCGGTTTCGGCATCGCGCAGCACCGATTGCGCCTGCACCCCGGTTTCCAGCCCGGGCAGCAGCAGCGCGCACAGGGCGACAATCGCCGTCAGGGAGCGGAAATAACGCATGATACGACGATGTCCTATCACAGTTGAACGGCCGATGAAGTGTGCGTGACGGTTACCGGCGCCGGCGCCGGCGCGGTGGTGCGCCCGGCGGACGCGGATCGACGCTATAGCTGATGCGCAGGCTGGCCAGCGGTTTCGCATCATCGGCAGGATAGGCGCGCAACGGCGGCGCCGGCACCATGGTTTTGGCCTGGGCCTCGGCTTCGGCCTGGGCCTCGGCTTGGCGCTGGCGCGTCAAGGCCCAGGCCCTTTGCTCCATGTCTTTCGCAGCCACGAAGCTGAACCAGAGCACGACCACCACAAAAACTGTGATGCCGCCGATCACTTGCAACGGAAAGGCGAAAAGATAACCGAAGAAAACCAGCGCGATGGCGGGGGCGCAGAACCAGAGCAACAAGCGCAGCATCAGGCCGCCGCCAGCAATCTGGCGCGGCGGCGGGCAACGCTGCTGCCCAGGCCGAGCGCTTCGCGATATTTGGCGACGGTGCGCCGCGCGATATCGAAGCCTTCGCGCTGCAGGATCTCGACCAGCTTGTCGTCCGACAGCGTGTCGATGGTTTCGGCGGCAATCAGCCGGGCGATGCGGTCCTTGACGGTGTGCGCCGACGATGCCTCGCCGCCTTCGGAGGAACCGATGCCGCTGGTAAAGAAATAACGCAGTTCGAACAGGCCGCGTTCGCACTGGACATATTTGTTCGAGGTAACGCGGCTGACGGTCGATTCGTGCATCTCGATCGCATCGGCGATGGTGCGCAGCGTCAGCGGTTTCAGATGGCTGACGCCGTGATCGAAAAACCCGCGCTGTTGCTTGACGAGTTCGCTCGCCACCTTGACGATGGTGCGGGCGCGCTGGTCGAGCGCCTTCAGCAACCAGTTGGCGCTGTTGACGCATTCGTTGAGAAAGCTTGTCGTCGCCCTGGTCGCGCCGGCTTCGAGCACGGCGTGATAGTCGCGGTCGATCAGCAGCTTGGGCAGCGTTGCCTGGTTGAGCTCGACGATCCATTCGCCATCACCGCCGCGGCGCACGAAGATATCGGCGACCACGGGCGCGGCGCGTTCGCCGCCGAAACGCAGGCCCGGCTTGGGTTCGTAACAGCGCAGTTCGCGGATCATGTCGGTCACGTCTTCGCGATCGACGCCACAAGCGCGGATCAGTCCGTTGATGTCACCGCGCGCCACCATTTCGAGATTGTCGAGCAGCGCCGCCATCGCCGGGTCGTAGCGATCGGCCTCGCGCGCCTGGATGGCGAGGCATTCGGCCAGGCTGCGCGCGCCGACGCCGACGGGATCGAAGCCATGGATGCGCGCCAGCACGGCTTCGACCGCTTCCGGCGTCACGCCGAGTCGGTCGGCGATATCGTCGGTGCTTTCGCCGAGATAGCCGGCTTCGTCGATCAGATCGATGATGTGGCGCGCGATGATCAGGTCGCTGCCATCGAAGGCGGCACTGGCCTGGCTGCCCAGCACATCGGCGAGCGAGGCGTCGGCGGCGGCAAAACTGTCGAAATCGACATCATCGGCGCTGCCGCTGCTGGCGCTGGCACCCCAATCGGCACTGTCCCCCGGGGTGTCGTGGTGAAAGGCTTCGCCGGTATAATCGATATCGAGCGGGGCGTCGCCGCCGCTGCCTTCGCCCGATTTGCCGAGCAGCGCGTCGAGGCCCTGGCGACTCGGGTCGATCGCCGCCTCGGCGGCGGCGGGGGCGGCGATCGTGTCGGCGCCGTCATTGGTGCTGAGCAGCGGGTTCTTGTCGAGTTCCTCGCCGATATAGGTTTCAAGCTCGACATTGGTCAGCGCCAGCAACTTGATGGCGAGCTGCAGCTGCTGGGTCATCACCAGCTGCTGGGATTGCCGCAGTTCGAGGCGAGGCCCCAACCCCATGGCGCTATTGCTGCGGTGCCAGCCCGCGCCCCCGCCCGGCCACCCAGTAAAGCATAGTTTCGTTGGGTGGCCGGGCGGGGGCGCGGGCTGGCACCGTCCTAATCACAGGCTGAAGTCCTCGCCGAGGTAAACCCGGCGCACCGTTTCATCCGCCACAAGCGCCTGCGGCGTGCCTTCGAACAGCACCCGGCCATCATAGATGATGCAGGCGCGATCGACGATTTCCAATGTTTCGCGGACATTGTGGTCGGTGATCAGCACGCCGATATCACGGTCGCGCAATTGCACGACAAGCGCGCGGATATCGGCGATCGAGATCGGATCGATGCCGGCAAAGGGTTCATCGAGCAGCATGATCGACGGGTGCGCCGCCAGCGCGCGGGCAATTTCGCAGCGGCGGCGCTCGCCGCCCGACAGCGCCATCGCCGGCGCGGCGCGCAGCCGGGTGATGTTGAATTCGCCCAGCAGCGCTTCGAGCCGGGCCGCGCGCGCCGTCTTGTCGGGTTCGGCGACTTCGAGCACGGCGAGGATATTCTGTTCGACGGTCATGCCCCGAAAGATCGAGGTTTCCTGCGGCAGATAGCCGAGCCCCAGGGCAGCGCGGCGATACATCGGCAGCCCGGTGATATCATGGCCGTCGAGCAGGATGCGCCCCGAATCGGGCATGGCGAGGCCCATGATCGAATAGAAGCAGGTGGTCTTGCCGGCACCGTTCGGCCCCAGCAGGCCGACGACTTCGCCGCGCCGCACCGACAGCGAAACATCGCGCAGCACGACGCGCTTGTCATAGCGTTTGCCGATGCCATCGACCGACAAGCCGCGCGCCACGCCGGCGTGCGCGGCAGCGCGCTCGCCAGCACGCGGGTCGGCGCGATCATCCGGGACAGTGTCGATATCCGCCATTACTGCTCCTGCCATCGCCTTCTACACCAACTGGCGCGAACTTTGCATGACACTTGCCTTGCTAACGCGAACGGCGCGCCTTGCAAAGGGCAAGGCGCGCCGAAATCACTGTTATTGAACGTTGGCCGTGTGGGGGGGGCGTGTGGGGAGGCGTGCGCGTCAGAACTTGAACGACACTTCCAGCCCATAGGTGCGAGGCGGACGCGCCCCCGAGAAAGTGAACAAGCCGGCGACCGGCAATGTCGCGCCGATGTCCTGGAAATTGGTCAGGTTGCGGCCAAAGACCAGCACCCGGATTTCCTTGTTGGCGGCGATATCGAAGGTGTACGACATCTGCGCCGCCAGATCTTCGCGATCGAGGGTCTGGCAGCGATCATCGTTGCGCACGGCACCGAGCACGACGGGACGATTGGGAATCACGCAGGTCTGATATTTGCTGAAATAGCGCAGTATCGTGCTGAAATCGAACGTCCCGTTGCCCAGCTTGGTGCTGTAGTCCACGCCGAACGATGCCATGTATTTCGGCGCCCGGCGCAGATCGAGCGTCGACACATCATCGGGGATGAGATCGCCGTTCACATCGTTGAAGAAGGCGTTGAATTCGGCATCGGTGTAGGTGAAGCTGCCGCTCAGCGTCAGTTCCGGAATCGGCTGGGCGATGATTTCGGCCTCGAAACCCTTGATCGTTGCCGACGAGGCGTTCTTGACGACGGTTTCCTGCGGGCTCGCCGATCCCGGTGGCGAGGCCTGGACGATTTCTTCCTGCTTGTTGTTGTACTTGGAGACATAAGCGGCGAAGTTCGTGCGCAATGTCTTGTCGAGCCAATCCGCTTTCAGGCCGATTTCGAAGGCATCGACGGTTTCGGGCTCATAGGGGCCGATCGTCGTCGGTCCCGAGGCGCGGCCGTTGAAACCGCCCGAGCGGAAGCCGCGGTTGTACGAAGCATAGACTCGCTGGCCATCGGCGATTTCGTAATCGATGCTGCCGCGCCAGGTGAGTTCACCAAAGCCCTGCTCGCCCGAACAATTGTTGGCCGGGCCATAAGCCGGCACCTGCACGCCGGGGGCAAGCGTGAGCAAGCCCGTGACCTGCACGCAGCTCTTGCCGTCGAAGTTGGGCTGGGTGATGCGCACCAGCGCCCCGATGCGCCCGAAATTGTTGAAGATCTTTTTATCGTCATGGGTGTAGCGAAGGCCGGCGCCGATGCTCAACCGATCGGTCGCCTTCCAGCGCGCATCGGCAAAGCCCGCGTAGGAATTGGTGGTATGATCGACGAACTGGCGCAGCAGGGCCGGCGCGCCGCCGGCGAGCACGGCGCCGAGCGTCGTGTTCTGGTCGAGCTTGTAGTTGCTGTTGAAATAGAAGCCGCCGACCAGCAGGTTGAAATTGTCGGTCAGGTCCCCGACGATGCGCAGTTCCTGGCTGAACTGGTTGTATGTCTGGTTGCGCCGGGTTTCGAAAAACGCCGCCGAGGTCGCGTCGAAATCCTGGGTGACCGATTCGTCATTGGTGCGATAGCCGGTAACCGAAGTGAGCGTGAAATTCTTGCCCAGATCGATATCGATGTTGGCGGTCACGGCGTCGGTATCGTTGGTGACCGGCGTGTCGATCTGCGAAAACGTCGTGTACAGGCCGCGCCCGGGCAGGTTGGTGCGGTTGCACTGCGCCGCCGGTGCAAAGCCGGGCGCACCCGCTGCAAGGCAAACCAGGTCCTTGCCGGTCACCGATTGCGAACCGACGATGGTTTCGCCGCGTTCGCGCATGTGTTCGTAGGTAAGCTGCGCCTTGATGCCGTCGGCCGGTGTGATCAGCGCGGTGATCCCGCCGGTCAGGACTTCATATTGGCCTTCGCGCTTGTTCTTGGTCTGGTTGAAATAAAAGCCGTCGGTATTGTCGTAGAAGCCGAATGCCTTGATGGCGATGATGCCGCCGAGTGTCCCGCTGTTGACGACAAGGCGTCCGCGCTTGGTATCGAAATTGCTGTAGGCGAATTGGCCCCTGACGCCGGCTTCCTCGGTCGGCCGGGTGCGTTGCACGCTGATCACCCCGCCGATGGTGTTGCGGCCAAACAGCGTGCCTTGCGGACCGCGCAGCACTTCCAGCCGTTCCATGTCGAAGCTGTCGAGCAACTGCCCGGTATTGGTACCGATGAAGACGCCGTCGACGACGACGCCAACCGCCGGATCGAAGCTTTTTTCGATGTCTTCGAACGAGATGCCGCGGATCGAGATTGCCGCGGCGCTGGGACCGGCGGCAACGTTGTCGACGACCAGGCTGGGCACACGGCCGCTGAAATCGCGGATGTCCTCGACCGTTGCGGCATCAAGGGCGCGCTGATCGAGTGCCGTCACCGCAACCGGGATGCTCTGCACCGAATCCTGGCGGCGCTGGGCGGTCACGACGATTTCGCGCAGCGCGCCCTCGTCTTCTGCCGCAGCGGCTGGTGCCGTGCTTTGGGCAAGGACCGGCTGGGCAAGCAACGCGACAGTACAGGTTGCGGCAAAGGTAGCGCTGTTCAGCAAGAGCGTGCGAAACGTCATGACGATCCTCCCCAACCGGCCCCCGGCAATCGGTGACACGGGTCCAAAGCTGCGCCGGCTGAACCGGTCTGTCGCAATTAGCCGCGTCTCGATGCCGCACGGAAAGCCGCCAAAACTGACAGTCGCGCGAATTGCTGCACGAAACGATGATGTGTGTTGCGTTGATGCAACAGTGCGCAACCAGGGGTAAGCGATGGAAACTGTCACCCAGCCGACCTTTTGCCGCTTTTGCCATGCCAATTGCGCCATGCTCGCCGATATCGAGGATGGCCGGGTGGTGGCGGTGCGCGGCGATCCCGACGATGCGCTATACCACGGCTACACCTGCATCAAGGGGCGACAGCTTGCCGAGGCGCATAACCATGAAACCCGGCTGTGCCACCACATGAAGCGCACGGATGGCGGCTTGGCGCCGGTGGCACCGGGCGCCGCCTTCGATGAAATTGCTGCACGCTTGCAGGAAATTGTTGCGCAGCATGGGCCGCACAGCGTCGCGGTCTACAGCGGCACCTATGCGTTCCAGAACAGCGCCGCGATGTTCACCGCGCACGCCTTTGCCAAGGGGATCGGCACGCGCAATTACTTTACCAGCGTCACGCTCGACCAGCCCGCCAAGGTCTATACCACGCTGCGCATGGGCCATTGGGGCGGTGGGCCGCAGCCTTTCAGCAGCGCCGATGCGTTGCTGGTGGTCGGCAACAACGCCATCGTTTCGCATTATGGCCCGGTGGGCGGCGTATCGCCGTTTTCGCCGTCGCGAACGCTGCAGGATGCCAAGGCGCGGGGCATGAAGCTCGTTGTCATCGATCCGCGCACCACCGAAGTCGCGCGCCATGCCGATGTGCATTTGGCGGTAAAGCCCGGCGAGGATGTGACGCTGCTGGCGGCGATCATCAACATCATCCTGTCCGAAGGCCGTTTCGACCAGGCGTTCTGCCAGCAGCACGTCGACGGGCTCGATGCACTGCGCGCCGCGGTCGCCGGCGTCACCCCCGAAATGGCGGCAGCGCGTGCCGGGGTATCGGCAGACGGCATCGTCAGCGCGGCGCGGATCTTTGCCGATGCGAAACGCGGCATTGCGTCATCGGGCACCGGTCCTGAAATGTCGGGCGACGGCACGCTGATCGAATATCTGCTCGCCAGCCTCAACATCATCTGCGGGCGTTTTGTGCGCGAAGGCGAACCCGCGTCGCCGCCCAGGGTGTTCACGGCGCAGTCGCCGCGCCACGCCGGGGTCAACGCGCCGATGAAGCTGTGGGGCGACGGCTTTCCGGCCTCGCGCTTTCGCGGCCTGACGCAATTGGGCGAGGAAATGCCGTGCAACGTGCTCGCCGATGAAATCCTCACCCCCGGCGCGGGCCAGATCAGGGCGCTGATCGTTGTTGGTGGCAATCCTGTCGTGGCGTTCCCGAACCAGGACAAGATGGTCGCGGCGATGCAGGCGCTCGATCTGCTCGTCTGCATCGATATTCGCGAATCCGAAACCGCGCGCCATGCCGATTATGTGCTGGCGCCGGCGATGTGCCTTGAACGCGACGACATCACCAACCTGTCGGAATGGTGGCACGAAACCCCCTATGCGCGCTACACGCGCGCGCTGGTGGCGCCGCCGGGGGATGCCATCGACGAATGGGAAATGTTCTGGGAAATCGCCCGGCGCATGAACGTGCCGCTGCGCTTTGCCGGCGGCGAAGCCTCGCTCGATGTGCGCCCGACAAAAACGCAGATACTCGACCTGATCGCCCATGGCTGCCTGGTGCCACCGTCGCAGGTACGCGCCGATACGCCGGATGGCCGCGCCATCGTCTATGCCGATCTCGCGCCGATGGTGACGCCGCCGCCCGCCGGCGCTGCCGACCCGCAGTTTACCCTGACACCCGATGCCGTCATCGCCGATCTGACCGCGCGGCTGGCGATGGCGCCCGCTGCCGGGCTGGATTTCCGGCTGTCGTCGCGGCGGACGAAACATGTCTTCAATTCATCGGGCCACCAATATGCCGCCCTGCAAAAACAGGGCACGACCAATTACGCGCACATGAACCCCGACGACATGGCGCGCCTGGGCATCGGCGAAGCAGCGACGATCCGCATCAGCGGCGTGGCGGGGCAGGTTTATGGTGTCGCCAAACCGTCGCCCGATGTGCGGCCGGGGGTGATTTCGATGGCGCATGCCTTTGGCGATTTCGATACCGGGCTGGCGGGGGTGCGCGCCCGTGGCAACAGCACCAACCGGCTGGTCGATGAAACCAGCGGCTATGATCCGATCACCGGCCAGTCACGGCAAAGCGCCATCCCGGTGCGGGTGGAACTGGTCGCCGAGGTCGTTGCGGCGGAGTAACCGGCCTCCGGCGGGCAGGGGCTGAGCCCCTGCACCCCTATTGCATCGGCGTGCTTCAGGCCCGAAAGCCGCTGCATGACCTCGATGATGCTTCTGCTGTTTGCTGCCGGCCTGTGGGCGGGCGTGCAGAATGCCCTGGCGGGGGGCGGCTCGTTCATCACCTTGCCGGCGCTGATCGCGGCGGGGCTTGATCCCAAACTTGCCAACATCACCTCGACGATGGCGCTGTTTCCCGGGCAGATCACCACTGGCCTGGCTGGCCGCTCGCTGGTTTCGGGGGCCGAGCGCCTGTCGTTCCGGTCGCTGGCGATCATCGCCTTTTGCGGCGGTATCGGCGGTGCCTTCCTGCTCATCGCGACGCCGAGCAAGGTGTTTGCCGCGATGGTGCCATGGCTGGTGCTGGCGGCGACGGCGCTGTTCGCGTGGAGCAGTTTCGGCCCCAGGCCCAAGGAAGCCAGCGCGCCGCCCCCCGGCTGGGTGACGGTGCTGACGCAAGGCACGATTGCGCTGTACAGCGGCTTTTTCGGCGGCGGCGCCGGCATCATGACACTGGCCTCGCTCACCCTCGCCCGCCTGCCGGTGCGCAACGCCGGCGGCACCAAGAATGTGCTGGTGGCGCTGTCGAACCTGTCGGCGGCGGTGGTCTTTGCCCTGTCGGGTGCCGTTGCCTGGAAACACGCACTGGTCATCGGCAGCGGCGCGATGATCGGCGGCTATCTCGGCGCGCGGGCGCTGAAGGTGCTGCCCGAAAAACTGCTCAAGATCGCCATTGTCGTCATCGGAGTCGCGCTGACGATCGGCCTGTTCCTGCGCGCCTAGAGCGCGCCAGGACGGTGCCGATACGGCCCCGGAGCAGAGAGCGCCGGGGCCGAGAGCATCAGAAGCCCTGCTGGTCGTTTGTCTGGTAACTGCGAATCCGGCCCGAACCCGCGGCGGACCCGGAAATCGAACCGGCCGCCAGGCCCGAACCGGCATGGGTGCCCAAGCCGGCATCGGTGCCGGTACCGGCGTCGGCAGGCGCCGCGCGATTGCCGGCCGAACCAGACCAGCCCTCGAGCCGCCAGCTTGCCTGGCGCTCATCGAGATCGACATTGGCATTTTGCATGAGGATGGTTGTCGCTTGTTCGGCCGCGCCGTCGTCGACACGCGCACTCAGCAGAAAGCTGCCGCGCCGCATGCCTTCTTCATAGATATGGTCATCGCCCTGGAAGAAATGCTTGATCGATGCCCAAAGGCCGGTGTCCGACTCACCCCGGCTCCGGCTGTTGTGGTCGCTGTCGCCGTTGTCGGCGCCATGATCTCCGCGACGTTCGCCATTGGCATCGACGAAATCGCCAAGGGCATTGCGATCGCTGCCGGCATCGGCGCCGATCTTGGTTCCGGTTCGGTCATCGATGAAATCGCCAAGGACACCGCGGTGGACGCCTTCGCTGCCATCGGCGGCGCCTTCGGGGGGTTGGCCCTGCGATACGCCCGGCCCGGGTTCGTTGCTGGCGTGGGTCATGAAGGATGATGATTGCTTAGCCAGCGGCGTGACGTTGCGGTCGTCCTGGCCCAGCGCCGACTTGTCATAAATTGTGACCTGGTCGGGACTGATCCCGGCACCGGAAAGGCGATCGCGGGCCGTTTCGGCTTCGGCGCGGCTGTCGAACATGGCGGTGATCGTACGCATGCTGTTCTCCTGTCATAACACAAATGCACGCAACGATGCGCGCACACGGCTATTACGACCGGCGGTTGCCAAAGGTTCCGATGGGTGAAGGGCAGCACGCGCTCCTTGCCCCGCATCGCTGTCGCTCTGGCGCAGCGGCTCAATTGGCCCAGCTTGCGGCCCGCTGTTCGAAGCGATCATCGACAGGCGGCGGGGCGGTGATGCCTGCGCCGATGTCGTCGCGCGCGCTCCCGACGTGCGGCGGCAGCACTGCAAGGCTGAGCAAATAGCCGATGATGCCGCTGCCACCATAGCCGAGCAGCGGTGTCGGATAATTGCCGAGCAACGCTGCGACAAGGATCGCCAGCCAGGTCACTGCAAAAACCGGGGCCGCTTGGCTGCGGGCCAGCGCCGGCAGGATCAGGAGCATTGCTCCGGTGACCAGTGCGCCCCCGGCGACGGCGGAAAGCGCGAAGGCATCGACCATGACATGTTCGACAAAGGCCGTGGCCGGCAAGACATCGGGGCGCAGCAGCGTGACGCAAAAACTGCCGATGGCAGCGGCCAGCGCCACCATGGTTTGCCGGTTGGACCGCTGTACCGCCACCACCGCCAGCCCGGCGACCAGCGTGCCCGCCATGGCGCGATCGGGTTGCAGCGCCAGCGCCAGCGCCGCGACGACCATGCCCAATGTCGCAGCGCCATCGGCTCACCGCGCAAAGGCGACGATCATCAGCGGCAGCAGAATCAGGCTCGGTTGCAGCGAGACAGCGCCGATCCGGACCCAGCGCGCCGCGCCGTCGATCGTGATGCCCAGCATTGCCGTCGCCAACAGGCCAGCGGCAGCGGCAAGAACGAAAGCGCCGTCGAGGCGTGGGTTGTTACCGCGGTGACTCAGCACGATCGCCAGCAGCGCCATGCCGATGACCAGCGCCGCCGCATTGATGATGGCATAGGAAGCAGGTGCGCCGCCTGCCACCATGACCGCGATACCCAGACTGGTGGCAAGCGTCGCGGCAATGATGCCGAGCCGCCGGGGGCGCGCGGCGAGATCGTGCCAGCGCGACATCGCTACCGCCGCTGGCCGTTCTCGTCGATCAGCACTTCGCGGCGGCCGACATGATCGGCTTTTGACACGAAACCATCGGCTTCCATGCGCTCGATGATCTTGGCGGCATTGTTGTAGCCGACGTTCAAAGTGCGCTGCAGATAGCTTGTCGATGCCTTTTGTGCCCGGGCGATGATGTCGATCGCCTGGGCATAGGTGTCGGCCTTGTCCTCGCTCGCGGCACCGCGGCCACCGGTGCCGCCATCATCAAGACCCCATTGTCCGTCGATATCGGTGGGTTCTTCGGTGACGGCGCTGACATAGGCCGGCATGCCCTGTCGTCGCCAATGGTCGGCCACGGCTTCGACTTCATCGTCGGACACGAACGGCCCATGCACGCGCACGACCTGTTTGCCCCCCGACATCCACAG
Source organism: Sphingomonadales bacterium (assembly GCA_038246995.1). Classification (GTDB taxonomy): domain Bacteria; phylum Pseudomonadota; class Alphaproteobacteria; order Sphingomonadales; family Sphingomonadaceae; genus Sandarakinorhabdus. The sequence continues at coordinate 44,551 of JBBRVH010000005.1, forward strand.
CATGTCGCCCTTGCCGAGCAATTGTTCGGCGCCCTGTTCACCCAGGATGGTGCGGCTGTCGATCTTGCTGGTCACCTGGAAGCTGATGCGCGTCGGCAGATTGGCCTTGATGACGCCGGTGATGACATCGACCGAGGGCCGCTGCGTTGCCATGATCAGGTGGATCCCGGCGGCGCGCGCCTTTTGTGCGAGGCGCTGGATAAGGAATTCGACCTCCTTGCCCGCCGTCATCATCAGGTCGGCGAGTTCGTCGACGACCACCACGATCAGCGGCAAGGTTTCGAATTCGAGGATTTCCTCCTCGATGATCGGCAATTCGGTTTCGGGGTCCCAGCCGGTCTGGACGCGGCGCACGAACGGCTTGCCGCTGGCCTTTGCTTCCAGCACTTTCTGGTTGAAATTGGCGAGGCTGCGAACGTTGATCGCCGACATCTGGCGATAGCGGTCCTCCATCTGCTCGACCGCCCATTTCAGCGCACGGATCGCCTTGGGCGGATCGGTGACGACCGGGGCGAGCAGGTGCGGGATGCCGTCGTAAATGCTCAATTCGAGCATCTTGGGGTCGATCATGATCAGCCGGCACTGCGCCGGGGTCAGCCGATACAGCAAGGACAGGATCATGGCGTTGAGCCCGACCGATTTGCCCGAGCCGGTGGTGCCGGCGATGAGCAGGTGTGGCATCGGCGCCAGGTCGGCGATCACCGGTTCGCCGGCGATATCCTTGCCAAGCACCAGCGGCAGCACGGCATTGCGGCTTTCGAACGCCTCGCTGCCGAGCATTTCGGACAGGCTGACCATCTCGCGGGTCAGGTTGGGCAATTCGATGCCGATGACATTCTTGCCCGGCACGACCGCGACCCGCGCCGACAGTGCCGACATCGAACGTGCGATATCATCGGCCAGCCCGATGACGCGCGAGGCCTTGATGCCGGGCGCGGGTTCGAGTTCGTACATGGTGACGACCGGGCCGGGGCGGACTTCGCCGATGCGGCCGCGCACGCCGAAATCTTCCAGCACGCCTTCGAGCAACCGGGCATTCTGTTCGAGGCTGGCGGCATCGATGCGCCGGGTCGGCAGCGCCGGCGGCGGTTTCAGCAGCGACAGGCTGGGCAGGATCGCGCCGTCACCCAGATCGAGCGCCGATTGGCGTTCCTTTTGCACCCGCTTGCCGGGCGCCGGCCCTTGCTGGGGTTCGATGACCAGCGCGCGCGGCGCGGCGGGTTCATCGGCGATGATGGTGGCATTATCATTGCGCGCTTCGCTGCGCGGGCGGCGTTCGGCGCGCGGCAATACCGGGATTTCGCTCTCGGCTGCGTCCCGGTTCGAAAACAGGCCGTTGATGCGGGTGACGTCGTCCCAGCCGATGCCGGTGCCCCAGCCGACCAGCGCCAACCCGGCCGGCACGAGCAGCACCGCCGCCAGCCAGCCGACCGACACGCCTTCGAGCAACGGGGTTTCCCCCAGCGCCAGCGCCAGCTTTTCCGCCACCAGCCCGACAAGCCCGCCAGCCCCCGCCGGCGCCGGGCCGCCGCCAAGGCCGATGGCGCCGAGCGCGGCCGCCAGCGCGATCACGCCGCCACTGGTTGCCAGCACGGCGCGGCGCCGGGCAAAATCCTGGCGTTGCACCAGCCGCAGCCCGGCAATGGCAATCACGGGCGCGAACAGCAGCGCCGACCAGCCGACAAGTTGCAGCAACAGATCGGCGAGATAGCTGCCGGGCGCGCCGAGCATGTTGGTCGCGGTGCGGCCGGTGACGGTATTGAGCGACGGATCGAGCGGCGAATAGGTCAGCAACAACGCTACCAGCATCGCAGCGAGCGAGACCAGCAGCGCCGCCAGCATCAGCATCGCACCGCGCTGCATCGCTGCCTTGACCGCCAGCCACATCACCGCAAGACGCCCGGGGGGCGGTGCGGCGCGCGCTGTGGCGCGGGTAGGGCTGACTGCGCGCGATGCCATGGCGTGTGTGCGTTTGCTTCCCTGTACCGGTTCGAAACTCCGCCGCGTTGTTCACGCTTTGAACCGGTGGCGGCAAGATGACCTACCGGGCCGCACCGGTCAAGCGTTGCCGCCGCTCGCCCCGGACCATTTGCCTCGCTTGGGTTGCCGGCGAAAAGCCGCTAAACCATCACCATGGATGCAGATGTGATCATTATCGGTGGCGGGCTGATCGGCTCCACCCTGGCGCTGGCACTGGCGCGACACGAGGTGTCGAGCATCGTCGTCGACACCCAGGATCTCGATACCACCGTGCTGCCGGCCTTTGATGGCCGCGCCAGCGCGATCGCCAGTGCTTCGGCGCGGATGCTGCGCGCGCTCGGCGTCGGGGATGTGCTCGAAAGCGATGGCTGCGCGATCCGCGCCATTCGCGTTACCGATGGCACGGCGCCGCAATATCTGCATTTCGAAGCCCCCGAAGGCGATGATGCGCTGGGGATCATGCTCGAGAACAGGTTGCTGCGCAGTTCCTTGCTGCGCGCCGTGCGGGCATCGCCGCTGGTGCGGTTGATCGCGCCGGCCAAGGTCGCGTCGCTGGTCCGCGATGCGCATCGCGCCACGCTGACGCTTGCCGATGGCCAGGTCTTCTCCGCGCCGCTGGCGATAGCCGCCGATGGCCGGCGCTCGGCAACGCGCGAGGCCGCGGGCATCCGCCTGACCGGCTGGGCCTATCCCAACGCGGCGCTGGTTACCATGGTGGCGCACAGCGTGCCGCATGGCAGCGTGGCGTGCGAACTGTTCTACCCGTCGGGGCCGCTGGCGCTGCTGCCGATGACCGACAGCGCCGATGGCCGGCCGCGTTCGGCGATCGTCTGGACGGTCGATGATGTCGCTGCCGCCGGGGCGCGCAAGCTCGGGCCGGTGGCGCTCGCTGCCGAGATCGCGGCGCGCATCGATGGCACGCTCGGCGATGTCGAGGTCATCGCCCCCCAGGCGGTCTGGCCGCTGGGTTATCACCACGCCGCCACCTATCATGCCGAACGGCTGCTGCTTGTCGGCGACGCGGCGCATGGCATCCACCCGATCGCCGGCCAGGGCCTCAACATGGGCTTTCGCGACGTCGCCGCGTGCGCCGAAGTGCTCGTCGATGCGCTGCGCACCGGGCAGGATATCGGCGCCCCCGATGTCCTGAAGCGCCATTCGCAATGGCGACGTTTCGACAATTCGATGGTCGGCGCGGTTACCGATGGCCTCAACCGCCTGTTCGCGGTGCCGGGCAGCCTGCCGGCCGCGGTGCGGCGCTTCGGCCTTGCCGGCGTGCAGCGCATCTCGCCGCTGAAGGCGCGCTTCATGGCCGAAGCGCGCGGGGAAACCGGCAAGCTGCCGGCGCTGCTGCGCGGCGAACTGGTTTAGGGTTGCAGGGCGCCCGTCGAATCCAATCGCGTCACCCCCGCGCAAGCGGGGGCCCATCGCCTGCGCCACATCACATGATCCCGAGTTTGGTCGATGGGCCCCCGCCTGCGCGGGGGTGACGAATGAATTTTGCTGCTACCGGCACATTTTTCGCTACCAATCCGCTCGCAACGAAAAACAGCGGCCGGTTGCCCGGCCGCTGTTTTTATCACGAAACCCGCTGAAGATCAGCCGATCGCGAGGCGTTCATAGCGGCGCAGATGGTGATCGACCGAGCCGAACTGGCCTTCGATCATCGTCGAGCGCTTGAAATAATGGCCAACGGCGAGCTCGTTCGAAATGCCGATGCCGCCATGGATCTGCACGGCGTTCTGGCCGACGAACTTGCAGGCCTTGCCGACCTTGGACTTGGCGGCCGACACGGCGGTGGCGCGTTCGGGTGTGTCGAGCTTGAGGGTTGCCATCAGCGTGATCGAGACGGCCTGTTCGACTTCCATGAACATGTCGACCATGCGGTGCTGGAGCGACTGGAACTCGCTGATCGGCTTGCCGAACTGCTTGCGCTGCCTGGCATAATCGAGCGTCGTGGCGTGGAGGACGCGTAGCGCGCCACAGGCTTCGGCGCAGATCGCGGCGGTCGCTTCATCGACGACGCGTTCAACAAGCGCCAGGCCATTGTCGGCGTCACCGAGCAGTTGGTCGGCACCGGCGCGGACGTTTTCGAAATAGACTTCCGATGCCATGCTGCCATCGACGGTCGGGTAATCGCGGCGGGTGATGCCGGCGGTATCGGCGGGCAGGATGAACACCGACACGCCGTCCCGGTCGCGCTGGCCACCGGCGGTGCGGGTGGTGACGATGTAATGGGTGGCAAAGGGCGCATCACGGACGACCGACTTGTGGCCGTTGATGACATGGTCGGCACCGTCCTTTTTGGCGGTGGTGCGCAGGTCGCCAAGGTCGTAGCGGCCCTGGGGTTCGGCATGGGCGAAGGCGATCAGCACCTGGCCGCCGACGATCTGCGGGATGACCGCATCGGCGTTGTCGCCGCCGGCGGCCTTCAGAAAGCCGCCACCGATGACGACGGTCGACATATAGGGTTCGATGACCAGCGCGCGGCCGATTTCTTCCATGACGATCATGTTTTCGACAGCGCCGCCGCCAAGGCCACCATGGGCTTCGGCAAAGGGCGCGCCCAGGATGCCGAGTTCTTCGGCGAACGCCTTCCAGACATCGGGGTTCCAGCCCTTGCCGGCATGCACGGTCTTCATGCGGTTATCGAAGCTGTAGGTATCGGCGAAATAACGCGACACCATTTCGCGCAACATGGTCTGTTCGTCGGTGGTGTTGAAATCCATGGTTCGTCCCCATTTTTTTGCCCCTCTCCCATCTGGGGAGAGGGAGGGGCCCGCTCGCGCCTTCGCGAGTGGGAGGGTGAGGGGTTTCGCGCGACGCTACCCCTCGCCCTCCCACCGCCAAGCGGCGGCGGGCCCCTCCCTCTCCCCGAACGGGAGAGGGGAAGATTAGTTTAAAGCCCCAGCACCATCTTGGCGATGATGTTGCGCTGGATTTCGTTCGACCCGCCATAGATGCTGGTCTTGCGCATGTTGAAATAGGTCGGCGCGGTGCGGTGGGTGTAATCCGGGCCGATCGGGTGTTCGTTGTCGCCTTCCCCAAAGCCGCGGAAATAGGGCGCGCCGTAATGGCCGGCGGCTTCGAGCGCGAGTTCGGTGATGCGCTGCTGGATCTCGGTGCCCTTGATCTTCAGCAGCGACGATTCGGGGCCGGGGCCCTTGCCGCTGCTTTCGCCCGCCAGCGTGCGCAATTCGGTGAATTCGAGCGCGAACAGATCGACTTCCAGTTCGGCGACCTTGCGCTTGAAGAACGGGTTGGCGAGCAGCGGTTCGCCTTCGTCCAATTCGGCCTTGGCGATGGTCTTGATCCGTTCGACACCGCGCTTCGATGCCGCGACGCCGGCGATGCCGGTGCGTTCATGGGCGAGCAGGAACTTGGCGCAGGTCCAGCCCTTGTTCTCGTCATAGATGCGGTTTTCGACGGGAACGATGACGTCTTCGAGCCAGACTTCGTTGACTTCATGCTCGCCGCCCAGCGTGATGATCGGGCGCACGGTGATGCCCGGCGTCTTCATGTCGATGAGCAGGAACGAAATGCCTTCCTGCGGCTTTGATGCCGGGTCGGTGCGGACGAGGAAGAAGCCCCAATCGGCGTGCTGCGCCATCGTCGTCCAGGTCTTCTGGCCGTTGACGCGGTAATATTCCTTGCCGTCATCGCCGGTGAAGCGTTCGGCCTTGGTGCGCAGGCTGGCGAGATCCGACCCGGCGCCGGGCTCCGAATAACCCTGGCACCACCACACGTCACCCGACAGGATGCTCGGCAGGTGCTGGGCCTTTTGTTCGGGCGAGCCGAAGGTGTAGATTACCGGGCCGACCATGTTGAGGCCGAAAGGCATCAGGCGAATGGCGTCGGCGCGCGCGGTTTCTTCGGACCAGATATAGCGCTGCACGCTGTTCCAGCCGGTGCCGCCATATTGCACGGGCCAACCCGGGGCGATCCAGCCCTTGGCCGCGAGCACCTTGTGCCACGACAGGAAATCTTCCTTGGAAAGCTCCTCGCCTTCCTCGATCTTGCCGTTCAGATGGGCAGGATAGCTGTCCTTGATGAAGGCGCGGACGTCATCACGAAAGGCAATGTCTTCGGCGGAAAAGTTCAGATCCACGGTCGGGCTCCCCAAAAGCGCTGCAACATGAGCGGTGGCAGTTGACGTTTACGTTAACCGCGATTCGCCCGGGGAGCAAGCGCGGGGAGCAAGCGCGGCGGCGTGCCGCGTCCGCTGACCAGTTTCGAGCGAAGCGCTCGCAAACTCCCTCCCCCCTGAGGGGAGGGCGACTCGCGAAGCGAGCGGGGTGGGGGTGCCCAGCATCGAAGCGCAGGAACCCCCACCCCGCTCGGCTGGCGCCGAGTCGCCCTCCCCGCAAGGGGGAGGGCGTTCGGTTACGATTAATCCAGTGTGTCGTCGCTTCTAGGATACCACACCCAGCACATCGAAACGCGAATCCTGCCATTCGCCGCTGGCCAGCACGGCGGCGAGATGGTCGACGGCGTCAAAGACATCGACAAAGCGGGTGTACAGCGCCGGAAAGCCGAAGCGCAGCCGATCGGGCGGGCGGAAATCGCCGATCACGCCGCGCGCGATCAGGGCCGCCATGACGCGGCGGCCGTGCGGGTGGCGCAGGATGACCTGGGCGCCGTGGCAGTCGCCCGGCGCTTCGACCGTGACGGCAGGGCAGTGCGCGGCGACGAGTTCGGCAAACAGCAACACCAGCGCGCGCGATTTCGCCGCCGCCGCGGCCATGTCGATACCGTCGAACGTCGCGATGCCTTCCCCAAGCGCCGCCAGCGCCAGAATGGGCGGTGTGCCGGCAAGCAGCCGCCGTACGCCATTGGCTGGCGCCCAGTGATCGGAGAAACCGAACGGCGCGGCATGGCCCATCCAGCCGCGCAGCGGCGGCCACAGCGCCGCCTGGTGGCGCCGGGCGACATAGGCAAAGGCCGGTGCACCGGGGCCGCCATTGAGATATTTGTAACCGCAGCCAACCGCCAGATCAGCGCCGTCGGCATCGAGCGCCAGCGCCAGCGCGCCGGCCGAATGGCTGAGATCCCACAGGCTGAGCGCGCCGGCGGCGGTTCCCTGTGCGGACAGCGCCGCCATGTCGTGCACGGCGCCGGTGGCGTAGTGCACATGGGCGAGCACGACCACCGCGACATCGGGGCCGAGCGCCGCCGGAATGCCGCCACGCGCCACGGTGCGCAATTCGGCCCCGGTTGCGGCCGCCAGCCCTTCCAGAACATGGCGATCGGTGGGGAAATCATCGGCTTCGCAAAGCAGAACCCGCCGTGCCGGATCGGCCACTTGTTGCAGCGCCAGCGCGCCGCCGGCGAGCTTGAACAGATTGACGCTGACCGAATCGCACACCACCACGCTCTCGGGCGCGGCGCCGAGCAAGGGGGCGATGCGCGCGCCCAGCGTCAGGGGCAAATCGATCCAGCCGGCGTCGTTCCAGCTGCGGATCAGCCCGTCACCCCATTCGCGGCTGATGACATCGGCTAGCCGCGCCGGGGTGGCAGCGGGCAACGGCCCCAGCGAATTGCCATCGAGGTAGATGAGTCCCGGCGGCAGGGCGAAGCGCGCGCGGGCAAAGCCCAGCGGATCGGCGGCATCGCGCGCCGCAAGGGCAGCGCGTGTCAGGCGAGTCATGATTTTCCGGTCATGATTTTGCGGTGCGCGCGATCAACCAGGCAGCGATCGACAGCAACAGGATCGCACTGGCTTCGAAGACGATGTTTTCGGGCGCCATCGCCTTGCCTTGCAGCACGATCAGCCGCGCCAGCGCGGTGATGGCGATGAAGATCGGATAGACAAAGGCCGAATCGCGACCGCCATAGAAGACTGCGATCATGCCGATGACTTCGGTGTAGAGAAACATCAGCAGGATATCGGCAAGGTTGATCGATTGCGCCACAATCACCCGGTTGATCTCGATACCCGCAGCGCCCAGCGTCATCAGCGCGATGACGACGAGCAGCACGCGCTCGACACCGCGAAAACCGGTCAGCACCCGGGCCTGGCGCGGATCATCGGGATGGGGTGTTTGCGACATGGCGACAGCATATCATGCCGAACGGCCGCGACCAGTGCGGCGATTTCACTTTGCGCGCTTGCCAGTAATGCCCGCGCGCCTTACATTGATGATGCTCAGCCGCTCCGAAAAGGGGCGGCTGTTTCCGTTTTCACGGCACAAGTCCGCAACAAAAGGTAGTCCGTCATGGCCGCACCCACCCATCCCCTGATGCAGCACGCGACCGCCGCCTGGCTGGTCGACAATTCGGCGTTGACCTTCGAACAGATTGCCACGTTCTGCGGGCTGCACATCCTTGAAGTCCAGGCGATTGCCGATGATACTGCGGCAACCAAGCTGGCCGGGCGCGACCCGATCCGCAACGGCGAACTGACCCAGGACGAGCTCGACCGCGGCCAGGCCGATCCGGACCATGTTCTCAAGTTGTCGCGCCAGCCCGAACAGTCGCGCCGCACCACCGGGCCGCGCTACACCCCGGTATCGAAGCGCCAGGACAAGCCCGATGGCATCCTGTGGATCATCAAGAACCATGCCGAAATCAGCGACAACCAGATTTCCAAGCTGATCGGCACGACGAAGACGACGATCGCTGCGATCCGCGACAAGAGCCACTGGAACTATCCCAATCTCCAGCCGCGTGACCCGGTGACGCTCGGGCTGACCAGCCAGCGCGAAATGGACGCGCTGGTTGCCGCCGCTGCCAAGAAGGCCGGCATCGATACCAGCGTCGATCTTGGCAAGCTGGGCGAGGAACGCGCCGCGCTGATCGAACAGCTCCAGGCCGAGCGCAGCGCTGCTGCCTATATCGCCGAACATGGCGAGCCGGTGCAGCATGGCGGGACGGCGCTCGAACAGGGCGAGGCGCTGTTCCGGCGTTGAGCGCGCAAGGCCCCCGACACGGGGCGCGCATGACGCAAGACAATGGGGGTCCGGGGCCTCAGGCCCCGGTTCTTCCCGCTCCCCTTTCCGCCTGGTTCACGACACGCGGCTGGACCCCCCGCCGCCACCAGCTCGAAATGGTCGCTGCCGCCCGCGCCGGCCGCCACGCGCTGCTGGTGGCGCCAACCGGCGCCGGCAAGACGCTGGCGGGGTTCCTGGCGACGCTCGCCGATCTGGCGGAAAACCCGCGTGACGGGCTCCACACCATCTATGTCAGCCCGCTGAAGGCGCTCGCCAGCGATGTGGCACGCAATCTGCTGGCGCCGGTCACCGATATCGGCCTTGATATCCGCATCGAAACGCGCACCGGCGATACCGCATCCGCCACCAAGAAGCGCCAGCGCGAGCGCCCGCCGCACATTCTGCTGACCACGCCCGAATCGCTGGCGCTGCTGATTTCCTACCCCGATGCCGCGACGATGCTGGCGGGGGTGCAGACCGTCATCGTCGACGAAATCCACGCCTTTGCGACCACCAAGCGCGGTGATCAGCTGAGCCTTGCCCTGTCGCGGCTGCACCGGCTGGCGCCCGGGCTGCGCCGCGTCGGCCTGTCGGCGACGATCGCCGATCCCGAAAGCTATCAGGGCTGGCTGGCGCCCGATGCCGATGCCGCATCGGTCGCGCTGGTCGTCGGCGATCCGGGCGCGGCGCCGGTGGTGGAGATCATCACCCCCGAAGATCGCATCCCCTGGGCCGGGCATAACGGCCGCTGGGCGGCAAAGGCGGTGATGCGGCGCATCGAACAGGCGCGGCTGGCCATCGTCTTCGTCAACACGCGCGCTGTCGCCGAAGTGATTTTTCGCGACCTGTGGACCGAGAATGACCAGTCGCTGCCGATCGGCATCCACCATGGCAGCCTCGCCCCCGAAGCGCGGCAGAAGGTGGAAGCGGCAATGGCATCGGGCCGGTTGCGCGCCATCGTCGCGACCTCCAGCCTCGATCTCGGCATCGATTGGGGCGATGTCGATCTCGTCATCCAGATGGGGGCGCCCAAGGGGGCATCGCGATTGCTGCAACGCACCGGCCGCGCCAACCACCGCATGGACGAGGCCAGCCATGCGCTGGTCGTGCCGGGCAATCGCTTCGAATATCTCGAAGCGCTGGCGGCGCGCGATGCAGTGCTGGCCGGCGAGCTTGACGAGGATGTCTTTCGCCCCGGCGGGTTCGACGTGCTGGCGCAGCATATCGTCGGCGTCGCGGCATCGGCGCCCTTTGCCGCCGATGCCCTGTTCGCCGAAATCCGCAGTTCGGCCCCCTATGCCGGGCTGCCGCGGGCGCGTTTCGACGAGGTTCTGGCGTTCACCGCGACCGGTGGCTATTCGCTCCGCGCCTATGAACGTTTCCAGCGGCTGGTACTCGGCCGCGACGGGCTGTGGCGGCTGACGCATCCGCGGCTGGCGGTGCAGCATCGGCTCAACGCCGGCACCATTGTCGAAGCGGTGAAGATGAACGTCGTCTTTGGCCGCGGGAAGGGCCCGGGTGGCCGCCGGTTGGGCCAGGTCGAGGAATGGTTCGGCGGCCAGTTGCGGGTGGGGGACAGCTTCATCTTTGCCGGGCTGACGCTGGCGGTGACCGGTTTCGATGGCCCCGACATCCGGGTGCAACTCGGCAAGGGCACCCCCAGCGTGCCGACCTATGTGGGCGGGCGCATGCCGCTGTCGACGCATCTGGCGGCGCGGGTGCTCGGGCTGTTCAACGCGCCCGAACGCTGGGCCGACATGCCCGCCGATGTGCGCGACTGGCTGGAGATGCAGCAGCGCCGCTCGCGCCTGCCGGGCATCGACCGCCTGATGATCGAAACCTTCCCGCGCGACGGGCTGTGGTTCATGGTCGTCTATGGCTTTGCCGGCCGCAACGCGCACCAGACGCTGGGGATGCTGCTGACCCAGCGCATGGAGACGGCAGGGTTGCAGCCGCTGGGCTTTGTCGCCAGCGATTACATGGTGGCGGTGTGGAGCCTCGAGCCGGTTACCGACCCCAAGCCGCTGTTCAGTGCCGAGGTGTTCGAGGATGAACTCGCCGAATGGATGGCGGCATCGCCCTTCTTGCGCCGGGCGTTCCGCGAAGTCGCGATCATCGGCGGCCTGATCGAACGCACGCTGCCGGGGCAGCACAAGACCGGCAAGGCGATGAGCGTGTCATCCGATCTCATCTATGATGTGCTGCGCCGCCATGAACCCGGGCATTTGCTGCTCACCGCCGCCTGGAGCGATGCCCGTGGCAAGCTGACCGATATCGACCGGCTGGCGCGCCTGCTCGAAGCCGCAGCGACGCTGGAACTGGTGGCGCTCGATCGTGTGTCGCCGCTGGCGGTGCCGGTGCTGCTCGAACTGGGGCGCGAAAGCGTGCCGGGGAGTGCGGATACGGCGCTGTTGATCGAGGCAGACGCGCTGGCGGCGGAGGCGATGCGGGCGGATTGAGGTGAATTGTGCGCGAACTCCCTAAACGTCACCCCCGCCTTCGCGGGGGTGACGGCCAAAATATGCCCTCTACAAAATGAACTTCGACAGATCCGTATCGCGCGCGATGGCGCCAAGCTCACGCTCCACATAAGCGGCATCGATCGTCACGGCATCCCCGGCGCGTTCACTCGCATCGAAACTCAGCGATTCGAGCAGTTTCTCCATCACCGTCTGCAGACGCCGCGCGCCGATGTTTTCCACTGCGTCATTGACCTGTTCGGCGGTGCGGGCAATCGCGTCGATGCCATCGTCGGTCAGCGTCAGCGACACGCCTTCGGTGCCGAGCAGCGCGGTATATTGCCGGATCAGCGAGGCTTCGGTGTCGGTCAGGATGCGCTTGAAATCCTCGTAGGTCAGGCCCTTCAATTCGACACGGATCGGCAACCGTCCCTGCAATTCGGGCAACAGGTCGCTGGGCTTCGACACATGAAAGGCGCCCGAGGCGATGAACAGGATATGGTCGGTCTTCACCGGGCCATATTTGGTGGCAACGGTGGTGCCTTCGATCAGCGGCAGCAGGTCGCGCTGCACGCCTTCGCGGCTCACCGAACCGCCGCGCACGTCGGAAACGGCAATCTTGTCGATCTCGTCGAGAAAGACGATGCCATTGGCTTCGGCGTTGCGCACCGCCTCGCGGGCGATATCCTCGTCATCGAGCCGCTTGTCCGATTCCTCGGCGACAAGTGCATCCCAGGCGGCTTCGACCTTCATCTTGCGGCGCTTGGTGCGCCCACCCATCGCCTTGCCGAGCATGTCCGACAGGTTGATCATGCCGACCTGGCCGGGTTGCATGCCGGGCATGTCGAAACTCGGCGCATTTTCGGCGACTTCGATCTCGACCTCGCGGCCCTTGAGATCACCGGCACGGAAGCGGTCACGGAACGCCAGCCGCGTCGCCTCGCTGGCATCCTTGCCGACGAGCACATCGAGCAGCCGCGCTTCGGCAGCAGCTTCGGCGGCTTCCTTTACCCCGGCGCGGCGCGTCTCGCGGACCAGCCGGATCGATTCCTCGACAAGATCGCGGATGATCGAATCGACGTCGCGGCCGACATAACCGACCTCGGTGAACTTGGTCGCCTCGATCTTCAGGAAGGGCGCACCGGCCAGCCTGGCCAGCCGCCGCGAAATTTCGGTCTTGCCGCACCCGGTCGGCCCGATCATCAGGATGTTCTTGGGGCTGACCTCGTCGCGCAGGTCATCCCCCAGCCGCTGCCGGCGCCAGCGGTTGCGCAGCGCCACGGCGACGGCGCGCTTGGCATCTCCCTGGCCGACGATATGCCGATCGAGTGCGGCGACGATCTCGCGCGGGGTCAGGCCGGCGTCGGCGGCGGTGAGGGGGCTGGTCACGTTCATTTGTCCTCTCCAGCGGTGATGCTCTCCACCGTCAGTTGGTCATTGGTGTAGATGCAAAGCTCGGCGGCAATCGCCATGGCGCGGCGCGAAATTGCTTCGGCATCATGGTCCGAATCGGCGAGCGCCCGCGCCGCCGCCAGCGCATAATTGCCGCCGGACCCGATAGCGGCGATGCCGCCTTGCGGTTCCAGCACGTCGCCGGTGCCGGTCAGCACCAGCGTCACGTCCTTGTCGGCGACGATCATCATCGCTTCCAGCCGGCGCAGATAACGATCGGTGTGCCCGTCCTTGGCGAGTTCGACCGCCGCCCGGGTCAATTGCCCGGGGTAGCGTTCCAGCTTGGCCTCGAGCCGTTCGAACAGGGTGAAGGCATCGGCGGTGGCGCCGGCAAACCCGCCGATGACATCGCCTGTCGCGCCCAGCCGGCGGACTTTTTTGGCATTGGGCTTCATCACGGTGTTGCCCATCGTCACCTGGCCGTCGCCGGCGATGGTGACACGGCCGTTCTTGCGCACCGAAACGATCGTCGTGCCGTGCCAATCGGGAAAATCTGCCATGTCGGAGTTGGCTTTCGTTGCTTAACCTCGGGATTGTCCCGATGTAGGAAGCCCGCCCCCGCCAGAAAAGCCCCGCTGCAATTTGGCAGCGTGGCACGCGCCCGGTGCTTCTGCTACGCCCGTTGAATGGCAGCACCTGGCACCCTCATCATCCATGATCTGTCGACGGCGCGGCCGTTACCGCCGCGCGGGGTCGGTATGGCGATCTGGCACGTGCTGGGCCTCGCCTTTCTCGCCATCGGTGGCTGGCGGGTGCGCGGTGACTGGCCGGCCGATCCCAAATGCGTCGTTATCGCAGCGCCGCACACCTCGAACTGGGATGGCATCTGGATGATCGCCGCAGCGGCGGCCTGGCGCATCCGGCTACGTTACATGGGCAAGAAAAGCCTTACCACTGGCCCGATGGGGTGGCTGGTCAAATGGACCGGCTGCATCCCCAACGACCGCAGCCAGAGCAATGATCTGGTCGCCGCGATGAAAGC
>JBBRVH010000006.1:0-57451 GCA_038246995.1 Sphingomonadales bacterium
AGGATATCGGCAATCGGCTGGTCGAGCGACAGCGCGCCGGCGGCCACCTGCTGCATCACGGCCATTGCGGTGATCGGCTTGGTCATCGAATAGACCCGCCACAGCGTATCCGGGGTTACCGCAACGCCGCCGGCGAAGGCGGTCTTGCCGGCGGCCAGGAACTGCGGCGCAAAACGCCCCGCAGCGCCACCCGAACGCACGATGGCGACGACAGCACCCGGCACCCGCCCCGCCGCGACATAGCTGTCGAGCAAGCCCTGTACCGAACCATATTCGGGCATCTGCCCGCGCGCCAGCGCCGGCGCACCGGCAGCAAAGGCCGCCCCCGCCAGGCTGCCGAGCATGGCACGACGATCGATTGCGAATGAGGACATGCAGACAGGCTCCCGGATCAATGCCCCACGGTCGCACGCCCCTTGGCAAAGGAAAAGCGAGTAATCACTGCGGGGAAGGCAAGCGGGGCGCCCGGCAACGCCGTAAACGCAAGGCCGATTCGGTCAGGCGAGCAGCCGCGCCGCCTGCGCCCGCGCTTCATCCGTCACCGCGGCGCCCGACAGCATGCGGGCAATCTCCTCGCGGCGTTCACCGGCATCGAGCGGCACCACCGCGGTCCGCGTCACGCCATCGGCCACGGCCTTGGCGATCCGCCACTGATGCGCACCGCGCGCCGCCACCTGCGGGCTGTGGGTGACAACCAGCACCTGGGTGCCCGTCGCCAGCCGCGCCAGCCGGTCGCCGATGGCGCTCGCCACAGCGCCGCCGACGCCGCGGTCGATTTCGTCGAAGATCAGCGTGCCGGCGCTGCCGGTTTCGGCGAGCGCGACCTTCAGCGCGAGGACAAATCGCGACAATTCCCCCCCCGAAGCGATCTTGATCAGCGGTGCAAACGGCGCGCCCGGATTGGTGGCAATCTCGAACTCCACCCGCTCGCTGCCCTCCGGCCCGGGCTCGGCGGTCGCGACCATAGTGCGGAATTTGGCGGCATCGAGTTTCAAGGGCGCCAGTTCGGCCGCGACCGCCGCATCCAGCCGCGCCGCCGCTGCACGCCGGGCATCGCCGAGCGCCCGCGCCGCCGCGCCATATGCCGCCGTCGCCGCGGTCGTGGCGCGGGCCAGCGCCTTCAGGCCATCGGCGCCTGCCACCAGCGCTGCCGCCCGCGCCTGCAATGTTTCGGCCAGCCCGGGCAGCGCGTCGGCATCGACCCGGTGCTTGCGCGCCATGGCCCGCAATTCGAACAACCGCGTCTCGGTTGCTTCCAGCCGCGCCGGATCGGCGTCGAGCGCCTGCACCGCCGCCGCCAGCCGCGCCTCGGCCTCACCGGCTTCGACCAGCGCGCGATCGAGGCATTCGAGCGCTTCGCCGAGCAACGGATGTTCCACCGCGATCCGGTCGAGCCGCCGCGCCGCCTGCGCCAGCCTGGCCGAGCCGCCTTCATGACCACCGAGCAGCGCATCGACGGCGGAGAGGTCGTCAGTCAACCGCGCGCCCTTCTGCATCGCGGCACGTGCCTCGGCGAGCATGGCCTCCTCCCCGGGTTCGGCGCCCAGCGTCGCCAGTTCGGCAACGGCATGTTCGAGCCATTCGCGATCACGGGCATCGGCCTCGAGCCGCGCTGCCGCGTCCGCCTCGGCGGCGCGCGCCGCCGCCAGCGCACCCCAGGCGGTGCGCACCGCCGCCAGCGACCCCGCCAGCCCGGCAAAATTATCGAGCAGCGCCCGGTGGCCCCGCGCCGCCAGCAGGCCACGATCATCGGACTGGCCATGAATTTCGACCAGCAGCGCGCCGACTTCGCGCAACAATGCCGCCGATACCGGCTGGTCGTTGATATAGGCGCGGCTGCCGCCATCGGCCTTCACCTGGCGGCGCACGATGATGCTGCCGTCGCTGTCGATGTCGATATCGTTGCCGGCCAGCAGCACCCGCGCCGCATGCCCCGCCGGCACGTCGAATTCGGCTGTCACCTTGGCCGAATCGGCGCCATTGCGCACCAGCGCTGCATCGCCGCGTCCGCCCAGCGCCAACCCCAGCGCATCGAGCAGGATCGATTTGCCGGCGCCGGTTTCACCGGTCAGCACCGACAGGCCAGCCGCAAAATCGAGCGTCAAGGCTTCGATCAGGACGATGTTGCGGATATCGATCAGGGTCAGCACGCGCCTTCCATACAACTGCTTTTGCGCCCCGTCTCCCCTGCTTGCAGCCCGGCCGGCCCGCCCTTTCCGCTTGCGCGCGGGCGAAAAATCCCTATAGCCGCTGCTTCACTCAACTCGGGCGCTCCACCCGGGGTGGTTGATGGTCGTTTGCTCGTCCACCTGCCGCCGCTGAGTTGCCCGACCCAACGCCAAAGATGACAGGTGCCGCATGGCCGTTCCCAAACGCAAGACCAGCCCCTCCAAGCGCAACATGCGCCGCAGCCATCACGCCCTTGTTCCCACGGCGTTCCAGGAATGCCCGAATTGTGGCGAACTGAAGCTGCCGCACAATCTGTGCGGTGCCTGCGGTCACTACAACGGTCGCGAAATCGTCGAAATCCAGGCCTGAACCGGTTGCGCCTGGATCGACGTGGATGGGGCCGGGGCAAGTGGGGGCTCGCACCGACAGCATGACCGCCAGGACCGTCAGCAACCCGGTTATCGCGCTTGACGTGATGGGTGGTGATGCGGGCCTGCCCGATGTCATGGCCGCCGCCGAAGTCGCTTCCGAACGCTACCCGTCGCTGCGTTTCAGGCTGCATGGCCCGGAAACCCGCATCCGCGCCGAATTTGCCCGCTGTCCGCGCCTTGCTGCCTCGGCGGCGGTCGTCCACACCGATGAAGTCGTCCTTGGCACCGACAAGCCGAGCCAGGCGCTGCGCCGTTCGCGCACCTCATCGATGGGCATGGCGATCCAGTCGGTCAAGGATGGCGATGCCCATGCCGCGGTTTCGGCGGGCAACACGGGCGCCCTGATGGCAATGGCGCTGTTCGCGTTGCGCACCATGCCCGGTATCGATCGCCCGGCGCTCGCCGCGCTGCTGCCGACCCTCAAGAACGATGTCGCGGTGCTCGATCTGGGCGCCAACACCGAATGCGATGCCGAAAATCTGGTGCAGTTCGCCGTCATGGGCGCTGCCTTCGCGCGCACCGTGCTCGGCCTAGAAACGCCGCGGGTCGGGCTGCTCAACATCGGCGAAGAAGAACTGAAGGGCACCGACGAGATCCGCGATGCCGCCACCTTGCTGCGCGGCGCCCGCCTGCCGATGCGTTTCGAAGGCTTTGTCGAAGGTGACAAGATCGGCCGCGGCGATATCGACGTCATCGTTACCGACGGCTTTTCGGGCAATATCGCGTTGAAGACCGCGGAAGGCACCGGCAAGCTGGTCACCGGGCTGCTCGCCAAGGCCTTCGAATCAAGCTGGCTCACCCGGCTCGGCTATCTGCTGTCGCGCGGTGCGCTGCGGGCGCTGCGCGCGCATCTCGACCCCAACGCCCATAATGGCGCGGTCTTCCTCGGGCTGAACGGCCTGGTCGTCAAAAGCCATGGTTCGGCCGATATCCGTGGCATCGCCAACGCCATCGGCGTGGCGCACGACCTGATCATCGGCAATGTCCGCGAACGCATCGCCGACGACATGGCCAATTTCCGGGCGCACCGCCCCGATCTGACCACCGAAGCAGCAAAATGATCAGGGCCCGCATCATCGGCACCGGCAGCTATCTGCCGGCCCGCGTGCTCGCCAATGCCGAACTGGCCGCCACGGTCGATACCAGCGACGAATGGATCGTCGAACGCACCGGCATCCGCCAGCGGCATATCGCTGCCGAAGGTGAATTCACCTCCGATCTCGGCGCCGCCGCCGCCCGCCGCGCGCTCGACAGCGCCGGGCTGACAGCGGCCGATATCGACCTCATCATCGTCGCCACCGCCACCCCGGACCAGACCTTTCCGGCCTGCGCCACGGTCATCCAGCACAAGCTCGGCATGGTGCACGGCGTCGCCTTCGATATCGCCGCGGTCTGTTCGGGCTTTCTGTATGCGCTGTCGGTTGCCGATGCGCTGCTGACCTCGGGGGCGCACCGCACCGCACTGGTCATCGGCGCCGAAACCTTTTCGCGACTGCTCGATTGGGACGATCGCACCACCTGCGTGCTGTTCGGCGATGGCGCCGGCGCGGTCGTGCTGCGCGCCGAAACCGGCATCGGCACCGCCGCCGATCACGGCATCCTCGCCCATCGCCTGCACAGCGATGGCCGCTACAATGATCTGCTCTACGTCGATGGCGGCCCCGGATCGACCGGCACCACCGGCAAGCTGCGCATGAAGGGCCGCGAGGTCTTTCGCCACGCCGTTACCAATCTTGCCGCAGTGATGACCGAAACGCTCGCCGCCGCCGGCTTGTCCGCCGACGATGTCACCTGGCTGGTCCCGCACCAGGCCAATCTGCGCATTTTGGAAGGCACGGCGCGCAAGCTGTCGCTGCCGCTCGACCGGGTGATCGTCACCGTCGAATCGCACGCCAACACCTCGGCCGCCTCGGTGCCGCTGGCACTCGATACCGCCGTGCGCGATGGCCGTATCAAGAGCGGCGATTTACTGTTACTGGAAGCAATGGGTGGTGGTTTTACCTGGGGGGCCGCCGCGGTTCGTTGGTAACGATTGCGTTGAAGAATAATTAACATTACACTAGACCAATGAAGTCTAGTCCCAAGGTCGGGGGGGAACAAACCAATGTCATCTACGCCTGTTGCCACAACTGCCGGAAGCCTGACCCGAGCCGAACTTTCCGACGCCGTGCATAGCGAAATCGGATTGTCTCGCACCGAATCGGCTGCACTCGTCGAAACCGTGCTCGATCGGATCAGCGATGCGCTGCTCGGCGGGGACAATGTCAAGATTTCGTCTTTCGGCAGCTTCATGCTGCGCAAGAAGGGCCTGCGCATCGGCCGCAACCCCAAGACCGGGGTCGAAGTGCCGATCAAACCGCGCACCGTGTTGACGTTCCGGCCCAGCCAGTTGCTGCGCGAAGCCATAAACGCCAAATCGTGACCGGCTGTTCATGACGGTTGCCGCCGAAAAGTCCGATCGCGCCTTTCGCACCATCAGCGAAGCGGCAGAGACCATCGGCGTGCCACAGCATGTGCTGCGCTTCTGGGAAACCCGCTTTCCGCAGTTGCAACCGCTCAAGCGCGGCGGCAACCGGCGCTATTATCGCCCCGCCGACATGGCGCTGCTCGAAACCATACGTGCGATGCTGCATGATCAGGGGCTGACCATCCGCGGCGCCAAGCTGTTGATGGCCGGCGTTGCCGAAACGCCGCGCAAGGGCCGCAAGCCCGATACCGGAGACGCCGCCGCCCAAGCCGCCCCGATGCTCGCCGCGACCGTGCCGGCGGGGATCGACCGGGTTCTGCTGCGCACCATACGCGATCGCTTGCGCCACGCGCTTTCGGCCTGACAGATGCGCAGCCTCGCGGTGTTCAGCGTCAAGGGCGGGGTCGGCAAGACCGCCCTGGCGGTAAACCTCGCCCATGCTGCCGCCACGCTGTCGGCACGGCGCACCCTGCTCTGGGATCTCGATACCCAGGGCGCCGCCACCTACACGCTGCGCCTCGCCGCGCTCGGTGATCGCAGCGCCCGCAAGGGTATTGCCGAAGGCGAACTGGCGCCGCTGGTCCAGGCATCGGATTTTGCCGCGCTCGATGTGCTGGCCGCCGACAAGTCGCTCCGCCATCTCGAAAAACAGCTTGTCGAGGATGAAAAGGCCAAGCGGCTGAAAAAGCTGATTCGCTCGCTTGAAAAAGATTATGATCGCGTCATTCTCGATTGTCCGCCCGGGCTCACCGAACTCGCCGACCAGATCTTCCGCGCCGTCGACCTGCTCGTCGTGCCGATGCTGCCGTCGCCGCTGTCGGAACGCGCCTATGCGCAGTTGCTCGACCATCTCGCCAAGCACCACCGCGGCAACGCCCCCGCCATCCTGCCGGTGTTCACCATGGTCGATCGCCGCAAGGCCCTGCACCGCGAAACCATCGCCGCGCATCCGGAACGCCTGTGCATCCCCTATGCCGCCGCGATCGAAGCGATGGCCGCGACCCGCCTGCCGGTACTCGCCAAATCCGCCACAGCCCCGGCGTCGCGCGCGCTGGCGGCGTTGTGGACCGAGGTGGAGCGGGTGCTGACCAAACTGGGGTAGAGAGCCTCTGGCGGCTGGGGCCTTGGCCCCAGACCCAATTTGTGGCTGTGGATTTATGTAGCCACTTTCGCCCAGTTGCGGACGTTCGGCATTGGCGAGTAACACCATGACGATGACTGTCGAACAACTTTCAAAACTATGGGCTTTCACTCGGGGAGATATCGCTGAGATAACCTTCGAAAAGTGGTTTCTCGCGCAAGACGATCTCGAAGCTCCGCTCGGGGAAGACATGCATTGGAGCCTTGCTTCAGCCGATTATCGCGACAGAGACGTGGTATGGAAACTTCGTAAGTCGCTTGCTCAACATCTTGGGGCGCACGAAAAGTGCGAATGCGCTTCCATTCGGGACCTCGCAGCCATTCCGATGGGTGGTGACGGACTCGATGGGCAGGTGTTTGCAACGATCTAAAATGTCCGGGATCATGGAGATGATCTTTGGTGGCTTCATCTCTCGAAATGTGGCGAATGTGGTCAGCATTGGATGATCGCTCAGGAAGAGCGCATTTTCGACGAGTACTTTCTACGACGAATTAGCCCAGAAGCGGCAGAAGGTATATTGGCGGGCAACTGGCCTGATGAGTTTATAACATACGAGCGCGTTTTAAATATTGGTCACACCTTGGCCACGCCGTGTACTTTCTTGGACGCAATGTCGGGATCGTTGATTTGGTCAGCAGAAGATTTGCGAAAAGCGCGTCCAGAAATCACCGTTGACGAGATTGCGCGTTTGCTTGGAGTGACGCCTAAGAACGCGAAACGCCTGCTTCAGGCCAACGGCAGCTAACCACCCGATAGCAGCCATTCCCGAACGACCGGGGTCTGGCGCCGTCGGCCCCAGCCGCCGGAGGCCCCTTTATTCCGCCGCGACCCGCCCCGGCACTTCGCCCTTGGGCAATTCGCGCACCTGGGCGCCGCCACGCCGGGCGCGGATGCGGGCGTTGATGCCTTCAATGCCGAGATAGACGACCGGCGTGATGAACAAAGTCAGCACCTGGCTGACGATCAGGCCGCCGAGCACGGCGATACCGAGCGGCTGGCGCAGTTCCGCCCCTGCCCCCAGCCCGAGCGCCAGCGGCGCCGCGGCGGCCATGGCGGCGAAGGTCGTCATCATGATCGGGCGGAAGCGCTTCGACGCGGCTTCCCGAATGGCGTGAACCGGCGTCCAGCCATGGGCGCGTTGCCCGGCGAGGGCAAAGTCGATCATCATGATGGCGTTTTTCTTGACGATGCCGATGAGCAGCACAACGCCGATGATGCCGATGACATCGAGCGGCTTGTTGAAAATCCACAGGAAAGCGACCGCACCGATCCCGGCCGCCGGCAACCCCGACAGGATGGTGACGGGGTGCGCAAAGCTTTCATACAGCACGCCGAGCACGATGTAGATGACGATGATCGCCGCGATGAACAGCAATGGCATCGACGACGTCGACGATTCGAACTGCTGGGCATTGCCGCCGAACGAGCCGTTGATTGTTGCCGGCACGCCGAGGTCGGCCGCGGCCGCCTCGATCATCGGCTTGGCCTGCGACAGCGCCACGCCCTTGGTGAGGTTGAACGACAGCGTCACCGCCGGCAACTGGCTCTGGTGCGCGACGACCGAGGGCGCACCCTGGATGAAAACCCGGGTGACCGCCGACAGCGGCACCAATTGCCCCGGCACGCCCGCCGAACTATTGCCGCGCACCGTCAGCCGCCCGATGCCATCGGGGGTCAATTGTTCACCCGCCGCAATCTCGAGGATGACCTGATAGCTGTCGACATCGGTATAGACCGTCGAAATCTGCTGATTGCCATAGGCCGCACCAAGCGTCTGGCGGATCGCTGCCACCGGCACGCCAAGCCGGCTGGCGGCATCGCGATCGACCTCGATCATCACTTCGCGCGCGCCGCGCTGATAATCCGAAGACACATCCTCGAACCCCGGCGTGGCGCGCAGTTTCGCCTCGAGCAGCGGCGCAAAGGCATATAATTCGTCACCATCGACCGACGATAGCGTGTACTGATAATTGCTCGATGACTGGCGGCCACCGAGCTGCAAATTCTGCGGGATGTTCGGAAAGGCCTGGATGCCCGGCACGCTGGCGAATTTCTTGCGCAGCCGCGCCTGGACGATTTCGGCGGCGTCGCGTTCGGCGCGCGGCTTCAGCGGCGCGAACATGCGGCCGGTGTTCGACCCGCCGCCGCCGCCGCCGACAAAGCTGTTGACACGTTCGACCGCCGGGTCGGCGCTCACGATGCGGGCAATCGCGTCCTGTTTGGCGAGCATCTGGTCATAACCGATGTCGGGCGCGGCCTCGGTGCCGACGAAAATCGCGCCGGTGTCCTCGGTCGGGAAAAAGCCCTTGGGCACGACAGTGAAGCCCCAGATCGCCACGCCGATCGACGCGACCGTCAGGAAACCGACAAGCTTGCGATGGCGGAGCGTCGAATCGAACGCCCGCAGATAGGTGCCTTGCAGGCGGCCGAAGGCGCGGGTGGAGAGGCGCGCAACGCGGCTGCCCTCGCCCTGATGGCCGCCACGCAGCACGCGCGCCGCGATCATCGGGATCAGCGTCAACGACAGCACCGCGGAAATGGCGATGGCGATTGTCATCGTCACGGCGAATTCGAAGAACAGGCGCCCGATAACGCCGCCCATGAACAGCAGCGGGATGAACACCGCGACCAGCGAGACCGAGATCGACAGCACGGTGAAGGCGATTTCGTTGGCGCCGGTGACTGCGGCTTCGCGCGGGCTTTCGCCATCTTCTATATGGCGGACGATGTTTTCCAGCACGACGATCGCATCATCGACGACAAAACCCGTCGCCAGCGTCAGCGCCAGCAAGGACAGATTGTCGAGGTTGAAACCGAACATGTACATGCCGGCAAAGGTGCCGATGGCCGCAAGCGGCAGGACGACCGCGGGGATGACTGTGGCGCGGGCGTCACCGAGCACGAGATAGATGACGAGAATGACCAGCAAGGCGGTGCCGACCAGCGTGTATTGCGCATCGGCGACCGATTCGCGCACCGATTCAGAGCGGTCGACCACTGCCATGATCAATATCGATGGCGGGATCGATTCGCGGATCAGCGGCAGCATGGCCTTGACGTCATCGACCAGCTTGACGACGTTGGCGCCGGGTTGCCGGGTGATCGCGACGGTGAGTGATTGTTCGC
Organism: Sphingomonadales bacterium; assembly: GCA_038246995.1. Taxonomy (GTDB): domain Bacteria; phylum Pseudomonadota; class Alphaproteobacteria; order Sphingomonadales; family Sphingomonadaceae; genus Sandarakinorhabdus. The sequence continues at coordinate 9,335 of JBBRVH010000006.1, forward strand.
CGTTGAACTTGGCGCCGCCGCGCAGCTGTTCATAGCTGTCGATCACCAGCGCCAGGTCGCCCAGCCGCACCGGCAGGCCATTGCGCGTCGCGACGATGATCTTGGCAAAATCCTCGGGCTTTTCAAGGTTTCCGCTGGCATCGAGCACATAGTTGCGATCGCCGCCATTGATCGTGCCGACCGCGATATTGCTGTTGGCGGCCGCCACCGCTTCGCGAATATCGCCCGGCGTCAGGTTGCGCGCCGAAAGCGCCGCCGGATCGAACTGGATGCGGATGGCATAGCGGCGGCTGCCATAGGTCTGCACCTCGCCGACCCCTGCCATCGTCGAAATGCGCGGGATGATGAGGGTGTCGACGATGGTCTGCAACGAATTCGCCGGCCGCGTCGGGTCACGCACCGTCAGGATCATCACCGCCTGGTCGGCGGGATTGACCTTCTTGAAAGTTGGCGGCGACGGCATTTCATCGGGCAGCCGCCGGCTGACCGCCGACAGCGCCGATTGCACATCGAGCGCCGCTGCATCGATATTGCGATCGAGCGCAAACTGGATGGTGATGTTGGTCGAACCCGTCGACGAGCTCGAGGTGATCTGGTCGATGCCGGCGATGGTCGCCAGTTGGCGTTCGATCGGCGTGGCGACCGATGTCGCCATGGTCGCCGGGTTGGCGCCGGGCAGGTTGGCGCTGACCTGGATGGTCGGCAGGTCGACTTCGGGCAGCGCCGACACCGGCAGTTGGCGATAGCCGAAGAAGCCGGCAAAGATGATCGCCAGGCTGAGCAGCACGGTTGCCACCGGCCGGTCGACGGCAAGGCGGACGATGCCGCCCATCAGCCGCCAACCGCCGTTGCGGCATCAGGCGCCATGGCGTTGCGCGGCGCACGGCCGGGGCCGGGGCCGCCGGGACGGGTGCGCACGGTGTCACCAGGCTTGAGCTTGCTCAGCGCATCGGTGACGATGTTTTCACCGGGCGCCACGCCGCTGGCGAGATAGACCTTGCCATCGGCGCGGCCGGCAACGCTGACGGTGCGCATCGCGATCTTGCCGTCCTTGCCGATCGCCCAGACGAACGGCGCATCGCGCCCGGTCTGCACCGCGGCTTCGGGCAGCACGATGCGCGGCGACGCGGCGCCCAGCGGCAGCACGATATCGATGATCGCGCCGGGCCACAGCGTATCCCCGGCATTGGAAAATTCCGCCTTGGCCGCAACGCCGCCATTGCCGGGATCGACATTATTGTCGAGAAACGCCAGCCGGCCGGTAGCGAGCGGCAGGGCATTGGCGGTGCCCTGTGCCCGGGCGATGACGGGCATCGCGCCTGCCGCCATGGCGCTGCGCACCTGCTGGATATCGGACGACGGCACCAGGAAACGCACCGCGATCGGCGACAATTGGTTGACGGTGACGAGCGGCGGCACATCGCCCGGCCGCACCGTCGCGCCGATACGGAAGCCGAGTTCGCCGGTGCGGCCCGCAACCGGCGCCCGGATCGTAAGGTAGCTGAGCAGGGTTTCGGCGCTGGAAACCTGCGCCACGGCGCCGGCGATGGCGGCGTCGGCGCTGCCCGCAATCGCGCGGCGCTGGTCGAGCACGGCCTTGGAAACAAAGCCCTTGTCGACAAGTTGTTCGGCACGCGAAAAATCGCTGCGCGCCACCATGGCGGCGGCGCGGGCGCTGGCCAGGCTGGCCCGCGCCTGCGCCAATTGCGCCCGCGCGGCGCGATCATCGAGCTGGAACAACGGTTGCCCGGCGCGAACATTATCCCCTTCGCGGAACAGGATCGCCGTGATCTGGCCATCGGTGCGCGGCCGCACGTCGACCGCCTGCAACGGTGTCACGGTGCCGAGCGCCACCAGCCGCGGCGCAAAATCGGCCGACGACGCAGCCATCGCGCCGACCATGGCGGGCGGGCGTTTTTTCTGGGCATCCTTATCCCCGCCGCCACAGGCAGCGAGCGCCAGGGCCAGCGTGCCGGCCGCCACAAGGCGTTGGAGGGAAGCAGACTTCATGAGAACAATCTAACCCTTTATGTCGCCCGGGGCGAGAACCCCCCGCAACATCATGACCTGATTTTGCTTTGGCTTGGCCGAAGCGAAACGCCAAGGCCATAGCCGTATTGCCGGAGGCCCATTCAGGCCTTCAGGCGCCAGCCCGAACGAATGACGCGATAACATAACGCCCAGAGCGCCACATTGACCAGCGCAAGGATGACCGCGCCCTGCACCATCAGGCCATCCGACACGCCGATGAAGCCCGAACGGAAACCATCGATGATGTAGAAAAACGGGTTGGCATGGCTGATCATCGCCATTGTCGGGTTGACCTTGTCGATGGCGTAGAAAGTGCCCGACAACAGCGTCAGCGGCTGGATGACGAAATTGGTGACCGCGGCGGCATGATCGAACTTGTCGGCCCAGACACCGGTGAGAACGCCGAGCAGCGACAGCATCACCGCCCCCATCGTGCCGAAATAAAGCACCAGCAACGGGTTGGCGATCGGCACATCGACCCCCGGCGCGATCGCCATCACCGTCCACACCGCAAGGCCGACAAGCCAGGCGCGGGTGAGCGCGCCGGCGACATAGGCCATCACCAGTTCACCCGCCGACAAGGGCGGCATCAGCACATCGATGATCGAGCCCTGCACCTTGGCAACAAGGATCGACGACGATGAATTGGCAAAGGCATTCTGGATCATCCCCATGACGATCAGGCCCGGCCCGAGGAAATCGGCATAGGGAACGCCGAGCACGGCAGCGCGGGTGCTGCCCAGCGCCAGCGAGAAAATCACGAGGAACATCAAGGTGGTGATCGCCGGTGCCCAGATCGTCTGCAACTGCACCTTGAAAAACCGGCGCACTTCCTTCAGATACAGGGTCTTCAAACCCTGCCAATTGACCGATGGGATCACCACCACACCCGGTTCGGGGTGGCGGCTTTCGGGATTTGCAGGGGACGACATGCACCGGCTTTACCGCCGGCACCGCCCGGGCCGCAACCCGGTTCGGCAAAAGGAATGAAATAGATGGCCTGGACCGACGAACGCATCGCACAGCTGAAAGCCGGCTGGGAAGGCGGCATGACCGCCAGCCAGATCGCCGAACAGCTTGGCGAAGGCGTTACCCGCAACGCCGTCATCGGCAAGGCACATCGCCTCGGCCTCGAATCGCGCCCGTCGCCGGTAAAGGCCGGGGAGGACGCCGAAACCGCCGTCGCCGCCCCCGTTGCCGCGCCCGCCCCGGCCCCGGTTGCCGCTCCCGCCCCGGCCCCGGTTGCCGCACGCCCGGTCGCGAAAAAGCCTGTGCGCAGCGGCAAGGCCGCCAAGACCAGCCTGCTCGATCTGAACGAAAAGATCTGCAAATGGCCGATCGGCCACCCCGGGGACGCGGATTTCCATTTCTGCGGCAAGCCTTCGCAAGCGAGCTTTCCCTATTGCACCGAACACTGCCTGGTGGCGTACCAGGCGCAGTTGCCGCGGCGCGATCGCGATCGCCGGCCCCCGCCGCAGATGCCGGGGATGCCAAGGCGCTAGCTGCAGAACGGTTGAAAATAGCGCAGCTATTTTCTGACTCGTTCAAGGCCGGCCAGCGAGGCGGCGCGCGCTCTTGCGCGCCGAACTCGTCTGACGTCAGCTTGGGCTTTGCCCAAGCCCTTCCTTAATTTCCTGCTTCACCGAAAGAAAAGGGCGGCGCCTGCGTCACCGCAGAACACCACCCTCTCCCGCTCGCCGAAGCCGGCGAGTCGCCCCTCCCCTTGAGGAAGAGGGTTTTACGCCAGCTTCACCGTCGCCACCTTGTCCTCATAATCCTGCTTGGGATCGCTGCCGATCAACAGCTTCAACCCGGCAAGCAGGCTGGTGCTGCTGAGCCAGATTTCGGCTTCCTCGGCATCGAAGCGCAGCAGCGTCAAGTCGGGGTCCTGCTTGCCGCCGGGATACCAGGCCGCGATCATCGGGTTCCACAACCGGTCGATGATCGCCGGATCGTTGTTCACCGACAATCGACCATGGATGCTGGCAAACAGGTCGTGCCCCTTGGAAACAAAGCTCGCAACCGCGCGCTGGTCGATATCGATCTGTGTCGCCAGCGTCGTCTGCTTCGAGGTGAACAGCCAGATCGGGCCGCGTTCGCCTTCGGTCACCGCCGTCATCGGCCGCGTGTGACCGTCATCGACCCCGGCAAGGCCGATCATCATCGTGCGGTCGGCGTGGATCGCCTTCCAGAATTTGTCCGTCAGTTCGGCAGGCGTTGTCATTCGGGCATCCTTTCATGGTTGCTGACAGCAAACGCGCCGCACCCCCACGGGTTGCACTCAAGGGGCGCTGCGGTTAACGTAAGCGTCAACCAACCGGGAGCCGAACTGCGATGAGCCAGGATCATTTCGACGTCATCATCGTCGGTGCCGGCTTGTCGGGCATCGGCGCTGCCGTCCATCTCAAGACCGGCGCCCCCGGGCACAGCTTTGCCATCCTCGAAGGCCGCGATGCCATCGGTGGCACCTGGGACCTGTTCCGTTACCCCGGCGTCCGGTCGGACAGCGACATGTACACGCTGGGCTACAGCTTCAAGCCGTGGGAAGAAGCCAAGGCGATTGCCGATGGCCCGAGCATCCGCAACTATATCGTCGAAACCGCGCGCGAACACGATGTGCAAAAGCACATCCATTTCGGCCACAAGGTGAAAGCCGCCGATTGGGATTCCACCACGGCGCGCTGGACGGTGACAACCGCGCAAACGGATGGCAGCACGGCGCAATTCACCTGCAATTTCCTCTACATGTGCTCGGGCTATTACAGCTACACCCAGGGCTACAAGCCCGAATGGCCGGGCGAGGCGGATTTCGCCGGCCAGGTCATCCAGCCGCAATTCTGGCCCGAAAATCTCGATTATGCCGGCAAGAAAATCGTCATCATCGGGTCGGGCGCCACCGCGGTTACACTGGTGCCGGCGATGGCGCAAAAGGCAGCGCATGTGACGATGCTGCAACGATCGCCCACCTATATGGTCAGCCGCCCGGGCACCGATGCGATCGCCGATTTCCTGCGCAAATACCTGCCGGCGCAAATGGCCTATGACATCGTGCGCTGGAAGAATGTCACCTTCGGCATGTGGTTCTATAACCAGAGCCGCAAGAACCCCGAAAAAGTCCGCGCCAGCCTGCTCGGCCGGCTGCAGAAATTGCTCCCCGAAGGCTATGACATGGGCAAGCACCTGACCCCGCGCTACAACCCCTGGGACCAGCGGCTCTGCCTGATCCCCGACGCCGACCTGTTCGAAGCGATCAAGGCCGACAAGGCCGAAATCGTCACCGACACCATCGAGCGCTTCGAACCCGCCGGCATCCGCCTCGCGTCGGGCGATCTGCTCCCCGCCGATATCATCGTCGCCGCCACCGGCCTGAAACTCGAAGCGCTCGGCGGCATGGCGATCAGCGTCGATGGCCAGCCCCGCCGCGTCGCCGATACGCTCAGCTACAAGGGCATGATGTTCTCCGGCATCCCCAATTTGGCCGTGAGCTTCGGCTATATCAACGCCAGCTGGACCCTGCGCTCGGACCTGATCGCCACCTATGTTACCCGCCTGCTTAGCCATATGAAGGCCAAAGGCTTCGCCAGCGCAACGCCCACCCCCGGCCCCGGCGTCGAACCCGAACGCCTCGCGATGGACCTGTCCTCAGGCTATGTCCAACGCGGCGCCGACGCCCTGCCCCGCTCGGGCAACCGCGCACCGTGGATGGTCACCGCCAACTACAAGCTCGACAAGCAGGAGCTGAAAGACGGAGCGCTCGACGCGGACATGGTGTTCAGCGCGCTGCCGGTGACGGTGGCGCGGCCGCTACTCGCCGAGGCCGCCGAGTAGCGCTACAGTCCGTAGCGCCAGACCAGCAGCGTCGACAGCGTCACTACCATGATCGCGACCAGCGGCACCCCGGTGCGGATGTAATCGGCAAAGCGGTAATCGCCTTCGGTCATGATCATCATGTTGGTCTGATAGGCGATCGGCGTGGCATAGCAGAGGTTGCAGCCGAACAGCACCGCCAGCACCAGCGGCTCGACCGGCAGGCCCAGCCGCTGCGCCAGGCTGAAGGCGATCGGCGTGCCCACCGCGGCTGCCGTGGCGTTGGACGCAAAGTTGGTCAGGATCGTCACGAAGATCATGATCGCCGCCAGCACGCCGGCGGCGGGCAGATATTGCAGCCCCTGCGCCAGCACGCCGCCCAGCCAGCCGGCCGCGCCGCTGACCAGCACGATCTTGCCCAGCGCAATGCTCGCTGCAACCAGCACGATCACCTTGGCCGACAGCGCCCGGCCGACCCGATCGAAGCGCACGCAGCCGGTAACGAACATCAGCACCGCGCCGCCCAGCGCCGAAATCGCGATCGGCACCAGCCCGAAGCTCGCCAGCGCGACCGACCCGGCCATGATCGCCAGCGCCAGCCCGGCCTTGGCCGAACGCGATAGTTCGCGCGCACCCTCGAGGATCAACAACCCGTCGCGGCGCGCGAAATCCTGCAGCGCCGCCTCGGTCGCCATGACGAGCAGCACATCGCCCTCGCACAGCACCGCCGGCGCCACCATGCGATCGCTGCGGACCCGGTGGACGCCGATCACTGCAACGCCCGCGATGCCGGCGGTTTGCAGCGTCAGCCCGATCAGCCGCGCATCGGGGGCCACCGCCATTTCGGCAACGACCAGATCGACGTGCGCGACTGCGGCATCGCGCGCCAGCCGGGTCAGCAACCAGCCCGGTGCCGGCTGCGCGCCCAACTGCTGCGCCACTTCGGCCAGCGCCTCCTGCCCGCCCTCCAGCGTCAGTCGCGTGTCCTCGCCGATCACTGCCGGCATGGCGCCGACCAGGGTGACTTCGGGTGGCAACAGCGCGCGCAACTGGTCACCGCGCCGGCCCAGCGCCGCCGAGCCGGCACCGAAGCGCAATTCGGCGCGATAGGCGCGCGGCGGATGCCCGGCCGCCGCCGAATTGTCGGGCAACAGCTTCGGCATCACCAGCCAGATGTAGGGCAAGGCCACCAGCCCGGCGACAAGCACGATGCCGGTGAAACTGAACACCCCCAGCGGCGCCATGCCGAGATCGCTGGCGATCGAGACAACCAGCAAATTGGTCGAGGTGCCGATCGTCGTCGCCATGCCGCCGATGAGGACGGCGGCATTGACCGGAATCAGCGTCTTCGACGCCGGCATGCCGCCATTCTGCGCCAGTTGCACCAGGATCGGCAGCAGCAGCACGAGCACCGGGGTATCGTTGACCATCATGCTCGTCGCCGCCGCGAGCAGCAGCGTGACGACCAGCCCGAGTTGTCGATTGAAGCGCCAGACCCGGTTGAGTGCCCGCGCCGCCGGGTTGAGCGCGCCGGTGACCACCAGCCCGCGCCCCAGGATCATCAGGGCACAAATGGTGATCAGCGCATGATGGCCGAACCCCGAAAACGCCAGCGCCAGCCCGTCCTGGGCCGCAGCGCCTGGCAAGGGAAAGAAAAACAGGCCAAGCGCGATCGCGCCGATGGTGAGCAACGCGACGATTTCAACGCGCACCCGGCCGCTGGCAAAGCCATAAAATGTCGCCACTGCGAGCAGGATCGCTGCAGCCGCATGGGGGGTAAGCACATCAGACACGCCCCGGTTATTGCCTCGTCAGCCACGACAAGGCAATGCAATGGCTGGCAAACTGCCGTTCTGTGCCGGCGCCATGGGCTGGGTATCAGCGCAGGCGACCCAATGAAACACACTATTTGCAAGGGGTCTGGGGCCAAGGCCCCAGCCGCCGGAGGCCCTGCCCTAAACCAACGGCCGGTCGATCAGCACCGCCAGCAGCAGCGCCGGTCCGCCATGCGCCACCCAGGCATGGTTCGTGCCGCGCTGGATGACCACCTGCCCCGGTTTCACCCGGGTTTCGCTGCCTTCGAGGATCAGCGAGACATCGCCCTGCAGCAGGCAGATGACATCGATCGAATGGGTTTCATGCATTGCCGACGCACGGCTCTGGTCGATGATGTGGCGATCGCCATCGAACATGGCGAACACGGCGCGGGCGGTGGCGTCCTGTTCGGCCTTGGGCACGCCTTCGGGCAGCGGCGAGACGACGAACCAGCGCACCTGGACTTTGCCGGGGCGCGGGCCGAGCACGGCGCGGGTGGCGCCGAGATCGGTGTGATCGCGCGGGTCGAGCGGGCCCGACGCGCTGTCTTCCCAGATTTCGAACAGGCCACCGAGGTCGGGGTCGCCGGCGAATACCGATGGCCCGCCATCGAGGATGATCACCGACTGGCCGGTGGCGTCATCACCGGTGATGATCCGGCGCATCGCGGCTTTGAAATCGCTCATTTTCGGGCCTCTATTTCTACGAAAAAGCGCGCGCCAGGGCGGCATCGAGCGTTACCAGCCGCGTTTCAAATTGCCGGGCGAGCGAAAAATAGCTGGCATCATAAGCGCTCAACCCGGTTTGCATCGCGGCCGAAAAAGCGGTGTCCGGCGCGATTTCGACCAACGTCAGTTGCCAATCCGCCAGGCCGGCGACGGCGGCCGATACGACGGACTGGGCCATACCCAGACGGCGGACTTTCTTGACCGCGATGCTGGCGATTTCGGTGAGGATCAGGACCGGCGCCACCAATGCACACCCCGCGATCTGCGGCAGGACCATGGGCGCTTCATCTTCGGCGAACAGGACGGCGGCGAGCGCCGACGCATCGATGACAATGGGCTTGTTCGCCATGGCGTCAGCGGTCGCGATCTTCGCGGAGCCATCCCACCGTCATGGCGCTCTCACCGCCCACCCCCAGCGCCGATGACCGTCGCACCAATGCCGTGTAATCCGGCACCACCGGCTCGGCCGCGGCAGCGCTGATGATCGACAGAAGCTCACCTTGCAGGGAACGGTGATTGCGCGCAGCGCGGGCGCGCAAGCGATCAACGACCTCCTGCGGGGCGTTCTTGATCGACAGGCTTACCGACATGGCATAGCTCCAATCTGGTTTCGATATGGCGCCATATAACATCCGAATGCCGGTTACGACAATCTCAGATCCGTTCTTTCACATACCGCCCCGGCGCATCCTCGATGGCCGGGTATTTGCCGCTGCCGGGCACGCGTTTCGCCACCTTCTTGCCCGAGCGCGGCACCAGCCAGGCGATCCAGTCGGGCCACCAGCTGCCCTTGGTTTCGGTCGCCTGCGCGACGAAATCATCAAAGCGTTCGGGCAGCGTATCGCTCGTCCAATATTGGTATTTCTTCAGCGACGGCGGGTTGACCACCCCGGCGATATGCCCCGACCCCGCGAGGACGAAGCGCTTGTCCCCGGTGAAATGGCTGGTGAGTTTGTACGCCGATCGCGCCGGGGCGATATGATCTTCCTTGCCGCCCTGGATATAGGCCGGCGTCGCCACCGTCTTCAGGTCGATCGGCACGCCGAGCACGGTGATGCCGCCGGGCACGACGAGCAGATTGTCGCGGTAAATGTCTTCCAGATAGCTCTTGTGCCACAGCGCCGGCACGTTGGTGGCATCGCTGTTCCAATAGAGCAGGTCGAAGGGGTAATAATCCTTCCCCATCATGTAGTTGTTGACGACATAGCTCCAGATCAGATCGTTCGAGCGCAGCAGGTTGAAGGTCATCGCCATGTTGCGGCCATCGAGCCAGGGCTTGTCGGTGGTCAGCGCCGCGACCGCCTCAAGCCCGGCTTCGTCGACAAAGACCGCAAGGTCGCCGCATTCGCTCATGTCGACCTGGGCGGTGAAGAAGGTCGCGCTCGCGACCTTGGCAGCCTGCCCCCGCGCCGCCAGCACGGCGAGCGTGGCGGCGAGCGTCGTGCCGGCAACGCAATAGCCGATGGTGTGGGTGCTCGGCGTGCCACAGATCTCCAGCACGACATCGATCGCGGTCAATTGGCCTTCGCCGACATAGGTATCGAGCGTGGCGTCGGCGAGGCTCGCATCGGCGTTCTTCCACGACACGACGAACACCGTCAGCCCCTGTTCGACCGCCCAGCGGATGAAGCTTTTTTCCGCCGTCAGGTCGAGAATGTAGAATTTGTTGATCCACGGCGGGAAGATCAGCAGCGGGGTTTCATAAACCTTCGCCGTCGTCGGCGTGTACTGGATCAACTGGAACAGCCGGTTTTCGAACACCACCTTGCCCGGCGTGATCGCAACGTTGCGGCCGACTTCGAAGGCGTTTTCGTCGGTCATCTTCATGCGGCCGGCTTCAAGATCGCCCAGCAGATGCTCGAGCCCCTTGATGAGGTTGCTGCCGCCGGTTTCCGCCGTCTTCTTCAGCACTTCGGGGTTGGTGGCGAGGAAATTGCTCGGGCTGATCGCGTCGACATATTGCTTGACGAGAAACTGCGCCTTGGCCTTGTCCTTCGCCTCCATCCCTTCGATGCCCGCGGTTGCCTCCAGCGTGTAGTTCGACGCGAGCAGATAGGATTGGCGCAGGAAATCGAACGCCGGGGTCTCGCGCCACGCCTCGCCGGCAAAGCGCTTGTCCTTCACTTCGGCGACCGGGCTCTTGACCGTTTCGGGCGTGAGGAACGACTGCCACAGCGTCATCGCATCGGCCATGTAGCGGCTTTGCAGGTCGATCAGTTTCTGCGGGTCGGCCATCGCCGCCAGCGCGGTCTTCTGCCAGGTCGCCATCATCCCCATCGGATCGGTCGCCCCGACCTCGGGTTCCTTGGCGAGGAATTCGAGCATCATCTGCTGGCCGCGCCCGGCGAGTTCGGTCCATTTCTGGAATTGTTCGAGCGGCTGCGTTTCGGTCGGCACTTCGGCCATGGTTATTCCCCAAAGAATTGTTGCCGGCATAGTGAACGCTTGCGCTCGCCGCGCCAAGGGCAGCCGCACGCAAAAGTCCGCTTTGCGGCGCGTGCAGATGGCGCTATGGCGATTCAGGTGGCCGCACGCAGGCCATGCCCGCCGGAGACACGAAGTGACGCGCATCGCTGCCGCCAACACCGCCGCCACCGACACCGCAGCCGCCAGCAAGGCCGCCGCGGCGGCCTGACCCGCGCCCACCCTTCAAGCCGATCAGCGGGCGGGGGTGGCAAGCTCCCGCCCGCTTTGTTTTGTGTTCTCCATCGCCCGGCGTTATGCGCCTTCAAGCCCATCGAAAGACCGACCGATGAACGACGATTTCTACCGCATCCGCCGCCTGCCCCCTTATGTCATCGCCGAAGTCAACGCGATGCGGGCCGCGGCGCGCGCCCGCGGGGATGACATCATCGATCTCGGCATGGGCAATCCCGATCTGCCGCCACCGCCGCATGTCATCGAAAAGCTCGCCGAAGTCGCCGCCAAGCCCGATGCCCATGGTTATTCGGCGTCGATGTCGATCCCGAAACCGAAGTGGTGGTAACATTGGGGTCGAAGGAAGGCCTGGCCAATCTGGCGCAGGCGATTACCGCGCCGGGTGATGTCGTGCTGGCGCCCAACCCGAGCTACCCGATCCATACCCTCGGCTTCATCATCGCCGGCGCCACCATCCGCAGCGTGCCGACGACCCCTGATGAACGCTATTTCGAAGCGCTGGAACGCGCCATGAAGTTCACCGTGCCCAAGCCATCGGTGCTGGTGATGGGCTATCCATCGAACCCGACCGCCGAAACGGTCGACCTGGCTTTCTACGAACGCGTCGTGGCCTTCGCCAAAAAGCACCAGCTCTGGGTGTTGTCCGACCTTGCCTATTCCGAAATCTATTTCGACGGCCAGCCGACACCGTCGATCCTCCAGGTGCCCGGCGCCAAGGATGTCGCGATCGAATTCACCTCGATGTCGAAAACCTATTCGATGGCGGGCTGGCGCATCGGTTTCGCGGTCGGCAACAAGACGCTGATCGGCGCCCTCACCCGGGTCAAATCCTATCTCGATTACGGCGCCTTCACTCCGATCCAGGCCGCCGCGGTCGCCGCGATCAACGGCCCGCAGGATGTCGTCGAGCGCAATCGCCAACTTTATCACAGCCGCCGCGACGTTCTGGTCGAAAGCTTCGGCCGCGCCGGCTGGGAAATCCCGCCGCCGCGCGCCAGTATGTTCTGCTGGGCGCCGCTGCCGCCGGCGCTGGCGCATCTGGGCAGCCTCGAGTTCTCCAAGCAGTTGCTTACCCATGCCGGAGTCGCCGTGGCACCAGGCGTCGGCTATGGTGAGGATGGCGAAGGTTTCGTGCGCATCGCCATGGTGGAAAATGAACACCGCATCCGCCAGGCGGCGCGCAACGTGAAGAAATATCTCCAGTCGATGGGAGTCAACACGCCGGCCAAGGCGGGCAGCTAGGAAATTTCACGCCCTCCCCCCTGCGGGGAGGGAGTCGATCCGGCAAGCGACGCTACGGCGGCGGATCGCCCCCACCCTCATTACCGTCATCCTTGGCGCCGAACGCCCGCCAGGTGTTGCGGCCGCCGGTCTTGGCGGCATAAAGCGCCTTGTCGGCCGCCTTGTAGAGCGATTCCTGCCCCGATCCATCCTGCGGATATACCGCCACGCCGACACTCGATGTCGCTGACACCTGCGTGCCATCGATATCGAGCTGCGCCGCCACATTGTCGATGATGCTCTGGCAGAAATCGGCGATGCGCTGATGGTCCGACGCATCCGAGATCAGCACGGCGAATTCATCGCCGCCAAGCCGGGCGACGCTGTCGTCATCGGCGGTCAATTCCTGCAATCGCCGCGCCGCTGCCACCAGCAACGCATCGCCGACATCATGGCCGAGCCGGTCATTGATGTCCTTGAAGCGATCGAGATCGATCAGCACCAGCGCAAAGCGCGTGCCGTGGCGGCGCGAATAATCCATCAACTGCCGCATGTCGGCGGTAAAGCGGCGCCGGTTGGCCAGCGCGGTCAGCGCATCGGAATAGGCGATCTTTTCCAGTTCGTCGCGGCTGGCATCGAGCGCGCGGGCGGCCTTGCGGTTGGCCATGGCGCTGCTCGCGACATAGCCCAGCGTCGCCGCGGTGCCGATCGCCGCGGTCATCCATTCGAGCCCCGCCAGGTCCGAATAGAACAGCATCAGCGTCACCAGCACGCCGGCCGGAATGACCGCCTGGATCGCCAGCACGGCGCGCGAGCGAAAGGTGAAGGCCTGGGCGTGGATCAGTTGCGCACTGGCAACGAGGATGGCGACATATTGCAACCCCGGCCGCTCGCTCAGCCAATAAAGCAATGTCAGGAAGGCCCAGTTAGCCGCCAGGAACGTAACGCACAAAATATAGATGAACCGTTCGGCCAGATCGCCCTGCTGCCCCTGCAGCACGCGCCGCGTCGCGAACCACGCCAGCCCTTCGGCGCCATAGGCGATGCCCAGCCACGCAGCGCCGATCTGCGGTCCCAGATTGGCCGTGACCAGTGCCGCCGCGATCGCGGCGACGACAAGTCGTTGCCACAAGGTTTTGCGGCCATCGATCGCGGCTGCGTCGATACTGGGGCCCAACCAGCGCGTCATCCACGCCTGGCCGCCCTTGTGTGTCCCCGCCGAATTCATCGGCCCCCCTCGATTCAATGTGCAGATCGACTAAAAAGAAAGTGCCACAAACAGCGGCGCCCGAAAATGACCCCCAAGTCGATGCCGCCTTTATTTACACCCCGCTTGGCGTAACGCACTTGACGACGCATCTCCAGCCAAGAATCAGGCCGCATGGACGGTTCGCCCGCCGGTCACCGTGCGCACGATGGCGATATCCTTGATGCGGTCGGGTGTCACCTGCGCCGGATCATCGGCGAGCATGACGAAATCGGCCAGCTTGCCTGCGGCAATCGAGCCCTTGATCGCTTCTTCGCGTGAGGCAAAGGCACCGTTCAACGTGTTGATGCGCAGCGCTTCGGCCACGGTAACGCGCTGGTTCGCCCCCCAGGTTTCACCGTTCCAGCCGGTGCGCGTCACCATGCCCTGCATCCCCATCAACGGCGCGAACGGCCCGGGGTAAAAGTCCGAGCCGGCGCATGCCGAAATGCCGGCATCGAGGAACGAACGGAACGCCATGGCGTTGCGCATCATCGCCTCGCCATAAAAACCGAACTTGTCGGCATTGTAATAGGCATAGCTGGTGAACGGCGCCGGGATCGCGCCGACCGCCTTCATGCGTCGCACCAGATCGTCATTGACCAGCGTGCAATGGGTGATCTTGAAGCGCGGGTCGGCCACCGGAAACGCCTTTTGGGCGCGTTCATAGGCCGTGAGCACCATCGCGATCGCCACATCGCCATTGGCGTGGCAATTGGCCTGGATGCCGGCGCGATGCACCCGTTCCACCCAGGCATCGAGCACCGGCTGTTCCTCGGTAACATTGCCGAAATAGGGCGGGGTGCGGCCGGCATAGGGTGTGCTGATCGCCATGGTGCGTTCGGAAAAACTGCCATCGGCGGTATGTTCGAAGCTGGCGCCAAGCTTGATCCAGTCATCGCCGAAGCCGGTCTGGATGCCATTGGCGATCATGGCATCAAGCATGGCCCCGCGCGTTTCATAACTGACGCGGTGGCACAATTCGCCGCGCGCCCTGATCGCCTGCAACGCCGCAAGGTCGCCGCCCTGATGGTGCACCCCGGTCAGGCCATAGCGGGCGAAGGATTTCGACATGTGCGCCGCCGCATCGCGGGCGCGCTGCACCTGCTGCGCGGCGCTGAACTGCGGTCGCGTGCCGACCGTATCGAACACATCCATGGCATTGTCGGTGACCCGGCCGTTGAGGCTGCCGTCACGCGCCCGGTCGAAGGTGCCGCCGGGCGGATTGGGCGTGGCGCCGGTCACACCGGCCAGCGCAAAGGCCCTGGAATTGTAAAATCCGGTATGGCCGCCGCGATGATGGACGCAGACCGGATGATCACGCGACACCAGGTCAAGATCGGCGATGGTCAACAGGCGCTTGTCGGTCAGCTTGGTATCGTCGTGGAAATAGCCTTCGACCCATTGGCCGGGCGGCAGCGTGGCGGCATGGGCACGCAACTTGGCGATGATGCTGGCGATACTGACAAACTCGACCTCGAACGGATTGCCGACAAGCACTTCGTACAGCAGCATCTCGCCGCTGGCATGGTTGTGGCAATCGATGAAGCCCGGCACGATGGTCATGCCTTTGGCGTCGATGATCTCGGTGCCCTTGCCGGCCAGCGCGCGCGCTGCGGCATCGTCCCCCACCCGCATGAAGCGGCCATCGCGGACGGCAAAGGCCGTGGCGCGCGGATTGGCGGCATCGACGGTATGGATGCGGGCGTTGATCACCACCATGTCGGCCTGCCCGGCCTCCACGGCAAAGCCCGGCCAGGCCAACCCGGCGAGCCCCGCGCCCAGGACGCCGCGCCGGTTGCTGATGATCGTCATGAAACGTCTCCCATCCCGCATCATCCCGCGTTCCGGCGGCGGCGTAAACACCCGTGCTTGCGTTTCACCATCGTGCCCGCCTAGACGACAGGCCTGTTCGCATCCGGAGCCCTGCATGTCCTCACCCCCCCAGACCTTGCCCTTGCGCATCGGTCTCGCCGGCCTTGGCAATGTCGGCGGCGGTGTTGTTCGATTGCTGGTCGAAAATGCCGACCTGATTGCCCGCCGCGCCGGCCGACCGATCATCGTCACTGCGATTTCGGCGCGCGATCGCAACCGGGATCGCGGCCTCGATCTGGCGCCCTATGCCTGGGTCGATGATGCCACCGAACTCGCCGGCCGCGATGATGTCGATGTCGTTGTGGAGCTTATCGGCGGCTCGGATGGCCCGGCGCTGACGCTGGCGCGCCGCACCTTTGCCGCCGGCAAGGCGCTGGTGACCGCCAACAAGGCAATGCTCGCCCATCATGGCCTCGATCTTGCCGCCGCCGCCGAAGTCGGCAACCTGGCGCTCAAATACGAAGCCGCGGTCGCCGGCGGGGTGCCCATCATCAAGGCACTCAGCGAGGGCATGGCGGCGAACCGCATCGCCCGCGTCTATGGCCTGCTCAACGGCACGTGCAACTACATCCTGACCCGCATGGAAACCGAACGGCTGGGCTTTGCCACCGTCCTCGCCGAAGCCCAGGCCGCAGGCTATGCCGAAGCCGACCCGAGCTTTGATATCGATGGCATCGACACGGCGCACAAGCTCAGCATCCTTGCCGCGCTGGCCTTCGGCGCGCGCATCGATTTCGCCGCCGTCGCCACCCATGGCATCCGCGCCGTCGAACTTGCCGATATCGACCAGGCTCGCGCGCTGGGGTTCCGCATCAAGCTGGTCGGGCTTGCCGAACATGAGGATGGCACGCTGTTTCAACGCGTCCACCCGGCGCTGGTGCCGCTCGATCATCCGCTTGCCGCCGCGTCGGGGGCGCTCAATGCCATCGCCGCCGAGGGTGATTTTGTCGGCCGGCTGTTCTTCCAGGGCCGCGGCGCCGGCGAAGGCCCGACCGCCAGCGCTGTCGTGGCGGACCTCATTGATATCGCGCGGGCAACTGGCGGCAACCCCTTCGGCATGCCGGTGGCGGCGCTCGCTGCCCTGCCCGCCGCGGCCGTCGCCAGCCGGCGCGGGCGCTATTATCTGCGGTTGACGGTTGCCGACCGCCCCGGCGTGCTGGCCGAGCTCACCGCGGCGCTGCGCGACCATGGCGTTTCGATCGAAAGCCTGATCCAGCGCGGTCCCGCGGCCAGCGGCGACGCCATGGTCGTCATGGTCACGCATATTGCCGGCGAAGCCGAGGTGCTCGCCAGCCTGGCGCAGATGGCGGGGGGTGATTCGGTCACCTCGGCGCCGGTGATGATGCACATTCTCGATTTCTGAGCGTTTCACCGGCGGCGCACGCCCCTTCCCACACCCCGCCAAAACCCCTAGACGGTCCGGCAAATTCCCGAGGAAATCCAGATGACCGCCACACTGCGCAGTTCGACTCTCGACCGGGTCCTTGTCCTTGAAATGGTCCGCGTCACCGAAAACGCCGCCATCGCCTGTTCGAAACTGATCGGCCGCGGCGATGAAAAGGCTGCCGATGCCGCCGCGGTCGAAGCCATGCGCGATGCGCTCAACCAGCTTGAATTCGATGGCACCGTCGTCATCGGCGAAGGCGAGCGCGACGAAGCGCCGATGCTGTTCATCGGTGAAAAAGTCGGCCGCGCCCAAGGCACCGGGCCGAAGATCGATATCGCGCTCGATCCGCTCGAAGGCACCACCATCACCGCCAAGGCCGGCCCGAACGCGCTGGCCGTGCTCGCCATCGCCGAGGAAGGCGGGCTGCTCAACGCCCCCGACACCTATATGGACAAGATCGCCGTCGGCCCGGGCTATCCAGCCGGCGTCATCGACCTGCGCAAGTCGCCGACCGAAAACGTCAAATCGGTCGCTGCCGCCAAGGGCGTCGCGCCGGGCGACCTGATGGTCTGCGTTCTCGATCGCCCGCGCCACGAAGCCCTGATCGCCGAATTGCGCGGGCTTGGTTGCGGTATCATGCTGATCCCCGATGGCGATGTCGCGGGCGTCATCGCCACCACCAACCCCGATACCGGCATCGACCTGTACATCGGCAGCGGCGGCGCCCCCGAAGGCGTGCTGGCGGCAGCGGCGCTACGCTGTGTCGGCGGCCAGATGCAAGGCAGGCTGGTGTTCCGCAACGACGATGAACGCGGCCGCGCCCGCCGCTGGGGCATCACCGATCTCGACCGGATCTACAACCTCGAAGACCTCGCCAGCGGCGATGTCATCTTCGCTGCCACGGGTGTCACCGATGGCTCGCTGCTGAAGGGCGTCAAGCGCCGCCGCGACGGCGTCATCACCACCCAGTCGGTCGTCATGCGCGCTTCGTCGGGCACCGTCCGCTGGGTCAGCGGCGAACACCGCGCGCATCATCATGCGTGAAGATACACCTCTCCCCTTGCGGGAGAGGTCGGACTCGGCGCAGCCGAGCCGGGTGAGGGGTAGCGCGTGACCCCCGTCTTCAACGTCACCACCTCCCTCCTCGGCCAGCCCTGGCGCTGGCGCGGCGGCATCATGCCCGGCGGCGGCCTCGATGGCCGCGGCGAGGACGAACTGCTGCACCACCTGTTCCGCGCCCGTGGCGCCAACCCTGCCGATTTCGCCCGGTTGAAAACCCCGACACTGCGCGACTGGCTCCCCGATCCGTCGATCTTCTGCGACATGGACGCCGCCGCCACCCGCCTCGCCGATGCCATTGCGGCCCGCGAAAACATCATCATCTTCGGCGATTATGACGTCGATGGAGCGACTTCTGCCGCTGTCCTCATCCGGTATCTCAGGATGGTCGGCGCCACCGTCGGCCATTACATCCCCGATCGCCTGCTCGAAGGCTATGGCCCGTCGGCCGATGCACTGGTGGCGCTCAAGCATGCCGGCGCCGACCTGGTGGTGACCGTCGATTGCGGCACGCAAGGCTTTGATGCCCTTGCCGCCGCGCGCGAAGCCGGGCTCGATGTCATCGTCGTCGATCACCACAAGGCCGCCACGGCGCTGCCGCTGGCGCTGGCGCTGGTCAACCCCAATCGCCTCGACGAAGCCCCTGAAGCCGCCGCCCATGGCCATCTGGCAGCGGTCGGCGTCGCCTTCCTCCTCGCCGTCGCGCTCAACCGCACGCTGCGCCAGCGCGGCGCCTTTGCGGACCGCCCCGAACCCAGGCTCACCGACCTGCTCGATCTGGTCGCGCTCGGCACCGTTGCCGATGTCGTGCCGCTGACCGGTCTCAACCGGGCCTTTGTGACGCAAGGGCTGAAGGTGATGCGCAGCCGCCGCAATGTCGGTCTGACCGCGCTGATCGATGTCGCCGGCCTGTCGAAACCACCCGGCGCGCGTGAACTCGGCTTTGCCCTTGGCCCGCGCGTCAATGCCGGCGGCCGCGTCGGCAAGTCCGATCTTGGCGTCCGCCTGCTGACCAGCGACGATCCCGCAGAAGCCATGGCACTGGCCGCCGAACTCGACCGGCTCAACATCGATCGCCGCAGCATCGAGTCGGCGGTGACCGAGGAAGCCCTGGCCATCGCCGATCCCGATTCGAACATGGCGGTGGCGCTTGTCACCGGTGCCGGCTGGCACCCCGGCGTCATCGGCATCGTGGCCTCGCGCTTGAAGGACCGCCTGCACCGCCCGACGATCGTCATCGCGCTGGGCGACGATGGCATCGGCAAGGGTTCGGGGCGGTCGCTTCCCGGGGTCGATCTCGGCGCTGCGGTGCTCGCGGCCCGGGATGCCGGGCTGCTCATCGCCGGCGGCGGCCATGCCATGGCGGCCGGGCTGACAGTGGCGGGCGATCGCATCGATGCGCTGGCGGCGTTCCTCAACGATCGCCTGTCGGGCGCGGTCGATGTCGCAGCGACGGCGCGCGCGCTCGATTGCGATGCCGCGATCGCGCCGCGCGGCGTCTCGCTGCACATGGCCGAAACGCTCGAGGTCGCCGGGCCTTATGGCCAGGGCTGGTCGCAACCGCGAATCGCCTCGGGGCCGTGGACGGCGGTGGATTGCCGCATCGTCGGCGAACATCATCTCAAGCTCGTGCTCGGCGGCGCCGATGGCGCGCGCTGCAAGGCGATCGCCTTTCGCCATGCCGACACCGCACTCGGCGCCGGCATGATGGCGGCGCGCGGGCGGTCCTTCTATGTCGCCGGCCGCATCAAGCGCGATGACTGGAAAGGCGAACCCAGCGCCGAGATCGAGATCGACGATATCGCTTGGGCGTGAGTGATTTCAGCACAAAAACACTTTTGTGCCACCAAAGCCTTGACGCGCTGCGCCCACGCCTCTAGCAGCCCTGTCTCCCGCCGGTCCCTTCGTCTAGCGGTCTAGGACGTCGCCCTTTCACGGCGAAAACACGGGTTCGATTCCCGTAGGGATCACCACCGCCTCTCCGGGCGGCCGCGGCTGGGGAGCGCCCATGAAAAACCGCCCCTTTCGATCACGCATCGGCTTTGCGCTGGCCGGCCTGCGCAGCGCGTTTCGCCGCGAAAACAGCTTCCGGACCCATTGTCTGTTCGCCGGCGCGGCGCTTGGCGCGCTGCTGGTGCTACGGCCGGCGCCGGCGTGGTGGGCCCTGGTGGCGCTGGCCATCGCCCTGGTGATGGCGCTCGAACTGGTCAATTCCGCGCTCGAAGCGCTGATCGACCTGTTGCACCCGGGCCAGCACCCCGAAATCGGCATCATCAAGGACATGCTGGCCGGCGCGGTGCTGGTCGCCAGCCTTGCCGCGCTGCTTGTCGCGCTTGCCCTTGTCGTCGCGCATCGCGGCCTGCTGGCGGCCTGACATTACCAACTGTTGCGTTGTCATTGCTGGCAAAGCCGGCCATCGACCGGGCAAACAGGGATCGCCATGATGAAAACGTTCGTGCTGCCCGCCATGATGACGGCGCTGTCGATTGCCAGCCCGGCAGCGGCGGGTGACCAGTTCTGGAAAAGCTTTGCCGATGTCGGTGCCGTCGCGCTGCCGGCTGCGGCCTATGCGATCACGCTCAATGAACATGACAAGAATGGCCTTTATCAACTGACCGAGACCGGCTTTGTAGCCGTTACCGCCACCATGGCACTGAAATATGGCGTCAATTCCGAACGGCCGAACGGTGGCGACCACAGTTTCCCTTCGGGCCATACCGCGGTTGCCTTTGCCAGCGCCGGCTATCTGCACGCCCGCTACGGCTGGAAAACCGGGCTGCCGTTTGAAATCCTGGCGGCAACGATCGGCTTTGCCCGGGTGCAGAGCAAGGACCATCACTGGTACGACGTCGTCGCTGGCGCCGCCATCGGCGAAGGCTCGGCGTTTCTGCTCACCACACGCCTCAACGAAAATGTCCGGGTCAGCGCGGCGGGTGACACGACCGGCGGGCTGATCTCGCTATCGGCGCGCTTCTAGGATGCGGGGCACAGGCCTGTTGCTGCTGCTGGCGCTCGCCGGCTGCGCGGCGGCCGACCGCGTGCCGCCCGGCGCCACCGGCGTGGCGCGTGACAGCCGCGGCGAGCCGATCATTGCAGCGTCGGGCGATGCACCGGCAAAGGCGGAATCCTGCGCCCATCGGCGGCGGTGTCCCTAGGTCGTATCAATCGCCATCAACTGCGTCGGAAACGGCGCCGCCAGTGGCAGCACTTCGGCCAGCGGCGCGGTCAGCCAGCCATCATGATCTTCCTCGTGCAGGATCACCGGCATCGCCTTGGGGTGGATCGGCGCGACCAGTGCATTGGGCTCGCAGGTGAGCATGGCAAAGGCCCCGCCCGGGCTGCCGAGCAGATCATCGGCCAGCGGCCGCCAGAGGCCGGCAAAGGCGAATACCGGCCGCGACGGCAGGCGGAACCAGCGCTGGCGCTTCGATCCGGCCTCGCCTTCCCATTCGCAAAATTCGCTCGCCGGGATCAGGCAGCGCCGCGCCGGGGTGGCGAGCGCCGACCGCCAGAACGGGCTGGCAAGGTTGCGGACGTTGGTGACCGGGCCGCGCACCCCCGGCGGCGGCGGAAAGCCCCATGGCAGCAACGCCGCCTCGCGCCCCGCCGCCCCCTGCCGCACGATCAGCGCCGGGCGCTTGGGGAACAGGTCCTGCGGCGGCAGGGTGATATCGGCTTCAAAGGCAATGCCCATCGCATCGGCAATGGCGATCGCGGCGCCGCGCAGGCGATAATTGTTGCACATGGCTGCCACCCTATCGGGGTTGAGGCGCCATCGACAAGTCGCTATACGGCGCGTTCTGGCGGTCGCTTTTGGCCGCCGTTTTTCGTTTTCCTTTTGCGTCGCCGGTGTCCGCTACAGACGCCGCACGGAGTAGAGACAATGACGATCACTGCCCTGATGCCCGTCTATGGCCGTTGCGAGGTCGAGCCGGTGCGCGGTGATGGTTGCTATCTCTACGATGCCCAGGGCCGCGAATGGCTCGATTTCGCCAGCGGCATCGCGGTCAATTTGCTCGGCCACAGCCACCCGCACCTTGTCGGCGCCATCCAGAAGCAGGCGGCGACGCTGATGCACACGTCGAACCTCTACAAGGTGCCGGCGCAGGCCGAACTGGCGCAGCGCCTTGTCGACCTGACCTTTGCCGACACGGTATTCTTCACCAATTCGGGCGCCGAAGCGATCGAATGCGCCGTCAAGACCTGCCGCAGCTTCCAATATGCGTCGGGACACCCCGAAAAATTCCGCATCCTCACCTTTTCCAACGCCTTCCACGGCCGCACGCTGGCGACGATCTCGGCGACCAACCAGGAAAAGATGCGCAAGGGTTTCGAGCCCCTGCCCGACTGGTTCAACGTGCTGCCCTTCAACGATCTCGATGCGGTCAAGGCGGCGATCGACCCGTCGATCGGCGGCATCATGGTCGAACCGGTCCAGGGCGAAGGCGGCATCCGCCCGGCGACGCAGGAATTCCTGAAAGGCCTGCGCGACCTTTGCGACGAACACGGCCTGATGCTCATCCTCGATGAAGTCCAGTGCGGTGTTGCGCGCACCGGCACGCTGTTTGCCCATGAACAATATGGCATCACGCCCGACATCATGGCGATCGCCAAGGGCATCGGCGGCGGCTTTCCGGTCGGTGCCTGCCTTGCCACCGAACATGCAGCGCTCGGCATGGTCGTCGGCACCCATGGCAGCACCTATGGCGGCAACCCGCTTGCCATGGCGGCATGCATGGCGGTGCTCGATGTCATCACGGAACCGGCGTTCATGGCCCATGTCAACGAAATGGCCGCCCGCCTGCGCGCCGCATTGGAACAGATGATCCCCAATCATGACGATCTGTTCGAAAGTGTGCGCGGCATGGGACTGATGATGGGCCTCAAGCTCAAGTCCGACAGCCGCGCCTTCGTCAACCACGCCCGCAGCCATGGCATTCTTGCCGTCGCCGCCGGCGAAAATGTCGTTCGCCTGCTGCCGCCGCTGATCATCACCGAGCATCATATTCGCGAATGCGTCGACAAGCTGTCGGCGGCGGCGCGCGCCTACACGCCGGCGGCGGCGGCGTAACACTTCTTGTTTCTCCCCTCCCGGAACGGGAGGGGTCGGGGGTGGGTTTTCCCGCCAACACCGAACTCCGTGCCAGACGTCATTCCCACCCCCAGCCCCTCCCGCAAGCGGGAGGGGAGCCAGGTTCACCCAATGCCCAATTTCCTCGATCTCGCCGGCGCCAAGGCGGCCGGCCTTCGCCGGATCCTCGACGAAGCGCACCGCCGCAAGGCCGCGCGTGCCGGCCTGCCCAATGGCACCGCCGACAGCGATGCGCCGCTCGCCGGCCATACGCTGGCGATGATCTTCGAAAAACCGAGCACCCGCACGCGCTTCAGCTTCGACATGGCGATGCGGCAATTGGGCGGCACCAGCATCGTCACTTCGGCGGGCGAAATGCAATTGGGCCGCGGCGAAACCGTGGAGGACACCGCGCGCGTTCTCGGCCGCATGGTCGATGCCGTGATGATCCGCACCAACAGCCATGCCACCCTCGAAGCACTCGCCGAAAATGCCGGGGTGCCGGTCATCAACGCGCTGACCGATATCAGTCATCCCTGCCAGGTCATGGCCGACATCATGACCATCGAGGAAAAGACCGGAAAACCCGTCGCCGGCAGTTGCTGGGCCTATCTCGGCGATGGCAACAACATGGCCAATTCGCTGATCGAGGCAGCCTCGGTGCTCGGGTTCGACCTGCGACTCGGCGTGCCGCACGGCTATGATCCCGACCAGGCGGTCATCGCCACTGCCTGTGCGCGCGGCGGCAGCATCGATCTCGTCCGCTCGGCCGCTGCCGCGGTGGAGGATGCCGATGTCGTCGTCACCGACACCTGGGTGTCGATGGGCCAGAATGACAGCAAGGACAAGCTGGGCGCCATGATGCCGTTCCAGGTCAACGACGCGCTGATGGCCAAGGCGGCGCCGGGCGCGCTGTTCCTCCACTGCCTGCCGGCCCATCGCGGCGAGGAAGTCACCGCCGCCGTCATCGACGGCCCGCAATCGCTGGTCTGGGACGAAGCTGAAAACCGCCTGCACATCCAGAAGGCGATCCTGCTCTGGTGCTTCGGCAAGCTGTGATTACAGAAGGTCTCGCCCCCAGCGCCGATCGCGCCATCGGCTTTTCGGTCGCCGCGCGCAACGTCCGCGGCCAGGTCGTGCGGCTCGATACGGCGCTCAACGCCGTGCTGGCGGCGCATGCCTATCCGGCACCGCTGGCCCGGCTGCTTGCCGAAGCGCTGACCGTCACCGCGCTGCTCGGCGCGACGCTGCGCAAGGATGATGGCCAGATCACCGTGCAGGCCCAGGCGCGCGGCGGGCCGATCGACCTGCTCGTCTGCGATTATCGCGGCGGCGCGGTGCGTGGCTATCTCAACTTCGCCGCCGATGCGGTGTTCCGTGACGGCATGACCCTGCCCGACCTGTTCGGCGAAGGCCATCTTGCCATCACGCTCGACCAGACGGCAGCGGCGGAACGCTACCAGGGCATCGTGCCGCTGGAGGGCGACACGCTCGGCCACGCCATCGAAGGCTATTTTGCCAATTCCGAACAATTGCCGACGCTGATCAAGCTCGGGGTGGCCGGCGATGCGACGACCGGCTGGGTCGCCGGCGGGCTGCTCGTCCAGCATCTGGCGCGCGCCGAGATCGGCGGCGTGCGGCTCGATGTCGAACGCGCCGAAACCGAGGCGCTGCACCCCGATTGGCAGCATGTGCTGGCGCTGGCGGACACCACCAGCGTCGCCGAACTCACCGACCCGGATCTGGCCCCCGAAACCCTGCTCTGGCGGCTGTTCCACGAGGAAGAAGTGCGGATCAGCGAAGCCGCGCTGCCGGTACGAGGCTGCCGCTGCAACGCCGGCCATATCCGCGACGTGCTCGAACGCTTTCCGGAAAGCGAACGGGCGGAGATGCGCGGCGACGATGGCCTGATCAGCGTCGATTGCAAATTCTGCAGCCGCGTTTTCGCGATCCCGGCATGACGGCGCCGCTCGCCGTTGTCTTGCTCTCGGGCGGGCTCGATTCGACCACCGTGGCGGCCATGGCAAAGTCGGCGGGGTTTCGCCTGCTGGCGCTGACCATCGATTACAACCAGCGCCACCGCATCGAGCTCGATCACGCTGCACGCGTCGCCGCGGCACTGGGCGCCGAACGCCATATCGTGCTGCCGCTCGACCTGCGCGGTTTCGGCGGCTCGGCGCTGACCGCCGATATCGCCGTGCCCAAGGGCAAGGCGTTCGATCCTGTGGAGCCCGGAATCCCGATCACCTATGTGCCGGCCCGCAATACCATCTTCCTGAGCGTCGCGCTCGGCTGGGCCGAAGCCGCCGGGGGGCGCGACCTGTTCATCGGCGTCAATGCGCTCGATTACAGCGGCTATCCCGATTGCCGGCCGGAATTCATCACGGCGTTCGAAACCATGGCCAACACCGCCACCAAGGCCGGGGTGGAGGGCCAGCGCTTCCGCGTCCACACCCCGCTGGCGGCGATGACCAAGGCCGACATCGTCCGCGCCGCCGCCGACGTGGGGGCGCCGCTCGACCTCACCTGGAGCTGCTACGACCCGACGCCGGCGGGGCGCCCCTGCGGCGAATGTGACAGCTGCCGCCTGCGCGCCAAGGGCTTTGCCGAAGCCGGGGTACCGGACCCAACCCTCTGACACCTCTCCCCTTGCGGAAGAGGTCGGACTCGGGCTTGCCCGAGCCGGGTGAGGGGAAAGCGCGCGGCCAGACGAGACACCCCTCACCCTCCCACGCGCTGAAGAAGCGCGCGGGCCCCTCCCTCTCCCCCAAGGGGAGAGGGGATGCTACAGCGCCATCATGACCTACGCCGTGAAAGAACTCTTCCTCACCCTGCAAGGCGAAGGCGCGCAGACCGGCCGCCGCGCCGTCTTCCTGCGCTTTGCCGGCTGCAACCTGTGGACCGGCCGCGAACAGGACCGCGCCAGCGCCGTTTGCAGCTTTTGCGATACCGATTTCATCGGCACCGACGGGACAGGCGGCGGCAAGTTCGCCAGCGCCGCCGCGCTCGCCGATGCGGCGGCCGCCTGCTGGGGCGCGACGCCCGAACATCGCCTGATCGTCTGCACCGGCGGCGAGCCGCTGCTGCAACTCGACGCGCCGCTTATCGATGCGCTCCATGCCCATGGCTTCAGCATCGCGGTGGAAACCAACGGAACGCAGCCAGCGCCGGCCGGGCTCGACTGGATCTGCGTTAGCCCCAAGGCGAACGCACCGCTGGCGCTCACCACCGGCAATGAACTGAAACTGGTGTTCCCCCAGCCGCTGGCGATGCCCGAGCGCTTCGAAAGCCTGGGCTTCGAGCATTTCTTCCTGCAACCGATGGATGGCCCGGAGCGAGTGGCGAACACGGCGGCGGCAATAGATTATTGCCTCGCCCACCCACGCTGGCGGCTGAGTTTGCAGACCCACAAGGTGACGGGGATACCATAACACCTCTCCCCCTGCGGGAGAGGTTAGAGTTTCGCCTTCTCCGCCGCGATCCACGCGCGCATTTCGCTCTCCATCGCCGGCAGCGGCACCGAGCCGAGCGACAGCAACTTGTCATGGAACGGCCGCTGATCGAACCTCGGCCCCAACGCCGCCTCCGCCGCCGCGCGCAGTTCGCGGATTTTCAATTCGCCCAGCTTGTAGGCCAGCGCCTGCCCCGGCCAACTGATATAGCGATCGACCTCATTCTCGATATCGAGCTTCGCCAGCGCGGTATGCCCCGCCAGATAATCGATCGCCTGTTGCCGGCTCCAGCCCTTCGAATGCATCCCCGTATCGATGACCAGCCGCACCGCCCGCCACATCTCGAACGTCTCGCGGCCGAAGTCCTCGTACGGCGTTTCATACATGCCCAGCTTGGTGCCGAGCCATTCGGTATACAGCCCCCAGCCCTCGCCATAGCCCGAGAAATAGGTTTCGCGCCGGAACGCCGGGCGGTCGGGCGCCTCCAGCGCCATCGCGCCCTGGTGGCTGTGCCCCGGCACGCATTCGTGGAGCACCAGCGCGGTCAGATTATACAGTGGCCGCGATTTCAGATCATAGGTGTTGAACAGGCACGCCGTCAGCCCGCCACGCCCCGAGGTATAGATCGGCGCAATCGCATCGGGCACCGGCAATATCGTGAAGCGAAAGCGCGGCAGCGTCGTGAACACGTCCTTCAACTTGCCGTCCATCCGCTTGGCAGCATAGGCCGCCGCGCCGAGCAATTCCCTGGGTGTCCGCGCATAGAATTGCGGATCGCTGCGCAGGAACGCCAGAAATTCGGGGAAGCTGCCCTTGAAGCCCGTCTGCGCGATCGTCGCCTGCATGTCGGCATCGATCCGCGCCACTTCCTGCAACCCGAGCGCATGGATCGCCTCGGGCGTCAGGTCGAGCGTGGTGTATTCACGGATCTGGTCCTGGTAAAACGCCTTGCCATCGGGCAGGTCGTACGCCGCGATCGTCGTGCGGCTGGCGGGGATATAGTCCTGCTGCATGAAGGCCAGCAGCCGCGCATAGGCCGGCGCCGCCGCGCCGTCGATCAGCCGCAGCGCTTCGGCGCGCAACGCCGCTTGCTCCGCCGCCGGAATCGAATCGGGCATCGTCTTGAAAGCATCGTAGAGCGGGTTGGCCGTGCCCTTCGCCGTGAACGGCACGATCGTCGTGTCGCGGCCCTTCAGCGTCATGCGCGGCACGGTATAGCCGCGCTTCATGCCCGAACGCATGTTGGCGATATTCTCGGCGAAATAACGCGCCACATCGCCGAGCCGGCCGAGATAGCGCCGATAATCGGCGGCATTGTCGAACGCCGAATAGGGTTTCACCTCGCCCCAGAAGAAGCTGTCGCTGTTGAGCGGCGCTTCATAGGTCCGCCAGCGGATATTCGCCACCTGCGCCCGCAGCGATTCGGTCAGCACCGCCTTGTTGAGCCGGCCCTCGCCCGACAGATCGGCGTCGGGCACCGCCGCCATCGCCGCCAGCACGCCTTGCCAATAGGCTGATCGCCGCGCCCAATCGGCCGGCGTCACGCTGGCAAAATGGTCGTCATCCTTGCTGCGCAACCCGTCGGTTATCTGGGCGAATTCGTGCAGCCGCCATTGCCATTCGGCGTCATAAATCGTCTTCAACCGGGCATCGCCGACGGTGGCGACCACGGCCGCCGGCGCCACTGCCTGTGCCGACACCGGCGTCGCCAGCACCCCCGCCAGCAGCAGCAATACCCCCCAACGCATCATCCTACCCCCGCCCACGATAGCCCGGCACGCCCTGGTCGGGCAGCCACAGCCCGGCCGGCGGTGGCCCCGATTGCCAGAACACATCGATCGGAATGCCGCCGCGCGGATACCAGTAACCGCCGATGCGCAGCCATTTCGGCGCCATCTCGTCGAACAGCCGCACCCCGATGCCGACGGTCACGTCCTCGTGAAAGCCGGCATGGTTGCGAAAGCTGCCGAGAAACAGTTTCAGCGCCTTCGATTCGACGATGCGCGTCCCGGGCACATAATCGATGACCAGATGCGCGAAATCGGGCTGTCCGGTCACCGGACATAAGGAGGTGAACTCCGGCACGGCAAAACGGATGAGGTAATCGGTCCCCGGCCTTGGATTCGCCGGATAATCGAGCACCGCCGCGTCCGGCGATGCCGGCAACTGCGAGGCCTGGCCGAGGTGCAATGTGTCAGTCATGTGAAATTCTGTCGCTTTTGGGGTCACTCACAGGATGACATGCCGACTTCGTCCCATTATGTCACGCGCAACGAAGATTTGGGAGCGAACAATGAACCCCTTGGTGACCACCGAATGGCTCGCCGCCGAACTCGGCAAGACCGACATTCGCGTCATCGATGCGACGCTGTTCCTGTCGGGGCATAATCGCAACGCGCGCGCCGAATTCGAAGCTGCCCACATCCCCGGCGCGGTGTTCTTCGACATCGACGAAGTGTCGGACACGACGTCCGCCCTGCCGCACATGTTGCCGCCGCCCGAAAAATTCGCCAGCCGCATGCAGGCGCTCGGCCTTGGCGATGGCAGCCGGATCATCGTCTATGACAATTCGCCGCTCAAATCGGCCGCGCGCGTCTGGTGGATGCTCACCCTGTTCGGCGCGCATGAAGTCTCGATTCTCGATGGCGGCTTTGCCAAATGGCAGTCCGAATGCCGTGCCGTCGAAAGCGGCAAGCCGATCGTGCGCCATCGCCACTTCACCGTCTGGGCCGACAAGAGCCTGGTTCGCGATGCCAGGCAGATGACCGAAAATTTGCGCACCAAGGCCGAACAGGTCGTCGATGCGCGCTCCGCCGGGCGTTTTGCCGGTACCGAACCCGAACCGCGCGCCGGCTTGCGCGGTGGCCATATCCCGGGTTCGAAAAGCCTGCCCTTCGACCAGTTGTTCAACGAAGATGGCACCTACAAAAGCCCCGAAGCGATCAAGGCCGCCTTCGACGCCATTGGCATCGATTTGTCGCGGCCGGTCATCGGCACCTGCGGCTCGGGCGTCACCTCGGCCGTGCTGGCCTTTGCCGCCGCGCTGATCGGCCACCCCAAGATGGCGATCTATGACGGTAGCTGGAGCGAATGGGGCGCCAGCGCCAGCAACCCGGTCGTCACCGGCGTCTGACCGGTAACCCGGGGGCATGACCAAGCGCCTGCGCCGGGCCGCGCCCGCTGACCTTTCGGGCCAGGCGACGAGCACCCGGCTTGTCCACGCCGGGCGCGGCCCGGGTTTTTCCGAAGGCGTCGTCAACCCGCCGGTGTGGCGCGCCTCGACGATGCTGTTCGACAGTTGCGCCGATCTCGAAGCCGGCAATGCCGCCCCCGATGGCGGGCTGTTTTACGGCCGCCGCGGCAGCCCGACGCAATGGGCATTGGAAGACGCGCTGACCGCGCTCGAACCCGGCGCAGCGGGCACCAAGCTGTTTCCCTCGGGGGTCGCTGCGATCACGACGGCGTTGCTTGCCGTTGTCAAAGCGGGCGACGAGGTGCTGATCACCGACAGCGCCTATGAACCGACGCGGCTGTTCGCCAACGATATCCTGCGCCGCATGGGGGTGACGACGCGCTATTTCGACCCGGCAATCGGCGCGGGCATCGCCGACCTGATCCGCCCCGAAACCAGCGCCATCCTGCTCGAATCGCCCGGCTCGCTGACCTTCGAGATTCAGGATATACCGGCTATCACCGCCATCGCCCGGGCGCGCGGCGTGGTGACGCTGATCGACAATACCTGGGCAACACCGCTGCGCCTGCAACCGCTGGCGCTGGGCTGCGATATCGCCATCCAGGCGCTGACCAAATATGTCGGCGGCCACAGCGATCTGATGATGGGCAGCGCCACCGCGACCCCGGCCCTGATCGGGCGCTTGAAGGCGGCGACCTATCGGCTCGGGCATATCGTATCGCCCGACGATGCCGCGCTGGCGCTGCGCGGCCTGCGCACCTTGCAGGTACGGCTCGACCGCCAGGAAGCGAGCGCGCTCAGCGTGGCACGCTGGCTTGAGGCGCATGACGCGGTCGATCATGTCCTGCACCCGGCGCTGCCCAGCCACCCCGGCCATGCGCTCTGGCAACGCGATTTCAGCGGGTCATCGGGGCTGTTCTCCTTTGTGCTGAAGCGCGGCACCCGCCAACAATTGGGGGCGCTCATCGACGATCTGGCGCATTTCGGCATCGGCTTTTCCTGGGGCGGCTTTGAATCGCTGGCGCTGCCGGTGAAGATGGACGGCTGCCGCAGCGTCACCACCCTGCCCTTCACCGGCCCGATCGTGCGCCTATCGATCGGGCTGGAGGACCCCGCCGACCTGATCGCCGATCTGGCGGCCGGGCTGGCGCGCTACGAGGCGGCGCTTTGAAAAAACGCCTGTCGGGGGTTGGGCGGACGCTGGTAACGCTGGTCATCGCCCTGCCCGCCACGGCCTCGGGCAGCATGGCACTACAGGCCCGCTTGCCCTTCGGCATGGCCCTCAAGGCCGTGATCACCGCGCTGTTCATCGCCGCGATGCTCGCTGCCATCGCGCTGCTGTGGAAGCGCCAGCGGCTGCTTACGGTCGCCGTGCTGGTCATCACCTGGGGGCTGTTGCTCGGCTGGTGGGCGACGATCCTGCCGCGCGCCGATCGTGACTGGCAGCCCGACATGGCGCGCATCGCCGATGCCCGCATCGACGGCGATCTGCTGACCGTCGCCAATGTCCGCAATTTCGACTGGCGCAGCGATGATGATTTTACCGAGCGTTGGGAAACCCGCACCTACCGCCTGTCGCAATTGACCGGCGCCGACCTGTTCCTCAGCTATTGGGCCGGCGAAAGCATTGCCCATGCCATCGTCAGCTTCACCTTCGCCGACAGCGATCCACTCGCCTTTTCGATCGAGATCCGCAAGGAACGCGGCGAACGCTATTCGGCGACGGCAGGGTTCTTCAAGACCTATGAACTGGCACTCATCGCCGCCGACGAACGCGATGTCGTCAAGGTCCGCAGCACCGTCCGCGGCGAGGATGTGCGGCTTTATCGCCTCGATATCCAGCGCGCGACGGCGCTCGGCCTGCTGCGCGAATATGTGGCGCTCAGCCGCGATGTGACGGCGACCCCGCGCTGGTACAACACGCTGACCGCCAATTGCACGACGGTGATTTTCGGCATGGCGCGCAAGCTCGACCCGCGCGTCGAAATGGACTGGCGCATCCTGTTGCCTGGGCGGTTGCCCGAATATCTGCGGCTGCACGAATTCGTGACCCGCGATGTGCCGTTGACCGAATTGACGGCACGCTCGCACATCGGGCCGCGCGCGGCGGGGACGGTGCCCGATGCAGGGTTTTCGAAGCGCATCCGCGAAGGCGTGCCGCTGGCGCCTTAGCGCCAACTCCCTCCCCGCTGACGCGAAGGCGTCGCCTACGGCTGCGGGGAGGGAGTTGGCTTGTGCTCCCATCCCGCTTACCTTTCCCACCAAATCCCGGGGACCCACCATGACCAACCCATCCGATCTCGACGCCATCGGCCAGGCTGAAGCCATCGCCAGCGGCGCCATCACCCTTGCCGAACTTCTGGAATCCGCCATCGCCCGCGCCGAAGCCCTTGACCCGGCGCTCAACTTCATGGCGCAAAAACTCTATGATCGCGCCCGCAGCGCCGCGCCCGCCACCGGGCCGTTCGCCGGCGTGCCGTTCCTCGTCAAGGACCTCCACGTCCACATCAAGGGCGAACGCTCGGGCGAAGGCAGCAACCTGTGGCGCGACTATCGCCCCGATTATAATTCAGTACTTTACGACCGTATCTTTACAGCCGGTTTCAACGTCTTCGGCAAGACGACCTCGCCCGAACTCGGGCTGACGGTCACCACCGAAAGCACCGCTTATGGCCTGACGCGCAACCCCTGGAACCGCGCCCACAGTGCCGGCGGCTCATCGGGTGGATCGGCGGTCGCGGTAGCCACCGGCGTCGTGCCGATGGCGCAGGCGTCCGATGGCGGCGGCTCGATCCGTTGCCCGGCGGCGGCGTGCGGGGTGTTCGGCATGAAGCCGTCGCGCGGCCGCGTACCCGGCGGACCGAAAGGCACCGAAGCCTGGCTCGGCCTCACCGTCGTCGGCGCGGTCAGCCGGTCGGTGCGCGACAATGCCGCCTTTCTCGATGCCATCCATGGTGCCGAGCCCGGCAGCCGCTATGTCGCCCCTGCCCCGGACAGCAGCTTCCTGTCGGCCGTTTCCCGCGCCCCCGGGCGGCTGCGCGTCGCGCTCAACCTGGTGCCGCCCGCCGGCAGCCCGGTCGATCCCGAAATCATCGCCGCTACCCGCGCTGCCGCACACCTGCTCGAAAGCCTTGGCCATCATGTCGAGGAGGCCAGCCCGCAGCTTTCGGGCGGGGAACTCGGCAATGCCATGGTTGCGGTGCTCGCCGGCTGCACCGCGGCCGATATCGCCAACCGCCTCGCCGAAATGGGGCGTGACAGCGCCGGCGACGATATCGAGACGGTCACGCAAATGTATGTCCATGTCGGCCGCCAGACCAGCGCGCTGCAGATCCTCGAAGCCAATGCCGCCTTCCAGCGCGCCGCGATCAGCGTCGCGCGCTTCCAGGCCGATCATGACGTCATCCTGTCGCCGGTCTTTGCCCAGCCGGTGATCGAACTCGGCAAGGTCGATCTGACCGATGTCGCGACCTATACCGCCAATGTCCTGACCTACAGCCCGTTCACCGCGCTGTATAACCAGACCGGCCAGCCGGCGATGTCGCTGCCGCTCGGCACCGACAGCAAGGGCCTGCCGATCGGCATCATGATCGCCGGGCGCTATGGCGACGAGTCGCTGCTTTATGCGCTTGCCGGGCAAATCGAGGCGGCAGCCCCCTGGGCGGGGCGCCGGCCCGTCATTGGCTGAACGCCATTTTGCCCCCCCCGGGCGCCGTGCAAACGATCGCGCCGGTGTGCAAATACGCAACTTCACGAAAAAAAATCACGCCCCGGCGCAAATTCCTGCAACCACGCTGCCAAAGATTGCGTATTATTCATACGGCTTGCCGGCAGACGTGTGTCTGCCGGGGCACCGAGGCGCCGTCGGCAACCGCCAGCGCCAACCCGGGGGAGGACGCGGACAGTCAGGCGGGGGGCAAAAACCGAAAAATCATGCCGCGCCGGGCCAGGGCAGCCTTCCCCATGTTTCTTGATGGGGAAAACATCATGATGACCAACCTGCCGATCCGCCTGCAACTCGCCATGGCCGCGAGTGTCGTTGCGCTGGCCATTGCCGCGCCCGCCACCGCCGGTCCGACTGCCCCGTGCGTTGATGGTTCCAATGCCAATGCCACCGAATGCGGCACCAATTCCACCGCGCCGGCGGTTGGCGCAACGGCAATCGGCAACACCGCTTCTGCCACGGGCGCCAGCGCAACGGCGCTTGGCTGGCAGGCCTCCGCGGGCGGCGAAGCATCGACCGCCGCCGGCAATCTGGCCAATGCCGCCGCCGCGCGGTCGGTCGCCATCGGGGTTTCCGCCACGACCGCATCGGCCAACGCCGCATCGCTCGGCACGTCGGTTGCCGTTGGCAATTTTGCAGTTGCATCGGACGAGGATTCGGTTGCCGTCGGCGACCAGGCGCTGGCCAGCGGTTTCCATGCCACCGCTGTCGGCGGCGAGACCGTGGCATCGGGGCGCGGCGCCCAAGCCTTTGGCTGGCAGACCCGCGCCACCGGCAACCTGTCCGTCGCCGCCGGCCATCAGGCAACGGCATCGGGCACCAACAGCAGCGCCTATGGCAAGAACACCGTTGCCGCGGGTGAAGCCGCGGTTGCCATCGGTTTCGGCGCCACCACGGCATCGGCCAACACCGCATCGCTGGGCACTGCGGTCGCCGTCGGCAACCTTGCCGTGGCTTCCGACGAGGATTCGGTTGCCATCGGTGACAAGGCGCTGGCCAGCGGCTTCCACGCCACCGCAGTCGGAGGCGAATCGGTCGCTTCGGGCCGCGGCGCGCAAACCTTCGGCTGGCAGGCACGGGCCACCGGGGCCACGGCGCTGGCCGTCGGCCATCAGGCCGTCGCCACCGGCACCAGCGCCAGCGCGGTCGGCAAGAACACCAACGCCGCGGCCGAATTCTCGGTGGCCCTGGGCTTCGGGGCCAACACGGCCTCGATGAACACCTCGTCGCTCGGCACCTCGGTCGCCATCGGCAATCTGGCGGTCGCATCGGATGAAGACTCGGTCGCCATCGGTGACAAGGCGCTGGCCAGCGGCTTCCATGCGACCGCTGTCGGCGGCGAATCGGTGGCTTCGGGGCGCGGTGCGCAAACCTTCGGCTGGCAGGCGCAGGCCACCGGCGCAACATCGCTCGCCGTCGGCCACCAGGCGATTGCCGCCGGCGTCAGCGCCAGTGCGCTCGGCAAGAATGCCAATGCCGCCTTCGATGGCTCGACCGCCGTGGGCTTCGGCGCCACCACCAACCGTGCCAACCAGGTCAAGCTGGGCGGCACCGGCAGTTCGGTGACGGTGGGCGATCTTGCCGCCTCCACCGCCGCCCAGACCGGCACGATCAGCGTCGTCACCGCCGACGCATCGGGCACGCTGGGCGCCGGACCGAACATCGCTGCGCTGGCGACGGCGGCGTCGGTCACCGCGCTCACCGGCCAGGTCGGCACGCTGAATGGCCAGTTCGGCACCTTGAACGGCCAGGTCAACACGCTGTTCGATCTGACCAACACCAACCGGCTCGACATCCAGAAGGCCAATGAAGGCGTCGCCATGGCGCTGGCGATGCAGTCGCCCTCGCTCCCCGATGGCGCCAAGGTGGCGGTGTCGGGCGGCATCGGCTATTACCAGAACCGTACGGCCGCCACCTCGGCGGTCAGCTTCCGCATCGGCGACAAGGCGTCGCTGTCGGCAGGCGTCGGCGTCGGCTTCAACACCGGCGAAGTTGGCGCACGGGGAGGGTTCCAGGTCGCGTGGTAACACCAAAGGTCAAGAACCGGCTGCCGGGGCTCATCGCCCCGGCAGCCATGCTGTTGCTGGCGCTTTCCCCCATCGCGGTTCACGCCCAGGCGGCCGCCCCGCCGCCGATGTCGGTGCAGCCGGTGCCCGACGAACTGCAATTGTCGAAACTGGTGTGGACGACGCTCGCCGCCGTCGACCATGCCAATCTGTCGGGCAATTATTCGGTGCTGCGCGACCTTTCGGCGCCATCGTTCCAGGCCAACAACGATGCCGCGCGGCTGACCCAGATCTTCGCCGGGCTGCGCGCCAGCGGTACCGACCTGTCGAACGCGCTGCTGCTCGGGCCGACCTGGACGGCGGCGCCGGCGATCGTCACCGGCGGGCTGTTGCGGCTGCGCGGCTATTTCGGGCTGCGGCCGACGGCGATTTCCTTTGAACTGACCTATCAATGGGTCGGCGGGCGCTGGCGGCTGTTCGGCGTGGGGATCAACCCGCAATCGCTGGCGACGATACAGCCCGGGCCGCCGGTGGCGCCACCAGCAGCAAAACCGAAGCGCTGACTAACCCTCTCCCTCGAGGGGAGAGGCGACTCGGCCACTTGGCCGAGCGGGTGAGGGTGGTTCTTGAGAGGCTACGCTCGGACCACCCTCACCCGCCGCGCTGACGCGCGAATCGCCTCTCCCCTCAAGGGAGAGGTGTCAGCTAGTCCGCATCATCCACATCGACCTTGTCGCCGGTCACGCGCTGGCTGAGCGCTGCCGCCATGAACGGATCGAGATCGCCATCGAGCACATCGGCAGGTGCGGTCGACGTCATGCCGGTGCGCAGGTCCTTCACCAGCTGATAGGGCTGCAACACATAGGACCGGATCTGGTGGCCCCAGCCGATATCCGATTTCGAAGCCTCGACATCGGCGGCCGCCGCCTCGCGAATGGCGAGTTCGCGTTCATAAAGCCGCGCCTTCAGCATCTTCATCGCGGTCGCGCGGTTCTTGTGCTGTGACCGCTCGTTCTGGCACGCAACGATGACGCCGGTGGGCACATGGGTGATGCGCACCGCCGAATCGGTGGTGTTGACGTGCTGGCCACCGGCGCCCGAGGCGCGATACGTGTCGATCTTGAGATCGGATTCCTTGATGTCGATGTCGATATCATCGTCGATCTGCGGATAGACCCAGACGCTGGCAAAGCTGGTGTGGCGCCGCGCCGCGCTGTCATAGGGGCTGATCCGCACCAGCCGGTGGACGCCGCTTTCGGTCTTGGCCCAGCCATAGGCCTGCGGCCCCTTGATCAGCATCGTGGCGTTCTTGATGCCGGCGGTTTCCCCGCTGTTATAGTCGATGAGCTCGACCTTGTAGCCGCGCTGTTCGGCCCAGCGCTGGTACATGCGCTGCAGCATCTGCGCCCAATCCTGGCTTTCGGTGCCGCCGGCGCCGGAATTGACTTCGATATAGGTGTCGTTGTTATCGGCTTCGCCCGCCAGCAGCGCCGCAACCTTGTCAGTCTCGGCGCGTTTGGCGAGCGCCTTGAGCACAGCGACGCCTTCGCTCGCCATTTCCTCATCGCCTTCGGCGTCGGCCATTTCGATGAGTTCGGACGTGTCGGCCAGTTCGCTTTCGATGGCGCGCGTCGCCGCTATCGCCTCGTCGAGGCGGCGGCGTTCGGTCATCACGGCTTGCGCCGCCTTGGGATTATCCCAGAGTTTCGGGTCCTCGACCCGGTTGTTCAGTTCGTCGAGACGGCGGAGGGCGCGATCCCAGTCAAAGAAACCTCCTCAGCAGGTCGAGCGCCTGCTGAATTGAAGTGGCATAGGATTGGGCTTCGGCCCGCATGACGGATGTCCTTGTGTTTGCGAGAGGCGACATAGGGCGGGCGCAGAAAAGGTGCAAGCCAACTCCCTCCCCCCTGCGGGGAGGGCGACTCGCCGCAGGCGAGCGGGGTGGGGGTCGCGCCTGTTGTCACCCAAGTTGCCACCCCCACCCCGCTCGCTTCGCAAGTCGCCCTCCCCGCAGGGGGGAGGGAGTCAGGTCAATAAATCCCGCCCTGATTACGCATGAACTCCGCATCGCTGCGCACCCGCCGGCGCGGGTCGGTGGCGAACGGGTCGGCGCTGTTGCCGATGCGGCGCGGCTCGCTTTCGGGCTTGAAGGCTTCCCAGATCGTCTGCGACTTGCGTTCCTCCGGCCCCGGCCATTCGCCATAGACGCGCTTGCCCGAACGCCGGTCGATGCGCACCATGCGGATGCCCGGCGGCACGATGAAGGGCAGTTTCGGCGCATCCTTGAGCACCACTTCGCCGAATTGCCGCCAGATCGGCGCCGCCGTCGTGCCGCCCTGGGCATAGCCGCCCAGATTGCGCGGCGTGTCATAGCCCATGTACAGCCCCGCCACGATTTCCTGGTTGCCGCCGACGAACCAGACATCCTTGGGCCCGCTGGTCGTGCCGGTCTTGCCGGCAAGCGGGCGGTTCATCGACGCCAAATTCATGCCGGTGCCGCGGGTGATGACGCCTTCCATCAGATGGACGATCTGATACGCCGTCCGGGCGTCCATGACCTGCCTGGGGGCGCCGCCGGGGCGCGGCATCGGTTCGCCGTTCCAATCGGGGGTTTCGCACCCCGGGCAGGTGCGATTGTCGCGCCGCCAGATGACCTTGCCTGTCCGGTCCTGCACCATGTCGATCAACGAGGGCTGAACCTGGCGCCCGGCGTTGAAGATCTGCGCATAGGCGTTGGTGAGCTTCAGCACCGTCGTCTCGCCGGCGCCGAGCGCATAGGCGAGATAGGGCGGATAATCGCCGATGCCGAGCGCCTTGGCCTGCGCCACCACCTTGTCCATGCCGGTGTTGAAGGCGATGCGCACCGTCATCAGGTTGCGCGATTGTTCAAGGCCCCAGCGCAGCGTCTGCGCCCCGGCACCGCGCATGTTACCGAAATTCCTGAAGCATTTCTGGCCGAGCGAGCGCGTCTGGTAAACGCAATAGGGCGCATCGACCACGATCGAGGAGGGCGTGAAGCCATTGTCCATCGCAGTGGCATAGACGATCGGCTTGAAGGTCGAACCCGGCTGGCGCTTGGCCTGTGTTGCCCGGTTGAAGCTTTGCGCCCGCGCATCGAAGCCGCCGACCAGCGCCAGCACCCGGCCGCTGTGGACATCCTGCACCACCATGCCGCCCGAAATTTCGGGCGCCTGGCGCAGCGCATACAGGTTGCCGGCGCGGGTGACGGGGATGACATCGCCCGGCCGCAGCGCCTGCCCCGCCGTCTGCGCCGTGCCCTGCAACGGCCGCAGCGCCGAACTGCCGGGCAGGATGCCGGTGCGGCCATCGGCAAAACCCAGTTCCGAATTATTGCCCGTCTTGGACAGCACGACGGCCTTTTCCCAGGTGTCGTAGCCGAGCGGGATCGACACTGCCTGCAAGCGCGCCTGCCAGCCCTCGCCCGGTTCGATCCGCGCTGCCGGCCCGCGCCACGGCTTGCCGGCTTCATAGCGCAGCAAGCCGTCGCGCATCGCCTGTTCGGCCGCGACCTGATATTTGGGGTTCACCGAGGTGCGGATCCACAGCCCGCCACCATAAACGCTGTTGCGGCCATCACGCTCGGTTTCGCCGAATTTGGCGATCAGCGTGCGGCGCACATCCTCGACGAAATAATCCGATGATCGCGGCCGGGCGATCGAACGATTGGGCACGGCGACCAACGGCTGCGCCGACGCCTCGGCGCGTTCCGCAGCGCTGATCTGGCCATTGGCGAACATCTGCCCGAGCACATAATCGCGCCGCGCCACCGCCCGGGCATTGCGCGTCACCGGGCTATAGGTGCTCGGCGCCTTGGGCAGGATGGCGAGATAGGCCATTTGCGCCAGGTCGAGCTGGCTCGTGGTCTTGCCGAAATAGGCCTGCGCCGCCGCTTCGACCCCATAGGCGTTGCGGCCGAGGAAGATCTGGTTGAGGTACAGTTCGAGGATCTGCTGTTTCGACAGTATTTTTTCGAGCCGCCGCGCCAAAATCGCCTCGCGCAGCTTGCGGGTGTAGCTGACTTCATTGCCGACAAGGCTTTTCGCCACCTGCTGGGTGATCGTCGAGGCACCGACCGGGCGGCGGCCGGTGAAGAAACCTTCGAAATTGGTCACCATCGCATTGACGATACCGAGATAATCGAGCCCGCCATGTTCGAAGAAGGTCTTGTCCTCCGCCGAAATATAGGCCTGCACCAGCCGCGGCGGGATTTCCCTGTAGGTCAGGTAGATGCGCTTTTCGCGGGTGAAGCTGGTCAATATCTCGCCATCGATATCGCGCACCGTCGAGGGCAGCGCCGGCGAAAACTGCGCCAGTTCGCTTTCCGAAGGCAGGCCCTGCATCGCCGAATACAGCATGATGCCGGCCGCGATCGCAACGCCCACGGCACCCGCCAAAATCCAGATCACCCAGCGCCGCATCGAAACTCCAAACTATTGGTTCGGCGATAGCGGTTGCCGCGCGACAGGGAAAGCATTTCAATCCCCGAGCAGATGGCGCTCGATGGCGCGCGCGATCCCGTCGGCGAGTTTCTGGCGGCCCTGGCCCGAAAACAGCACCTCGGCATCGTCGCGGTTGGTGACATAGCCGGTTTCGAGCAGCACCGAGGGCACGTCGGGGGCCTTCAACACCAGAAAGCCGGCGAAATGGTGGAATTCGCCGCGAAACCTGATCCGTTCCGACAGGCTGTCCTGCAACACATCGGCGAATTGCACCGACACATTGCCGGTGGCGCGGCGCGACAGGTCGATCATGATGTCGCCGACTTCGGGCGCTTCGACCCCCAGGTTCACGCCGCCGATGATGTCCGCCTTGTTTTCGCGCGCCGCCAACCGTGCCGCGACCGCATCCGACGCCACCGCCGACAAGGTATAGACGCTGGCGCCGCGGGCTTCGGCATTGGGGGCCGAATCGGCATGGATCGAAATGAACAGGTCGGCGCGCGCCCGCCGCGCGATGGCGACCCGGCCGCCCAGCGGAATGAAGCGATCATCGTCGCGGGTCAGTTGCACCCGCACCCGGCCGGAACGTTCGAGCCGCCGCGCCGTCAACCGCGCGATCGCCAGCGTCACGTCCTTTTCATAGCCGCCGAGCACGCTGATCGCGCCGACATCCTTGCCGCCATGCCCGGCATCGATGACCACGAGCGGCTTGCCCCCCGATCGCGGCCGGATGCCTGGCGCCCTGCGCTTCGGAGGCTCGGGCGGAGGCAGCGCTTCGGCGGCCGGTACGGGCGGGCCTGCGTCGGCAGCCGGCGGCTGCACCGGTGTTGGCGGCTGCGGCGGCGATGGCGCGATCCGCCCGCCCGACAAGTCGGGCGGCAGCGAAAAATCCGCCTGGCGCAGCGGTGCGATCGCCGGTGGCGGCAACGCGCCGCCGGGCGCGACGGGCAGCGGCTTGCGCCCGCGCCCGACCATCGCGGCAAAGGTGGCGGCCGGTACCCGGCGCAACAGGATGGTCAACCCGTTGGCGCTGCTGCGCGCCGAAACGATCTCGAGCGGCGCCGACAGGTCGATGACCAGCCGCGCGATGCCGGGCGCGAACATCGCGGCGCGCACTGCCGAAACACGGCCAGCCCCCGGCGCCGAAATCGCCGCCGGCACCACGGCGGGCAGATCGATGACCAGCCGGTAGGGCGCCGCCAGCGCGAACTGGTGCGCCACCGCCGGCGGACCATCGCCGATAACCGTCACCACCCCCGGCGCCACCGACAGGCCGGTCAACCGCGCCGCGAACGCCGGGCCGGGCAACAGCCAGAGCAGGAACAGGAAAAGCAGGGCACGCACCGGGGAATCGATACGGTGACTAGAGGTGAACGGCAACTCCCTCCCCCCTGCGGGGAGGGCGACTCGCGAAGCGAGCGGGGTGGGGGTTGCGCCTGTTGTCACCAACGATGCAGCCCCCACGTACCGGGCTGCGCGCGTCTCTCGCGCCCCACAGCCGTTAGGCGACGCCTTCGCGTCAGCGGGGAGGGTGACGGTTTTCTTATTTTCCCTTCGGGTCCGGTGCCGCCGGGACGTACGGCCCCGGACCCGTTTGGGCGGGCGCCTCGGTAAAACCGAACCGTGCCGCATCGACCGGGTCGAAGACCGCCCGGCCGGTCGTCTGCACGCGCTTGCCGACAATGCCGGGCAGGCCGGATTTTGGCCGCACGCCCCCCGCTCCGGGGTCGTTCAGCATGGCGACAAGCAAACCGAGCAGCACGATGGCGGCTGCATAGGTTAAACCCAGCCTTACCCCCGCCATCTGCGTACGTCGGTTCATGTCACCCCTCCTCGTGCCACCAACCCCTAGCGCGGGGTTAACGACGGCGGCATCCCCATTTGGGGGTATTTCCCTATCGGCATTGATGAAACGCACTTAAATCGCGGTGGATCGAAGCGGTCGCCGCCCGCCTCGCTGCGGCGCGGGTCAAAGGGCAAGCGGGTGGGGGAATGCCTCACAGCCGGCGCGCTCCAAGAATCCGACCTGTGCCGCGAGGGGACGAAAATCTACCCCCGCAGCACGCTGCGCCCGGCATAGCGCGCCTGCGCGCCCAGTTCCTCCTCGATGCGGATCAACTGGTTGTACTTGGCCAACCGGTCCGACCGCGCCAACGATCCGGTCTTGATCTGTCCACAACCGCACGCCACCGCGAGATCGGCGATCGTTGCATCCTCGGTTTCGCCCGACCGGTGCGACATCACCGTGCGGTACGAAGCACGGTGCGCCATGTCGACCGCCGCCAGCGTTTCGGTCAGCGTGCCGATCTGGTTGACCTTGACGAGCAGGGCATTGGCCAGCCCGTCCTTGATCCCCTGCCCCAGCCGCGCCGGATTGGTGACGAACAGGTCGTCGCCGACCAACTGGCAGCTACCACCCAGCTTGTCGGTGAGCAGCTTCCAGCCGGCCATGTCGTCCTCGGCCATGCCGTCTTCGATGCTGAGGATCGGGTAGTCACGGGCGAGCGCGACATAATAGTCCGCCATGCCTTCCGGCGTCAGCGTCGTGT
Source organism: Sphingomonadales bacterium (assembly GCA_038246995.1). Taxonomy (GTDB): domain Bacteria; phylum Pseudomonadota; class Alphaproteobacteria; order Sphingomonadales; family Sphingomonadaceae; genus Sandarakinorhabdus. The sequence goes on from JBBRVH010000006.1 coordinate 51,617, forward strand.
TTTCGCCGGCCAGCACATAATGGCCATCGTGGAAGAATTCGGTGGCGGCGGCATCGAGCGCCAGGAACACATCCTCACCCGCCTTGAAGCCCGCCTTGGCGATCGCAGCCATGACGAAATCGAGCGCGGCGCGGGTGCCGCCCAGGTTCGGGGCAAAACCGCCTTCGTCACCCACGGCGGTATTATGGCCACCGGCCTTCAATTCGGCCTTCAGGGTGTGGAAAATCTCCGCCCCCCAGCGCACGGCTTCGGCCAGCGAGCCGGCGCCGACCGGCATCACCATGAATTCCTGAAAATCGATGGGGTTGTCGGCATGCGCGCCGCCGTTGATGATGTTCATCATCGGCACCGGCAACAAATTCGCCGAAACGCCGCCGACATAGCGGTGCAACGACAGGCCGCGCGCTTCGGCCGCCGCCTTGGCGACGGCAAGGCTGACCCCCAGGATGGCATTGGCGCCAAGGCGTGCCTTGTTGGCGGTGCCGTCGAGCTCGATCATCGCGGCGTCGATCTCGCCCTGTTCTTCGGCATCCATGCCCGACAGCGCGTCGTGGATTTCGCCGTTCACCGCTGCGACCGCCTTGCGAACGCCCTTGCCGAGATAGCGTGCCATGTCGCCATCGCGCAGTTCCACCGCCTCGTGCGCGCCAGTGGAGGCGCCCGACGGCACCGCGGCGCGGCCGGTGGCGCCATCTTCGAGCACGACATCGACTTCGACGGTGGGGTTGCCGCGGCTGTCGAGGATTTCGCGGGCGTGGATGTCGATGATGGCGGTCATGGGGCAAGCCTTTGCAGCAAGGGGCGGCGCACACCCCAAGAATCCGTAGCGGGCAAAACCAAAGCGGTTGCGCTTGCCCGGCGCTGAGGCCATCTATCGGCAGAGCCGTCGCACCGCAACATGTCCACGCGGGGTGTCAGCAGTTTGGCGATGAAACTTTGGGGAACTTTGGCAGGGGCGACGGGTTTCCTGCCCAAGGTTCGACGACAGGAAAGAGAGCGACGCGCATGACCCAGCCATCGCACCACGCCGCCAACGACGGCGTCGATGATTTCGACGCCGCGATCGCCGGCGATGATTTCGACGCCGCGATCGCCGGCGATGATTTCGACGCCGCGATCGCCGGCGATGCGCCCCCCATGGCCGGCGCCGGCCCGGCATCGGGCACCGGATTGATGGCGGTTGCCCAGATGCGGCTGCTCGACCTTGCTGAAGACGGCAAGGCCGAACTGGTCAAGGGCTTCGACGGGCTGGTGGCCTTTGCCAATGAAATCGCCGCCAAGGTCGACAGCATGGGCGGCGGCAGCGCCATCGCCGCGCCGGTTGCCGATCTGGCCTGGCAGGCCGCCGGCATCATCGGCGATCTGCAGACCAAATTGCGCGACAAGCCGATCGACGAATTGCTCGACGATGGCCGGGCGCTGGTGCGCGAATCGCCCGGCCTTGCCGGCGGCGTGGCGTTTGCCGCGGCATTTCTGGTTACCCGGCTGATCAAGGCCAGCCGCTGATGGGCAGCGACGGTATCAAGCCACGACCGTCGCTGCCCGAATTGTGGCTGCGGCTGGTCGATGATTCCGTGGCTTTGGTGCGTGCCGAAGTCCGCATATTGTGGGGTGATGTCCTCACCAGGCTGCGCCAGGCCGCCGGCAGCATCGCCCTGATCGTCATCGGCGTCATGCTCTTTGGCCTGGCATCGATTTTTCTGCTCACCGGCCTGCTGATCTGGCTTTCCAACCTTGTCGGGGTCGTGGCGGCTGCATTGATTGCCGGGACGATTGCCACCATATTGGGCGGGCTGGCATTGTATGTCGGGCTGAAGCGACTGCAGACAGAGCAACCTGCCGGCGACGCATCGCCCACCGAAGCAAACAGCAACGAAGCAGCGCTCGTCAGCGCGGCGAAGGGAGATTGAAATGGCATCGGAAAACGCCCTGCCTGCCGGCGTAGCACGCCAGCGCATCACCGCCACAATCGATGAAATTCAGGACCGGATGAGCCCGAGCCGCATCCTCGCCGAGAGCCTCGAACGCGTTACCGCGAGCAGCGGCAAGCTTGCCGTGTCCGCCCGCGACGCTGCCCGCGCCCATCCGCTGGCGCTCGGTGCCGCTGCGGTTGCCGTCGGCCTGGCGCTGGTCGCCCGCCGCCGCCTGTCGAACGCCCGGGTCGATCTGGGTGACGATCTCGGCGATTACACCGATTATGACGATGGCTTCGGCGTTGCCGAAAAGCCTGAAGGCGAAGCGCCGCCGGTGGCCCGCCCGCGCCGGCTGGTCGAAGCGCCTGTCGAAGCCGAAGCCGAAGCCGGCAACCCGGTCGTGTCGATCCTCATCGGCCTGGTCGCCGGGGCAGCGCTTGGCGCCGCCTTTCCGTCGACCGATGCCGAACGCCGGGTGCTCGGCGATGCCGGCAGCAAGCTTGGTGATGCTGCCCGAGCCGCCGCTCGCCGCGCTGCCGACGAACTGAGCGCTGCCACCCGCCGCTGAAATCGCGCCGGGGCCGCCGGTTTTCACCTCTTGTTCAGGCCCTGAACCGCACTACACCGGGTATCAACCCGCGTTCCAGGAGCCTTTTTTCGCATGATTTCCCCCCGTCTTGCCCCGCTGGCCCTGTCGGCAGCGCTGTTCATCGCCGCCCCGACGCTGCTGCTTGCCCCCGTCAGTGCCGCCGCACAGGTCGCCGCGCCCAGCGCCGCCAACGCCGGCGACGCCGCCGCTCCCCCCTTCGTGCAAGCGCTTGCCAATGATGCCTTTGCAATCTTGCGTGACAAATCGCTGTCCAAGACCGCCAGCCGCAACAAGTTTCGCACCATGTTGCAACAGAATGTGGCGCTGGAAGACATCGGCAACCGCCTGATCCGCCGCCACCGCGCGACGATTTCGCCGGCGCAATACACCGCCTATCAGGCCGCGTTGCCCGAATTCGTGCTCAACGCCTATGCTGACCGGCTGTACGATTATTCCGACGCCAGCGTGAAGACTATCCGCAGCGTCGGCCGCGGGCCCTATACCGATGTCTTCACCCGCGTTACCCGGCCAGGCGCGCAACCGGTTGATGCCGTCTGGCAGATCAAGAAGGCCGGCACCCGCTACATGGTCAACAACCTGACCGTTTCGGGCATCAACCTGTCGTTGACGCAGGAGGCGGATTTCAACGCCTATGTGCAGAAGAACGGCTTCGACGCGCTGGTGACCTTCCTCAAATCGGCCAACAGCAAATCGGCCGCAGCGCGTTGACCAGCCGGATCAGCGTCGCCGACAGCGCCTTCGTCCACCCAAGCGCGCAACTTTACGGCCATGTCAGCGTCGCCGAGGACGCGTCGGTATGGTGCAACGCCGTCGTGCGCTCCGAAGTCGCGCATGTCGCCATCGGCCCGGGCGCCAATATTCAGGATTTCGTGATGATCCACACCGATCCCGGCAAGCCGGTGACGGTGGGGGCCTATTGTTCGATCACCCATCATGCGACGCTGCACGGCTGCACGATCGGCGATCATGTTCTCGTCGGGGTCAACGCCACCATCTTCAACGGTGCTGTCGTAGGCGCCGGATCGATCATCGGACAGCACGCCTATGTGCGCGACTTCATGGAAATTCCGCCCAATTCGATCGTCGTCGGCTCCCCCGCCAAGGTCATTCGCACCGGTAACAACCGCCTGGCCAACCGCGTCAACGCCGAATTCTACATCCGCAATGGCGCCGCCTACAAAGCCGGCGACCACCGCGCCTGGGACGGCGCCGCGTTCGAAACCTGGTTCGGTGACATGATGAAGCGCCTTGCCGCCGAATATGCATAGAATTCCGCCGCCCAAAGGGCTACGCCGCGCGGCATGAGCAAGCTTCACCTCGTCTTCGGCGGCCGCGTCAGCGATCCGCAAACCCTCGATTTCTGCGAACCCGATGCCCTGCACGTCGTCGGCATCTACCCCGATTATGCGACGGCCGAGGAAGCCTGGCGCTCCAATGCCCAGCGCACGGTCGATGATGCGACGATGAAATATGTCGTCGTGCACCTGCACCGGATGCTCGACCCGGGCAAAGCCGCGTAACCCTCTCCCTCGAGGGGAGAGGCGAGAGACGCGCGCAGCGCGGCCCGGGTGAGGGTGATACTCATGTGGCCACATGCAAACCACCCTCACCCGCCGCGCTGACGCGCGAGTCGCCTCTCCCCTCGAGGGAGAGGGGCGCTGCGCTAATCATTTGCGCGGGATGGAGTCTGGCGCCGTCACCCCCTAGATTGCACGCGGGGAGTGACAAAATGACCAACGGCATCAGCTTCGGCGCGATTTTTTCAGCCATCGGCACGGCGATCGACCCCGATCTGCCGGCCACCATTCATGGCGACGCGGTCACCTCCTGGCGCGATTTCGACGCGCGCACCGACGCTATTGCCGCCGCCGCCCACGCCGCCGGTGCCGTGCCGGGGGATCGCATCGCGCACCTGATGCGCAATTCGCCGGCCTATCTCGAAACCACCGTCGCCGGGTTCAAGGCGCGGCTGGTGCATGTCAACGTCAACTATCGCTACACCGGCGAGGAACTCTTCTACATCCTCGACAACAGCGCCGCCGCCGTGCTGGTCTATGATGCCGAATTCGCAGCCCTTGTCGCGAGCATCCGCCACCGGCTCGACACCAGGCTCTACCTCCAGGTCGGCGGCGAGACGGCCGATTTCGCCCGGGATTTCGATGCGGTGGCCGCCAGCGGCACAGCGCTGCCGCCGCAAGACCATGACGCCGGCGACATGCTGTTCATCTATACCGGCGGCACCACCGGCATGCCCAAGGGCGTGATGTGGGAACAGGGCGCGCTCTGGGGCAATATGCGGGCCTCGGCCAACCCCGGTGGCGACCCGCCCGACAGCCTTGCCGACCATCTCGCCAACATCGCCGCGGGGCGCGGCCGCAACCGCAGCCTGGTGCTGCCGCCGCTGATGCACGGCACCGGCATGATCATCGCGATCAGCACGCTGGCGCGCGGCGGCACGGTGGTGACGGTGCCGGGTGACGCTTTCGAGCCCGAACTGGCGGTCGAAACCTGCGCCCGGCTGGCCTGCGACTATGCCGTCATCGTCGGCGATGCCTTTGGCCGGCCACTGCTGCGCGCGCTTGATGCCGGGCATGGCAGCATCGCGACGCTGGCGGTGATGATCTCCAGCGGCACGATGTGGTCCCCCGAAACCAAGGCTGGCCTGCTCCGCCATGCGCCCGCGATGCTGGTCGCCGATGCGCTCGGCTCATCCGAAGGGCTGGCGCTGGGCATGTCGGCACAAACCAGCGCCAATGCCGGCGCCCCGACGAAATTCGTCGCCGATGGCAACACGCTGGTCCTGGGAGAGGACATGCAGCCCGTTGTCCCCGGCTCGGGCATCATGGGCAAAGTGGCACGGCGCGGCATGATCCCGCTCGGTTACTGGCGCGATCCGGTCAAATCCGCCGCCACCTTCGTCACGATCGATGGCGTGCGCTATTCGATGCCCGGCGATTTTGCGATCGTGGAGGCCGATGGCAGCTTCACCCTGCTCGGCCGTGGCAGCCAGTGCATCAACACCGCCGGCGAAAAAGTCTTTCCCGAAGAAGTCGAGGAAGCGCTGAAAACTCACCCCGCCATCGACGACGCGCTGGTGTTCGGCGTCGCCGACGACAAATGGGGCCAGGCGGTGACCGCGGTGGTGGAGGCGCACGGCCCCGTCGATGTCGATGTCCTGCGCGCCCATGTCCGGCAACAACTGGCGGGCTACAAGACACCCAAGAAGATCGTCATCGTCGCCAAGGTGCCGCGCGCGCCCAATGGCAAGGCGGATTATGCGACGGCCACGGTGATGGCGGGGTGACCCCTCCC
>JBBRVH010000007.1:0-49782 GCA_038246995.1 Sphingomonadales bacterium
GGTGGGGGTCGCGGGCGACGAAACTTGTGAACCCCCACCCCGCTCGGCTGGCGCCGAGTCGCCCTCCCCGCAGGGGGGAGGGAGGGGCTTGCGCCCCGCCCTCATCGCCGAAGCCACGCGCCTCGGCTTTGCCAGCATCGGCTTCGCCGCCGCCACCGCTGCCCCCCTCGCCGGGGACCGGCTGCGCGCGTGGCTTGCCGCCGGCCGCCATGGCGACATGCTGTGGATGGCCGAAACCGCCGATCGCCGCGCCACAGCCAAAGGCCTGTGGCCCGAGGTGCGCAGCGTCGTCATGCTCGGCACCAATTACGCCGCCGGGCTCGATCCGTTGCGCCACGCCGGCCACCCCGATACCGGCGTCATCTCGGTCTATGCCCTGGGCAGCGACTATCACGACATCATCAAGAAGCGCCTGAAAGCGCTCGCCCGCTGGCTCGTCGCCACAGCGCCCGGCAGCGAATTGAAGGTCTTTGTCGATACGGCGCCGGTGATGGAAAAGGCGCTCGCCGAAGCCGCCGGGCTCGGCTGGCAGGGCAAGCACACCAATGTCGTCTCGCGCACGCACGGCTCGTGGCTGTTCCTCGGCGCGCTCTACACGACGCTCGATCTGGCGCCCGACGCGCCGCACCCCGATCGCTGCGGTTCGTGCAGCCGCTGCCAGCACGCCTGCCCGACGAACGCCTTCCCCGCCCCCTATCAACTCGATGCGCGGCGCTGCATTTCCTACCTCACCATCGAGCACAAGGGCCCGATCCCGCCCGAATTCCGCGCCGCCATCGGCAACCGCATCTATGGCTGCGACGATTGCCTCGCCGTCTGCCCGTGGAACCGCTTTGCGCAGACCGCGCGCGATCTCGCCTTCCAGCCGCGCGCCGAACTCGTGGCGCCCGCGCTCGCCGATCTGCTGGCGCTCGACGATGCCGGCTTTCGGCAGGTGTTTTCAGGTTCCCCCATCAAGCGCATCGGCCGGGACCGGCTGGTCCGCAACGCCGCGATCGCCGCAGGCAATTCGGGCAACCCGGCGCTGGCTGGCGCGCTGGCGCCATTGCAGGCCGATGCCGACCCGGCGGTTGCCGATGCGGCGCGCTGGGCGCTCGCCCGGCTGAAGGAGACGATCGACCATGGCTGATCTCGCCCGCCTCGGCGCGCTGCAACTGGGGGCCGACCCGGCCGGCACCGCTGCAACCCTCGCCACGATCCTGTCGTACCGCGATGCCATCGCCGCCGCCCGGCTCGACCTGCTCGTGCTGCCCGAAGCCGTGCTCGGCGGCTATCCCAAGGGCAGCGATTTCGGCGTGCGGCTTGGCTATCGCACCGCGCCCGGGCGCGAGGCGTTCCGGCGCTATTGGGAACAGGCGATCACCCTCGATGGCCCCGAAGTCGCGGCGCTGTGCGACCTTGCCCGCGATTGCGGCACCTCGCTTGTGGTCGGCGCCATCGAACGCGCCGGCGCCACGCTGTATTGCGTCGCGCTGTTCATCGATGCCACCGGCACGTTCATCGGCCGCCACCGCAAGCTGATGCCGACCGCGGCCGAACGGCTGGTCTGGGGCCAGGGCGATGGCTCGACGCTGACCGTCATGGATACCGCCGCCGGCAAGGTCGGCTCGGCGATCTGCTGGGAAAACTACATGCCATTGTTGCGCACTGCCATGTACGCCAAGGGCATCGACATCTGGTGCGCGCCGACGGTCGATGAACGCGACATCTGGCACGCCAGCATGCGCCACATCGCCTGCGAAAGCCGCTGCTTCCTCGTCACTGCCTGCCAGTACCAGCCACCGGCAACCGAAGCGCAGGGGGCGCCGATCACCCTGCGCGACCGCGCCGAGGACCAGGCGATGATCCGCGGCGGCAGTTGCATCATCTCACCCTATGGCGATGTCCTTGCCGGGCCGCTGTATGGCGCGGAAGGGCTGTTGACCGCCGAGATCGACCGCGCCGAGATCATCCGCGCCCGCTTCGATCTCGATGCCACCGGCCATTACGCCCGGCCCGATGTCTTCACCCTGACGGTCGATGAACGCGCCACACGCGCGTGATGAGGCGGCGGGCGTTGGTTCGCCCTCAATAGGGCTGCTGGGGCTTCTGCCGCTGTTGCTGCCCGTCGTTGAGGGTGCGGTCGAGCCATTCCTGGTCAAGCTGCGGGCCGCCATCGGGCCGCACCGCATCGGGCCGGGGTGACTGGACATTGCCCGGCACCAGGTCCTGGCCATCGGCGCCGAGTTCCATGTCCGCCGGGTTGCGGCTGTCGATGCCATAGACCTGTTCATCGGGCTCGATGATCATCTCGCCGGTATCGATACTGGTGACCAAAGGCTCGGGCGGCGTGCCGCCGACGGCGCGCGCCATATAGGCGGCAAAGGCCCGCGCCGGGGCGCGCCCGCCCGCCAGCCCCGGCACGGCGCGGGCATCGTCGCGGCCCATCCAGACGCCGGTGGTCAGTTCGTTGGTGAAGCCCAGGAACCAGCCATCCTTGTTGCTGCTCGTCGTGCCGGTCTTGCCCGCCAGCGGCCGACCGATCTGCGCCGCGCGCCCGGTGCCGGTTTCGACAGCAGCCTGCATCAATTCGGTCATCTTGGCGGCCACGAACGGCGCCACCACGACCCGCGGAGTCTCGGGTTCGCGTTCATACAGCACCTGGCCCGACCCGGCGGTGATCCGGGTGATGGCATAGGGGCGCGCTTCCACCCCGCCATTGGCGACAATGGCAAAGGCCTGGGTCATTTCGAACAGCGTCACGTCGGAAGTGCCCAGCGCCATCGCCGGGCGCCGGTCGATGGGGGTGGTGATGCCGAAGCGCCGCGCCATGTCGGCAACCGTATCATAGCCGACCCGCGCCGCGAGTTCGGCCGCCACCGTGTTGATCGATTGGGCAAAGGCCTGGCGCACGCTCACCGGCCCGACGAAACGGCCATTGTTGTTCCGCGGCGACCAGTTGCCGAACTTCACCGGCCGGTCTTCCATGATGTCGTCGGGTTCGACCCCGTCTTCGATCGCGGCGGCATAGACGAAGAATTTGAAGGCCGATCCGGGCTGGCGCCGCGCCGCAACGGCACGGTTGTAGTTCGATTTCACATAGTCGCGCCCGCCGACCATCGCCTTGACAGCGCCGTCGCGCGCCAGCGCGACCAGCGCGCCCTGGGCGCCGCCGGGTGTTTCGCCGATGATCGCGGCTTCGGCGGCGCGTTGCCCGGCCGAATCGAGCGTTGTCGTCACCTGCAACGGCTCGGCGGCTTCATCGGTCAGGTTTTCGACCTCGGCGAGCACCCAGTCGGTGAAATAGCGCACGCTGGCCTTGCGCTCCTGCGGCGCGAAGCGGACGATGCTCATGTCGGCGCTGGCCGCCTCGCCAGATGTGATCGCGCCTGAATCGACCATCGTGGTGATGACCGTCGCGGCGCGTCGGCGTGCGGCATCGGCATCGGCGGACGGGGCGTAGCGCGACGGCGCCTTGACCAGCCCGGCGATGATCGCGCCTTCTTCAAGCGACAAGGTGGTGGCCGTATGGCCGAAAAACTTGCGCGACGCCGCATCGATGCCATAGGCGCCACCGCCGAAATAGACGCGGTTGAGATAGAGTTCGAGCAGCGCTTCCTTGGTGAACTTGCGCTCGAGCGCCAGCGCCAGCACGATCTCGCGGCCCTTGCGACCGAAGGTCTTGGTGGAGGTGAGGAAGACGTTGCGCGCCAGCTGCTGGGTAATGGTCGATGCCCCCTGCACGCTGCGCCCGGCCTTGAAATTGACCACCGCCGACCGGACGATGCCGATCGGGTCGATGCCCGGATGGCTGTAGAAACGCCGATCCTCGACCGCGATCATCGCCCCGGTCATCGTCTTGGGGATGCGCGCATAGGGCAGCCATTCGCCATAGCTTGGCCCCAGCGAGGCGAGCACGGCGCCGTCGCTGGCCTTGATCTCGACCGACTGGCCATTGGGCGACCGCATCATCGCATCGAAATCGGGCAGCGACGAATAGGTGATGGCAACGGCAACCGCCAGCGCCAGCACCCCCGACACACCCAGAATGACCCCGGCCTTGACCAGGAACGCGAAAAAGCCGGCAATGCCGCCGGCAGGGGTCGATTTGCGGGAGGGGGATCGGGCCACGACGGCGGCAAATAGGGGGCAATCGAGGCGGTTACAAGGACGGGTGGGCGTGGGTATGTGTTGTCACGTCGAAACGGGTGAAAACGCTGCCCAAAACCCCCGTCACCCCCGCGCAGGCGGGGGCCCATCGCCCTCGTTCCACGACATGCAACGACATTATGGCGATGGGCACCCGCCTTCGCGGGTGTGACGAACAGGATTAATGCGTCCCCCCACACCCGGCACACCCCGGGTCCTTCGCCAGCCGCACCGTCCGCATCCGCGCGCCAAGCGCATCATACAACAGCAAGCGCCCCGCCAGGCTCTCCCCGAACCCGGCAAGCTCGCGCAGGACCTCCAGCGCCATCAGCGACCCGATCACCCCGGTCAGCGCGCCGAGCACGCCGGCTTCGGCACAACTGCGCGCCTCGCGATCATGGGCATTGCCGACCAGGCAGCGATAGCAGGGCAATCCCGGCGCATAGCCCTTGAAGGTCGCGACCTGGCCATCGAACGGCCCCACCGCCCCCGAAACCAGCGGCACCGCCAGCGCCTGTGCCGCGTCAGCCACCGCCAGCCGCGTCGCGAAACTGTCGCAGCCATCGGCAATGACGTCATGCCCCGCCAGCAGCGCCCGCGCATTGCCGGCATCGAGCCGCACCGCCACCGGCGTCACCACCACATGCGGGTTGAGCCTGCCGAGCCGATCGACCGCCACCGCCGCCTTGGCGCGCCCGGCATCGGCCGTCGTGAACAGGATCTGGCGCTGGAGATTGCTGATCGCCACGGTATCGTCGTCGATCACCGTGATCTGCCCGACGCCCGCCGCCGCGAGATACAGCAGGCCCGGGCTACCCAGACCACCAGCGCCGATAACCGCAACCCGGGCGCGCTTCAGCGCCGCCTGGCCGCGCCCGCCAATGTCGGGCAGCACCAGATGGCGCGCATAGCGATCGAGTTCATCGTCTGAAAAATCGGTCATCGGCCGCCCCGGTTACAGCCTTGCGCGCTTTACACAGCCGCAGCGGCAGGGAAAGAGCGCGGCACGAGGAGACACGCAATGATCATCGCCTTCAAGCGCCTGCCCGGCAATGACGACCTGCCGCTGCCGGCCTATGCCAGCGCCGGCGCCGCCGGTTTCGACCTGCGCGCCGCCGCCGACCTGGCCATCGCGCCCGGCGCCGTCGCGATCGTGCCGACCGGCTTTGCCGTTGCGGTGCCCGAAGGTTTCGAACTCCAGGTCCGCCCGCGTTCGGGGCTGGCGGCCAAGCATGGCATGACCGTGCTCAACAGCCCCGGCACGGTCGACAGTGATTATCGCGGCGAAGTCGCCATCATCCTGATCAACCATGGCGCCGCGCCCTTTGCCATCGCGCGCGGCGATCGCATTGCGCAAGCCGTCATCGCTGCGGCGCCGCAGGCCGACCTGGTCGAAGTCGCCAGCCTCGATGACACCGCGCGCGGCAGTGGAGGCTTCGGTTCGACGGGTACCGGCTGAAAGTTCCGGTTTCGGTTGCCGCCAATAACCGGGCGCGTTACATTGGCCTCCGGTAACAGAAAACAGAGGTAGATGATCGCATTTCTGGTGCAGTCCGGCACCGCACCTTTCACCGTCGCGCTGCTGCTCATGCTTCTGCTTGGCGTTGTCGAAGCCATCGGGCTCGGCAGCAGCGCCATCGAACTCGATACGGATACCGGCGAACTGGGCGGCGGGCTCGATTGGCTCAATGTCGGCCGCCTGCCGCTGCTGATGCTGCTCGTCGTTTTCCTCAGCGTTTTCGGCCTCGCCGGGCTGGTGCTGCAAGGCGCGGTGCTGGCCTTGACGGCCAGGCTGCTGCCCTGGTTCGGCGCCGTTCCCGCTGCCACCGCGCTTGCCGCGCCGCTCACCCGCTGGCTCGGCGCCGGGCTGGCGCGGGTGTTGCCGCGCGACGAAACCACCGCGGTCGCCATCGACACGCTGCTCGGCCGCCGCGCCCGCATCGTCATCGGAACCGCGCGGCGCGGCCATCCGGCGCGGGCGCGGGTCGAGGACCAGCACGGCCTGGCGCATTATGTCATGGTCGAACCCGTCGACGACGCCAGCCTGACCGAGGCGGCGCTGCTGCTGCTCACCGCCCGCCACGGCGACATTTTCGAAGCCGTCGAAATTCCCCCCGATATTTTCTCGCAGATGAGGCCCACCACATGAATGACCTGGTTCCCGCAAGCGACAGCGGCAGCAGCCTGATCGCCATCGGCGGCATCAGCGTCGCGGCGCTGGTCGCGCTGCTGATCATCGGCCTGATCGTCGCCCGGCTCTACCGCCGCGCATCGAAGGAAACCGGTTTCGTGCGCACCGGCTTTGGCGGTGAAAAGGTCGTCATCAACGGCGGCGCGCTGGTGCTGCCGATCCTGCATGAAACCATGCCGGTCAACCTCAACACCGTCCGACTGCCGGTCGAGCGGCGCAACACCGATGCGCTGATCACCAGCGACCGCATGCGCATCGACGTGAAGGCGGAATTCTATGTGCGGGTAAAGCCCGACGCCAACAGCATCGCCATCGCCGCCCAGACGCTCGGCCAGCGCACCATGCAGCCCGAAGCCCTGAAGGAGCTGATCGAAGGCAAGTTCGTCGATGCGCTGCGCTCGGTCGCTGCCGGCATGACGATGAGCCAGTTGCACGAGCAGCGCAGCGATTTCGTCCAGAAGGTCCAGCAGGTGTCGTCGCTCGATCTGGCGATGAACGGGCTGGAACTCGAAAGCGTGTCGCTGACCGGGCTCGACCAGACCAGCATCGAACATTTCAACGCCAACAACGCCTTTGACGCCGAAGGCCTGACCAAGCTGACCGAACAGATCGAACTGCGCAAGAAAACCCGCAACGACATCGAACAGGATACCCGCGTCCAGATCGAAACGAAAAATCTCGAGGCCGAACGCACCCGGCTCGATCTGCAGCGCGAAACCGAATTCGCCCGGATCGAACAGGAACGCGAACTCGAAAACCGCCGCGCCGCCCAGGTTGCCGATATCGCCCGCATCCAGGCCGAACAATCGCGCGAGGCCGAACAGGCCAGGATCAATGCCCGCCAGATCGTCGACAGCGCCCAGATCGAAGCCGATCGCAGCGTGTCGCAGGCCCGCATCGCCCAGGAACAGGCGGTCGCCATCGCCCGGCAGGAAAGCCAGATCGCCGTCCAGAACAAATCGCGCGAGGAAAGCCAGGCCAAGGCCGAAGCCGACCGCGCCCGCGCCGATGCGGTTGCCGCCGAGGAACAGGTGGTAACGGCGCGCGAAACCGAAGTCGCCGAACGCAGCAAGCGCATCGAACTCATCGAAGCGAGCAAGGAGGCAGAACGCGCCGCCATCGGCATCACCGTGGCGGCCGGCGCCGAAAAACAGGCGGCGACCGACCGTGCCGAAGCGCTGCGCGTTACCGCCGAAGGCGAGGCCAAGGCCGCCAAGCTGACCGCCGAAGGCGTGCGCGCCCGTTTCGAAGTCGATGCCGCCGGGCAGACCGCGCTCAACGAAGCCGCCAACATCCTGTCGTCGGACCAGGTATCGATGCAGACCAAGATCGCGCTGTTGCAGGCGTTGCCGGCGATCATCCGCGAATCGGCCAAGCCGATGGAAGCGATCGACAGCATCAGGATCGTTCAGGTCGAAGGGCTGGGCGGCGGCAGCGGCGGCGGTGCGGCCGGTGGTTCGAGCGACGGAAATCTCGCCGATGCCGCGATGAATGCCGCGCTGCGCTATCGCACCCAGGCGCCGATGATCGACAATCTGCTGCGCGAACTGGGGCTCGATGGCTCGGCGCTGGGGCTGGCCCCCGGGGCGCCCAAGGCGATCACGGGGACCGAGGGCTGAATCACCTCCCTCCCCGTTGACGCGAAGGCGTCGCCTACGGCTGCGGGGAAGGAGTTGCGTGCCCGCCGTTCTCGGCATAGCTCCGTCCCCACCCCAACCCGAGAAACCCATGCTTGTCGCCGATTTCGATTTCGACCTCCCCCCCGAACGTATCGCGCTGCGCCCGGTATCCCCGCGTGACAGCGCCCGGATGCTTGAAGTGCGCGGGTCTGCGCTCGGTAATTTCAGCATGCGCGACCTGCCGAGCCGACTGCGCCCGGGCGACGTGCTGGTGGTCAACGATACCCGCGTCATCCCGGCGCAGCTCCACGGCACGGCCGGGAACGCGCGTATCGGCGTGACGCTGCACAAGCGCGAAGCCGCCGACATCTGGTGGAGCTTCGTCAAGAACGCCCGCCGCCTCAAGCCCGGCAGCAGCGTCGATTTCGGTGCCGGCCTGTCGGGCGAAGTGTTGGAAAAAGGCGATGAAGGCGCCGTCCTCTGGCGATTTTCGGCCGATGGCGCCCTCGAAACCGCAATGGCCGCCGCCGGCGCCATGCCGCTGCCGCCCTATATCGCCAGCAAGCGCGCCACCGATGACCGCGATGCCAGCGATTACCAGACGCTGCACGCCACCAAGGACGGCGCCGTCGCCGCCCCCACCGCCGGGTTGCACTTCACCCCCGAACTCTGGGCCGCGCTCGCCGCCGCCGGGGTCACCCGCGAAACCGTCACGCTCCACGTCGGCGCCGGCACCTTCCTGCCGGTCAAGGCCGACGACACCGCCGATCACAAGATGCACGCCGAATGGGGCAGCATCGATGCCGCCACCGCTGCCCGGCTCAACGCCGCGCGCGCCGCCGGCGGCCGGGTCATCGCGGTCGGCACCACGTCACTGCGGCTGCTCGAATCGGCGGTGACGAACGGCATCATCACACCCTTCACCGGCGACACCGCGATCTTCATCACCCCGGGCTATCGCTTCGGCGCGATCGACGGGCTGATCACCAATTTCCATCTGCCCAAATCGACCCTGTTCATGCTGGTCAGCGCGCTGATGGGCCTCGACACGATGCAGGCGGCCTATGCCCATGCCATCGCGCAGGATTATCGCTTCTATTCCTATGGCGATGGCAGCCTGCTGCTGCCATGATGGCCCCGGGGGGACGCGATGCGAACGGCGATGATGCTGCTGGCGGCGCTGGGTCTTGCCGCCTGTGGCGGGTCATCACCCGCCCCGACCGCAGTGGTGACACCGACCCCGGCACCGACCCCGACGCCGACCCAGACGCCGACCCCGACGCCGACTCCCACGCCGACTCCCACGCCGACTCCCACGCCCGCCGCGACGGTCGAACGCGATATCCTTCCCGCCACCGCCGGCACCGGCATCACCACCAACTTTGCCGCGCATGTCGTCATCACCCCCGATCCGGCGGCAACCGCGCGGGGCAAATTGTTCGTCATGCTGCCCGGCACCGGCGGCCAGCCGCGCTTCTATCGCCTGATCCTGCGCACCGGCGCCGCGCGCGGCTATCATGCCATCGGGCTCAACTACCCCAATGACAATGCCGTGGATTCGCTCTGCGGGGCCGGTGCCAGCGCAACCTGCGCCGGCGAAACCCGGCGCGAGATCATCACCGGCGTCGATGCCAGCCCGGCTGTCAGCGTCGATGCTGCCAATTCGATCGACGGGCGACTGACCGCGCTGCTGACCTACCTCAACGCCACTTTCCCTGCCGAAGGCTGGGGCCGTTATCGGCGCGCCGGCGCCCCCGACTGGTCGCTGATCACCATCGCCGGGCACTCACAAGGGGCGGGCCACGCCGGATACCTCGCCAAGCTGCGCGAATTCGACCGGGTGGCGATGTTCGCCGGCCCGGGCGATGTGGGCGGCATGCCGAATGTACCCGCCGCCTGGCTCGATCTGCCGACAATCACCCCGGCGGCGCGGCTATATGGCTTTGCCCATGCCAGCGACGAACTCGTCCCCTTTGCCTTGCTCCAGATCAACTGGGCCCGGCTCGGCATGGCCGGCTTTGGCGCGGCGGTTGCGGTCGATGGTGCAGGCCCGCCCTTTGGCAACAGCCGCCAGCTTGTCACCAGCGCCGCGCCGGCATTCGCCCCCACGGTCATCGCGCCGCAACATTCGGCGATGGTGCTCGATGCCGTTACGCCGCTGGCCGCCGATGGCACGCCGCTGTTCCGGCCGGTGTGGGTTTACATGGCCTTTCCCTGATGGCGTTGCGCGTCCTCGTCACCGGCGGCGCCGGCTTTGTCGGCTCGCACCTGTGCGAAGCGCTGTTGGCGCGGGGTGACAGCGTCACCTGCCTCGATGATTTTTCCACCGGGCATGCCGATAATATTGCCGGTTTTGCCGATCATCCGCGCTTCCGGCTGGTGCCCGGCGATGTCACGCTGCCGCCGCCGGGGCGCCATGATGCCATCGCCAACCTCGCCTGCCCGGCCTCGCCGCGGCATTATCAGGCCGATCCGGTACGGACGACGCGGACGGCGGTGCTCGGCACGCTCGCCATGCTCGAACTCGCCACAAGGTCGGGGGCGCGGCTGCTCCAGGCGTCGACGAGCGAAGTCTATGGCGACCCCGAAATCCACCCCCAGCCCGAAAGCTATCACGGCCGCGTCAACCCGATCGGCCCGCGCGCCTGCTATGACGAAGGCAAGCGCTGCGCCGAAACCTTGTGCGACGCCTTCGCCCGCCAGCACGGCACCGCCAGCGTCATCGCGCGCATCTTCAACTGCTACGGCCCGCGCATGGCGATCGACGATGGCCGGGTGGTCAGCAACTTCATCGTCGCGGCACTGCTTGGGCAACCGCTGCTGATCTATGGCGATGGCCGCCAGACCCGCAGCTTCTGCTATGTCGATGATCTTGTCACCGGGCTGCTGGCGCTGCTCGACAGCCCGCGCGCCGTGACCGGCCCGGTCAATCTCGGCAACCCGCAGGAAACCAGCATGGCCGACCTGGCGCGCCGGATTCTCGCGCTGACCGGCTCCGATTCGGCCCTGATTAGCGCGCCACTGCCGACCGACGACCCCCGGCAACGCTGTCCGGACATTACTTTGGCGCACACTTTGCTCGGCTGGCAGCCCCGCATAAGCCTTGAAACCGGGCTTGAACGCACCATCGACTGGTTCCGCACCCGCCTGCGCGCCTGACCCGCGTCATCGCGTGCCGCGTCGTTGCCGCAATTCGTCCCTATAGGGGCATCATGAGCCTCATGGACCCCCCCGTTGCCGCCGTTGCGGCCGACGATGATGTGCCGATGACCAGCGATGGCGCCAGTGAAGGCGCGCTGCTGCGCACCGCCGCGACGCTGACGCGCGACCTCAACAGCCATGATCCGCGCATTTACTGGGCCGATTTCGGCCTGTCGGCGGCCATCGGCTATGCCGCGACCGCGCTGGCCGTCATCACGCCGCCCGGCTGGCTGTTCGCTGGCGCGGTCACCATCGCCATCCTGGCGCTGTATCGCGCCGGCAGCTTCATCCACGAACTGACCCATATGAAGCAAAGCGCCGTGCCGGGGTTCCACACCGGCTGGAACCTGTTCGTCGGCGTGCCGCTGCTGGTGCCGTCGTTCATGTACGAAGGCGTCCACAGCCTGCACCATGCGCGCACCCGCTATGGCACTGCCGAAGACCCCGAATATCTGCCGCTGGCGCTGATGCCACCCGCCACGCTGGCCTTGTTCGTCGTCGTCGCCGTGCTGGCGCCGCTGGCATTGCTGCTGCGCTATGGCGTGCTGGCACCGCTGTCGCTCGTCATCCCGCCGCTGCGCCGCGCGCTGATCGAACGGTATTCGGCGCTCAGCATCAATCCGGCCTTCCGCCGCCGCGCCCCCGAAGGCGACTTCCGCACCTATTGGAACCGCTGGGAAGCCGCTGCCAGCCTGTGGGCGATGGCAGTGATTGCCGGTGTCGCAACCGGGATCATCCCGTGGCAGGCGTTCCTGACCGTCATCGGCATCATGTCGGCATCGACCCTGCTCAACCAGGTCCGCACGCTCGTGGCGCATCTCTGGGCCAATGACGGCCGCGTGCTGACGGTCACCGAACAATATCTCGACAGCGTCAACGTGCCGCCACCGGCGCTGCTGCCGGCACTGTGGGCGCCGGTGGGGCTGCGCTACCACGCGCTGCATCACCTGTTGCCCGGCGTGCCCTATCATGCGCTCGGCGAAGCGCACCGCCGGCTCGCAGCCGCCTTCCCGGCCGGCTCGGCTTATCATGGCGCGAGCTACCCCGGCCTGCCGCCGTTGCTGGCAAGGCTTGTCGCCGGGGCGAAGGCGTCGCAGCGCTGAGGTATCGACTCCCTCCCCCTTGCGGGGAGGGAGTGACCCTACAACCCCAATTCCACCAGCTGCGCCGCCTCGGCCTCCGCCGTCTGCGCCACCACAAAGCGCCACATGCCGGGCTCCAGCCGCCACTGTTTGGTCACCGGATCGCGCCAGCGCAGCGCCTGCACCGGTGCCGACAATTCCACGATTCGCGTTTCTCCCGCCGCCAGGCTTACCCGCTGGAACGCCACCAGCTTGCGCCGCCACACATCCGGCACCGCGCCAGGCGCTTCCGCCCACAACAGCACTACATGATCGGCGGCACAGGCACCGGCATTGTGCACCGCTACCGTGCCCGAAATCACCTCGCCGACCCGCCGCAGCGCCAGCACGCGCACCTCGAAGCGGCTGTACGACAAGCCATGACCGAACGCATATCGCGCCGCGACGCCATCGCGCGCCAGCTTCGCATAGCCGTGCCAATGATCGTAGGTGACCGCCGCCGCATCGCGATCGAACGCCGGATAGTCATCGGCAGCGACCGCAACCGTGAACGGCAGCCGCCCGGCGGGTGACACATCGCCCAGCAACAGCCGCGCCAGCGCCGTGCCGCCCGCCATGCCGTTGTAGAAAGTCTGCAGGATCGCCGCCACGCGGTCGTGCCAACCCTCCACCAGCACCGCCGAACCCGCAACGATCACCACGATCACCGGCTTGCCGCTGGCCACCGCCACGTCGATCAACGCCAACTGGTCGGCCGGTAACCCAAGGTCGAGACGGTCGCCACCGATCGCCGCGCGCCCCGCCCCGGCACCGCCGGCCTGCCCCAGCGCGATGTCACCCGGGATGAACTCGCCTTCCTCACGCGCGGTATAGCCCGCGACAACCAGCACGGCATCGGCACTCGCTGCCGCCTCGCGGGCACCATCCAGGTCATCTTCGGCCCCCGTGACGATGTTTTCGGCCCCCAGCGCTGCCTCCAGCCCCACCCGCGGCATCACCAGCCAGGGCGGCCGCACCCGGCTCGAGCCATTGTCTCCGGTGTTTTCAAGGTTCGCCAGCCGCCCCAATACCGCCAGCGTCTGGCCGCGCCGCAGCGGCAGCACGCCATTATTGCGCAGCAGCACCGCCGATTTCTCCGCCGCTTCCTGCGCCAGCGCGGTGTGCGCCGGGCCGGCAACGAGCGTCATGGGGTATTCGGGCAGCGGATCCTGCGCGCTTTCGATGCGGTAGAGCACGCCCAGGATGCGCCGGCAGGCCGTGTCGATCACCTCGGGAGCCACCGTTCCCGCCTCGACCGCGGCGATCAGCTTGTCGCCCCACACCAACGGCTCGGGATTTTCGACATCGAGCCCCGCCGCCGCGCCATAGATCTGATAGACACCCTTCACCCAATCCGAATGGACAAAGCCGTCGAAACCCCATTCGCCGCGCAATATATCGGTGAGCAGATGGCGATGTTGCCCGCAATATTCGCCGTTCAGGCGGTTATAGGCGCTCATCACCGTCATCACCCCGGCGTCGATGACCGTCTTGAAATGCGGCAGATAGACCTCGTGAAGGGCGCGATCGTCGATGCGCACATCGACAAAGAAGCGCGCATTCTCCATCGAATTGAGCGCCAGATGCTTCACCGTTGCCGCCACATTATGCGCCTGGATGCCCCGCGCCAGCGCCGCCCCCATGGCGCCGAGGTGGACAGGATCCTCGCCATAGGTCTCCTGCGCCCGCCCCCAGGCCGGGTGGCGCAGCAGGTTGATGCAGACGGCGCCGTTGAGGTTGCAGCCCTGCGCGCGGATCTCGATGCCCATCGCCTCGCCGATGCGCCGCTCGAGATCGGTATCGAAGCTGGCGCCGCGCGCCATGGTGCAGGGAAAGCACGTCGATTGCCCGCGCGCGACGCCGCGCGGACCATCGGTGAAGTGGAACACGGGCACACCCAGCCGCTCGATGCCGCCCCCGGCGCGGTATGGCCGGGCACCCCACAAGCCGCCGTCGGCCCGATAGGCGGCAAAGAACCCCTGCCCCGACATCATGCCGACTTTTTCGGCCAGCGTCGCCTCTGCCAGCGCGGCATCGATGCGCCGGGCAATCTCGGCGGCGGCCAGGCCGCGGCGGGGGGCAAGATCCTGGGTTGTCATGGCGCTCCTTCGGATAGCTTTCCCTCCTGCCACAGATGAACAATTGCTGACAGGCTCGTTCAGCCTCGCCACAGCGCCGCTGTTGCATGCTGTGTTCGTCGCCTTCCCCGGTCGACGAAAGGAGCATGTCATGGCACGCACGAGCATCACCTTCACCGCGCTGGCGGCAACGCTTGCACTGGCCCTTTCCCCGGTCGCTGCGAGCGCGCATGATCGCGACGACCGCCGTGACGACCGCCGCGGTTATCAGGACGACCATCGCCGGCACGGCCATGACCGCCGCGACGATCGTCGCTATGCCCAGCGCTACGACCAGCGCTACGACCAGCGCGGCTATGCTTATGGCGGCGATTACCGCCAGCAGGCCTATGGCGGCGGCTATGGCCAGCCACGCGGCTACTACGCCGGCAATGCCTATCCGGCGCAGCGCGGCTATTACGCCGATACCAGTTACCAGCGCGGCTATGGCAATCGCTGCCGCGGCAACGGCTCCAGCGGCACGATCGTCGGCGCCATCGCCGGCGGCCTGATCGGCAACAGCGTCGCGGGCCGCGGTGACCGCCTGCTCGGCACCGTGCTCGGCGGCGGTGTCGGCGCCGTGGCCGGCCGCGCCATCGATCGCGCCGACGATCGCTGCTGATCTTGACGTTCCGGGGTGATGGCATGGTGCCACATCCCGGATAAAGCACTGCGCATCGCCGCCACCTCGGCTAGAAGGGCGGCGATGCCGGCTCCCCTTCCACCCGCTTTGACCGTCTCCGGGCTTGCCAAGGCCGTACCTGGTGGCCGGTTGCTGTTCGCCGGGCTCGATCTTGCGGTCGCGCCGGGTGAAATCATCGCCATCATGGGCGAATCGGGTATCGGCAAATCGACCCTGCTCAACCTGATCGCCGGGCTCGATCGCCCCGATGCCGGCAGCATAGCCATCGCCGGCCACGCCCTGGCGGGCCTTGACGACGATGCCGCGACCCGGTTGCGGCGTGATCGGCTCGGGTTCGTTTTCCAGGCTTTTCACATCCTGCCGCACCTTACGCTGGCGCAGAACATCGCGCTGCCGCTGGTGCTGGCGCACAGCCACGCTGGTGATGCGCTGATCGCTGCCGAAGCGATGCTCGCCAAGGTCGGGCTGCCCGGGCGCGGCGGCGACTATCCGGCGCAGGTATCGGGGGGCGAATTGCAACGCATCGCCATCGCCCGCGCGCTGGTCCACCGCCCGGCGCTGATCCTCGCCGATGAACCGACCGGCAATCTCGATCCCGAAACCGCCGATCGCATCCTCGCGCTGTTGCTGGCCGAAGCGCGCGCCTCCGGCGCTGCCGCCGTCATCGTCACCCACAGCGATCGCGCCGCCGCCATTGCCGATCGCGTGCTGGTGCTGACCGCCGCCGGGCTGGTTCCGCGCGCCGCATGACCGCCGGAGTGCCGGTCACGGCGGCACGCTGGATGCTGCTCGGTGAATGGCGCGCGCATCCCGGGCGCGTTGTCACCGCCGCGCTCGCGATCGCCATCGGCGTCGCGCTGGGCTTTGCCGTCCATCTCGTCAACGCCAGTGCGCTTGCCAGCTTCGACCGGGCGCTGAGCAGCGTCAATGGCGCCGCCGACCTGCAGGTGCGCGCCGCCACCCCCGCGGGCTTTGCCGAAGGGCTTTACCCGCGCCTCGCCCGCATCCCCGGTGTTGCAGGCATCAGCCCGGTCGTCGAACTGCCCGCCCGCGCCGCGCATGTCGCCCCGGATGTCACCGGCCCCGGGCGCGGCCGCGTGACGCTGATCGGGCTCGACCCGCTGCGCGCCGCCGCCGTCACCCCCAGCCTGATCGGCCGTCCGGGGGGAGAGGATTCGGTGCTGCTGTCACGCGCCGCGCTGGCATCACTGGGCCGCCGCACCGGGCAAAGCGTCACCCTTGTCGCGGCCGGGCGTTCGCACCCCTTCACCATCGCCGGCGTGCTGCCCGGGGCTGGCGATGATCAGGCCATCGCGGTCATCGATATCGCCGCGGCGCAATGGCGATTTGGCCAGTTGGGCCGGTTGCAGCGTCTCGACATCCGGCTCGGCGCCGGGGCCGACCCGGCGGCGGTGCAGCGCGCCATCGCCGCGCGCCTGCCCGCCGATGCGCTGCTTGCCACCCCGCAGGCCGATGCCCGGCGCACCGACAGCCTGTCGCGCGCCTATCGCGTCAACCTTGAAATGCTGGCGATGGTGGCGCTGCTGACCGGTGGTTTCCTGGTTTATTCGGCACAATCGCTGTCGGTGGCGCGGCGCGGGCCGCAATTTGCGCTGCTGCGCGTGCTCGGCCTGCCGCGCCGGGCGCTGCTGGTGCAGATACTGGTCGAAGGCGCGGCCCTGGGGCTGGTCGGTTCGCTGCTCGGCATTGCGCTTGGCCAGGCGCTTGCCGATCTTGCCGTGACCCGGCTCGGCGGCGATCTTGGTGGCGGCTATTTCGGCGCC
The DNA here is from genome assembly GCA_038246995.1 of Sphingomonadales bacterium. Lineage (GTDB taxonomy): Bacteria > Pseudomonadota > Alphaproteobacteria > Sphingomonadales > Sphingomonadaceae > Sandarakinorhabdus. The sequence continues at coordinate 16,805 of JBBRVH010000007.1, forward strand.
GCGACCCCGCATCTGGCCTTTGCCTCCGGCCCGGCCGCGGTCTTTGCCGGCATCGGCATCATCGTCGCGATGGTCAGCAGCCTTGTGCCCGCGCGCGTTGCCGCCGCCGCTGCACCCGCCGTGGCGTTGAAGACGAGCGGCGATCTGGGCGATCCGCGCCGCGCCGCGCTGCTGTGGCCGGGGCTGGCCCTGCTCGCTGCCGGGGGATTGGCGGCCCTCGCCCCCCCGGTCGCGGGGTTGCCGCTGCTCGGCTATGCGGCGATGGCGCTGTTGCTGGCGGGCGGCGTCGCGATCATGCCGGCGCTGGTGCGGCTGTTGCTCGGACCGCTGCACCGGCTGACCGGCCTGCCGCCGGCCATCGACCTGGCGCTGAAACGCTTGTGGGGTGCCCCGCAACAGGCCGCCGTGGCGCTGTGCGGCATCGTCGCGTCGACCAGCCTGATGATCGCGATGGCGGTCATGGTCGCCAGTTTTCGCGGCTCGGTCGATGATTGGCTGGTCGCCATCCTGCCATCGGACATCTACCTCCATCTGGAAGGCGCCGAAGGCGGCGGTCTCGATCCGGCCGCGCAAGCCAGGCTGGCGGCGACGCCGGGCATCGCCAGCATATCCTTTGTCCGCCAGGTGCCGCTGCGGCTGGCCGCCGATCGCCCCGCAGTCCAGTTGACCGCACAACCGATCGACCCTGCCGCCCCTGGCCGCCGCCTGCTGCTGGTCGGCCCCTCGGTCCCTGTGCCGGCGGGGGCGACCCCGGTCTGGGTGTCCGAAGCGATGGTCTGGCTTTACGATGCCCGCCCCGGCACGCGGCTGGTACTGCCGATCGGGGGGCGGGCGCAGCCGGTGTTCGTCGCCGGCGTCTGGCGTGATTATGCCCGGCAATTCGGCGCCATCGCCATCGCCGACCAGGATTATGTCCGCCTGACCGGCGATGCCGGCAAGAGCGAGGCCGCCATCGATGCCCGGCCCGGCACCAGCGTCGACCGCCTGATCCCCGCGCTGCGCCGCGCCCTGCCACCCGGGCTGGCGGGGCAGGCGCTGTTCGGGCAACCACGCCAGTTGCGCGCGATGGCGCTAAGCATCTTCGATCGCAGCTTTGCCATCACCTATGCGCTCGAAGCGATTGCCATCATCATCGGGCTGGTGGGGGTCGCCGCGACCTTTTCGGCACAAACGCTGGCGCGCACGCGCGAATTCGGCATGTTGCGCCACATCGGCGTCAGCCGCCGCCAGATCGGCGCGATGCTGGCCGCCGAAGGCGCGCTGCTCGGTCTCGTCGGCGGCGTTGCCGGGCTGGCGCTCGGCGTGGTGATGAGCCAGGTGCTGATCCACGTCGTCAACCCGCAAAGCTTTCACTGGACGATGGACACGCGGTTGCCCTGGGGGCTGTTCGCTGCCCTGCTGACCGCGCTGGTCGCGGCGGCCGCCGGCACCGCGCTGCTCGCCGGGCGCCGCGCCCTGTCGGGCGATGCGGTGCGCGCCGTGCGCGAGGATTGGTGATGCGCCGCCTTCTCCCCCTGCTGCTCCTGCTCACCGCGGCGGCGCCGCTGTTGCCCGAATACGCTCCGGTTCGCCCCGACGTGCCGGTCGTCCTGCCCCGCGACCATGGTGCCCACCCCGATTTCCGCACCGAATGGTGGTATGTCACCGGCTGGCTCAGCCTTCCCGATGGTGGCCGGCGCGGTTTCCAGGTCACCTTTTTCCGTACCCGGCCGCCGGTCGACCAGCGCAACCCCAGCGCCTTTGCGGCAAAGCAGGTGATCTTCGCCCATGCCGCGCTTTCCGATCCGGCACGCGGACGCTTGCTGCATGACCAGCGCATCGCCCGCGCCGGCTTCGGCTTGGCGACAGCGGCGACAGGCGATACCGCGCTGGTACTCGATGACTGGTCGCTGCGCCGCCGCAGCGATGGCCGCTTCACGGCACGGGTGCAGGGCGAAGGCTTTGCGCTCGATCTGTTGCTCACCCCCACCCAGGCTGCCATCCTGCAAGGCAGGGGTGGTTACAGCCAGAAAGGCCCCGACCCCCGCGAAGCGAGCCATTATTACAGCCTTCCCCATCTCGCCGTCACCGGCACGCTGGGCGAAGGCCGGCGCCGCACGCCGGTCACCGGCACCGCCTGGCTCGACCGCGAATGGTCATCGACCTTGCTCAATTCCCGCGCCGTCGGCTGGGACTGGCTCGGCCTCAACATGAACGATGGCGGCGCGCTGACACTGTTCCGCGTTCGCGATGCGCGCGGCCAGCCGGTCTGGGCCGGCGGGTCGTGGCGCGACCGGACGGGGGTGCTCACGACGCTCAAGCCCGGCGACGTCACCTTCGCGGCCGGCCGCCCCTGGCGATCCCCGCGCACCGGCACACGCTGGCCTGTGGCGCCCATCGTCACCGTTACCCTGCCCGGGCGCCGCCTCGTGCTGCCGGTCACGCCGCTGTTCCCCGATCAGGAACTCGACAGCCGGCGCGGCGGCGGGCCGCTGTATTGGGAAGGTGCCGTCACGGTACCGGGGGGGCGCGGCTATCTCGAACTTACCGGCTATGGCGCACCGTTGAAAATGTGATCAAAGCCGCTACGAAGGGTACATGACCCAAGCCCGCGACCCCGCCGTCACCGCCCCGCCGCTCGCCCCCGCCGTGCCGCGCAACCTGTGCACCGATTGCGGCATCTCGCGCACGGCGACCCCACAGGATTGCGGCACCGCCTGCCAGTTCATCAAGCCCGATTATCCGGCGATGGAAGCCCGGGTGCACGGCCGCACGCGCGATCCGCTGCGCCCCGACGAACGCTTTTTCGGGCCCTATAAATCGATGCTGCGCGCCTCGCTCAAGGCCCCGATCCCCGGCGCGCAATGGACCGGCATTACCAGCCGCATCGGCGAAAAACTGCTCGAATCCGGTGCCGTCGATGCCGTGCTGACCATGGCGCCAGACCCTGACGACAAGTGGAAACCCATGCCGGTCATCGTCACCCGTGCCGAAGGCATGGCCCAGGTGCGCGGCATGCGCATGGGCTATGCGCCGTTGCTGGCGCTGCTCGAACCGGCGCGCGCCGCCGGGCACAAGCGCGTCGCCATCATCGGCATCCCCTGCCAGGTCCATGCCCTGCGCGCGCTGGAGGCGAAACTGGGCTTCGACCGGCTCTACGTCATCGGCACGCCCTGTTCGGACAATACGACGACCGAGAATTTCCACGAGTTTCTGGCGCTGCTCAGCGATGCGCCCGACACCATCACCTATCTCGAATTCCGCGCCGATTATCATGTCGAGTTGCGGTTCAGCGATGGCCGGGTCAAGGCGATTCCCTTCCTGATGCTGCCGCTATCCGATCTGCGCCCGGATTTCTTCCCGCTGACCTGCCGGACCTGCGTCGATTACACCAACACACTCGCCGACATCACCGTCGGTTACATGGGCGGCACCGGCGAACAATGGCTGATCATCCGCAACGATCGCGGCCAGGAACTTGTCGACCTGCTCGGTGATGAGCTGAAAACGGAAGCCCCGGACGACAATGGCAAGCCCGACGGCAGCAAGCGCGCCGGCCCGGTGAAGGGATTCCTCGCCAATACCGAACGCGCTGCCGGCGGCCTGCCGCTGCGCCGCATGCCGAAATGGGTGCGGCCAATCGTGGGGTGGTTGATGCCGATCATTGGCCCCAAAGGGCTGGAGTTCGGCCGGACCCGGGTCGAAATGAAGGCGGTCGAAACCATCATCCACCTGCGCCGCGAGGAACCCGCGCGGATGAAGGCAATGGTGCCCGACCATGTCTGGGCGCTGGTCGCCGCCTATGGGCTGACGCCGAAGGACGGGGAAAAGCGCTGACCAAACTCCCTCCCCGCAAGGGGGAGGGAGGGACGTCACCCCCGCCAGCGCGAATAAATCGCCGTCGGCAGCAACAGCCCGCGCGCCTCCTCACGGATCGCCATGTCGCCCGCTTCGATGCTGCCGCCCGCGCCGGCCATGACTTCGTCCATCAGCGCGCGGATCGCCAGCGTCGACATGCGGATCGCATAGACGGTCAGCACCAGGAACGCAGCATCATCAGCAAGCAATTGCCGCGCCAGATGCATCAGTTCGGGCAGGTCGCGCTCCAGCGCCCAGATCTCGCCATCGGGGCCGCGGCCATATTTGGGCGGATCGAGCAGGATGCCATGATATTTGCTGCCGCGCCGCACTTCGCGCCGCATGAACTTCAGCGCATCGTCGGTCAGCCAGCGCACCGATGTTTCGGCAAGCCCGGTCAGCGCCGCATTGTCGCGCGCCGCCGCAACCGCCTTCTTGCTGGCATCGACATGCGTCACCTGCGCGCCGGCTTGTGCCGCGATCAGGCTGCCGACGCCGGTATAGCCGAACATGTTGAGCACGCGCATGCCCGGCGCCGTCTGCGCGCGCATCCAGTCCCATTGCGCCCCCATGTCGGGAAAGAAACCCAGGTGCCGGAACGGCGTGTTGGTGGCATGAAAACGCACCGGGCCGCGGCTGACCACCCAGCGTTCGGGCACATGATATTCAAGGTCCCAGCGCCCGCCGCCTTCATCGTCTCGGCCGCCGGTGAATTCGCCGTCGTGCTTCCATTCCAGGCTCGCCGGCTGCCACAGCGCTTGCGCTTCGGGCCGCACGAACTTGTAGGGGCCATAGCGTTCCAGCTTGCGACCATTGCCCGAATCGAGCAGCGCGTAATCGTCCCAGCCCTCGGTGACGAGCACATCGAGCCCGCTCATGCCGCGCGCCGTGCCTTGCTGACCGTCTTGATCACCGCGCCGATCTCGGCCCGCGCCGGGGCATGCGCCAGCATCGCCTGGCCCGCCGCGCGCGCGGCCTCGATCGTCACCGCTTCGATGCGGGTCACCACTTCCGAAGCAGGCACCCAGCGGCGGTGCACGAGCAGTTGCCGCGCCAGATAATCGCCCTGCCCCTGCGGGCCCTCCAGCGCCATCAGCAGCGATGCCACCGCCTGCGCCTTGGCACGTGCCAGTTCCGCCGGCTCCAGCCCCGCCGCTGCTTCGGCAAGCACCCGGTCGATCAGGTCACGCGCCTGCGCGGCGTCCTTGCGCGCCGTCGCTGCATGCACGCTCATCAGTCCGGCATCGGCATAGGGGGTTGTCGCCGCGCTGATCGAATAGGCCAGCCCGCGCGCCTCGCGCACTTCCTGGAACAGCCGGGACGACATGCCGCCACCCGCCGCCAGGGTGAACAGCGCCGCCGCGTCATGGCCATCGTCATAATGGCCGGGCGCCGGATAACCGCTGGTCAATTGCGCCTGTTCGAACTTGCGCGGGTCGGTAAAGCTGCCGGGGGCGAACATGGCCTTTTCAGGTTCCGGTATCGCCGCTTCGCCGGCATTCGGGAACGCCGCCTCGGCCAGCCGCATCACCACGTCATGCTCGATCTTGCCCGTCACCACCAGCGTCAGCCGCTGCGCGCCATAATGCGCCGCGCGCCACTGCCGCAGATGCTCGGGGGTGATCCGTGCCAGCGTTTCCTCGGCGCCCAGGATCGACCGCCCCAGCGCCTGGGCGGGAAAGGCGGCTTCCTGCAGATGATCGAAGACAATATCGTCGGGCGTATCACGCGCTTCACCGAGTTCCTGAAGCACGACATCCTTTTCGCGCGCCAGATCATCTGCATCGAAGCGCGGATTGGTGACGAGATCGGCGATGATCGCGAGCCCGAGCGGCAAATCGCGCGCCAGCAGCCGGGCGTGGAAAACCGTGGTATCACGCGACGTCCAGGCGTTGAGATTGCCGCCGACATCCTCGACCTGTTCGGCGATCGCCTTTGCCGATCGCGTCTCGGTGCCCTTGAAGACCACATGCTCGAACAGATGCGCAAGACCATTGTGCTCGGCGACTTCGAAGCGTGCGCCGGTTTCGGCATGCAGCGCGACCGCGACGGTTTCCACCCCCGGCGTCACGCAGGTGGCAACGCGCAAGCCATGGCGCGTATGGGCAATGACGGGAGTCATCATGCGGCGGGTTGCGCCCGAGCGGCGATATAGGCCTCCACCGTCGCCAGGTCGGCGGCCATGGTGGCATAGCGTTCCTCGCGGTCGAACAGGCCCTGGGCGCGCTGCGGCAGCACCGGACGCAGGCCGCTGGCGCGTTCGACCGCATCGGGGAATTTGGCGGGATGTGCCGTTGCAAGCGTGACCACCGGCGTATCCCCGGCGCTGGCCCGCGCCGCCGCGAGGCCGATCGCCGTGTGCGGATCGATGATCTGGCCGCATTTGTCGCGTGCCCAGCGGATCGTTCTTGCCATCGTATCGGTATCGACGCGGGCGCTGTCGAAAATTGCGGCGGCCGCCGCACGCTGGTCGGCGGGGATCGCCATCGCCTTGCTGGTTTCGAAACCACGCATCGCCGCCGCCGTCGCCGCGCCATCGCGCCCGCCGAGATCGAACAGCAAGCGTTCGAAATTGCTGCTGACCTGGATGTCCATCGAGGGTGATTCGGTGGGTGTCACCGTGCCCGCCGAATAATCGCCGGCGCTGAGCGCGCGGTGCAGGATATCGTTCGAATTGGTGGCGACGATCAGCCGGTCGATCGGCAGGCCCATTTGCCGCGCCACATAGCCGGCAAAGACATCGCCGAAATTGCCGGTCGGCACCGCAAAGCTGATGGCGCGATCGGGCGCGCCCAGCCGTACTGCGGCGTAGAAATAATAGACGATCTGCAGCATCAGCCGCGCCCAGTTGATCGAATTGACCGCCGACAGGTTGAACGCCTGCGAGAAATCGGGATCGTTGAACATCGCCTTCACCAGCGCCTGCGCATCGTCGAAATTGCCCTCCACCGCGATATTGTGGACATTGGGAGCGAGCACCGTCGTCATCTGGCGGCGTTGAACATCGGAAACCCGGCCCCGCGGGTGGAGCATGAACACTTCGACGCGGTCACACCCGGCGAGCGCATTGATCGCGGCCGACCCGGTATCGCCCGAGGTGGCACCGATGATCGTCACGGTTCGGCCGCTGCGGCCCAGAAAGCTTTCGAACAACAGGCCAAGCGCCTGCATCGCGACATCCTTGAAGGCCAGCGTCGGGCCATGGAACAGTTCGAGCAGCCAGTGCCGCTGGTCGAGCTGGACCAGCGGCGTCACGGCAGCATGGTCGAAACGCCCATAGGCGGTGGTGAGCAGTTCGCGAAGTTCCGCCTCGGTCAGCGCGCTGCCCACGAACGGCTGGCAGACGCGCACCGCGGTTTCGACATAGGACAGCCCGGCCATTGCCGCGATCTCGGCTCGGGTAAGGCACGGCCAGTTTTCGGGCACGTAAAGCCCGCCGTCACTGGCAAGGCCAGCCAGGGTAACGGCGTTGAAATCGAGAATCGGCGCGGCGCCGCGGGTGCTGATGTAACGCATGATGGCCTGCGATTAGCGGTTGGGAGCCGCAGGGGCAAATTTTTCGCGGGCCCAGCGCTTGCGCAGCCACAGGCCGTAGATCGTCGCCAGCACGATGGCGAGCCCGAACCATTGCCCGGCATAGGACAGGTGATTGTCGGGCAATTCATCGGGCGTCGGCATGCGCGACACCTGCAACGGCGGCACCGCCGTATCGGGGATCAGCATGAACTGCGGGCGCGTCTTCAGCCGGCCATAGGGGCGCTCGATGATGACCCCCTTGAACACCGTATCGACATGCAGCGGGATCGCTGCGGCATCGGGGCGCTTTGTCCAGCCGGCAACCGCGACGATATCGGGCGGCTTGCGGTTCGGTCGGCACGAAACCAGCACCAGATAGCCCGACACGCCGCCGATACTGCTGCCGCCCTTCAGATCATAGGGCAACACATCGCCAGGGGCGCAGGGCAATTCGGCGCGGCGATACTGGATGCTGGCTTCGTTGCGCATGGCGCGCATGAAATCGACGGGTTCGAGCAGGGGCTGGGTTTGCGCTGCCTGCAATTTGCCGATCAGCGCCTGCTTCCAGGTCCGCCGCTCGAGCTGCCAGACCCCGAGGCTGATCAGCACGGCCAGCATTACCAGGGTCAACAGCGTCGGGAACAGCGGAAAACGCCGTGTGGTGGCTGTCATCTCCGGCGCCCCTCGCGCGCACTGTGGCGATATTCAAGCGCGAGCAACAAGCCCTTGGCGATGCGCATCAGCCCAAGCGACAAGATCAACGTCAAAGGCAACCAGAGCAGGACATGCACATACCAGGGTGGCGAGCGCGACAGCTCGAGCCACATGGCCAGCCCGGTCACGATGGCGCCGACGATGAGGATCAGAAAACTGGCGGCGCCGTCACCGACATTGAATTGGCTCATGTCGAGCCCGCACGCCGGACAGCGCGGCACGAAGATGATCAGCTTGCGAAAGATCGACGCCTTCCCGCAGCGCGGACAACAGCCGGTTATCCCGACCTGTACCGCCGACGGCGGAACCGGAATCGCCGACGGCGGAACCGTCATCTGCGACGGCGGAACCGTCATCTGCGGAGGCGCCCCCGAATTGGCTTCGGGAACGCCAGTCACCGGATCATCCAAAAGCGTTGTGGACGACGGCCGCGCCGAAGTTCGAGCCCCAGACATAGATGGCGATGAACAGGAACAGCCAGACCACGTCGACGAAATGCCAGTACCAGGCCGCTGCTTCGAAACCGAAATGCTGGGTTGGCGTGAAGTCGCCCTTGTAGGTACGAGCAAGGCAGACCATCAGGAAAATGGTCCCCACAATGACATGGAAGCCGTGGAACCCGGTCGCCATGTAGAAAGTGGAACCGTAAATATTGCCGGCGAAGGCAAATTCGGCATGTTCATATTCGAATGCCTGAACGCCACTGAAAATCAGGCCGAGCGCGATGGTCAGCCACAGGCCCTGCTTGAGACCCTTGCGATCACCATGGATCAACGCGTGGTGCGCCCAGGTCACCGTGGTGCCCGAAAGCAGCAGGATCAGCGTGTTGAGCAGCGGAAAAACGAACGGATCGAGCACTTCGACCCCGGCCGGCGGCCATTTCCCATCGATGCCTTCGTGCATCGTGGGATAGAGCGCCGCATTGAAATAGGCCCAGAACCAGGCAACGAAGAACATCACTTCCGAAGCGATGAACAGGATCATGCCATAGCGATGGTGCAACTGGACAACCGGCGTGTGATCGCCCTGATTGGCTTCGACGACAACATCCTTCCACCACAGGAAGAACATGGCGCTCACCGCGGCGAGCCCGGCGAAGAACACCGCGCCGCCCCAACCAGCCTTGTGCATCCAGCCGATAGCGCCCGCTGCCATCGCGAGCGCCGCGAACGACATCAAAATCGGCCGGTTCGACGGGTTGAGGATGTGATAATCGTGGGTCTTGCCAGCGGCCATGACCTTTAGCCCCTATTCGCTGAAACTGATGCCGATGTGCTTAGGCGTTTTGGCGCCGGATTGTCCACCGGGTAGAACGTGTAGCTGAGCGTGATTTCATCGATTTTGCGCGCATCGGGATCATCGAGGATCGCCGGATCGACAAAATAGGTCACCGGCATATCGACCTTTTCGCCCGCGGCCAGCGTCTGTTCGGTAAAGCAGAAACACTCGATCTTGCGGAAATATTGCCCGGCAGTATCGGGGGAGACATTGAAGACCGCCCGGCCGGTGGTCGCCGTCGCGGCCATATTGGTGGCGGTATAAAAAGCCAGGCGCTTTTCACCGATCCTGATGCTTTCCTCGCGGTTTTTCGGCACGAACTGCCAGGGCATGCCCGGCGAGACGTTCGAATCGAACCTGATCTTGATTGTCCGCCCGCCCAGCGCTTGCAGGCGCTGCGCATCGGGAAGCGCTGCCGCTTCGGCACGACCCGTCGTGCCGCCAAACCCGGTTGCCTGGCAAAACAAGCGGTAGAGCGGTACACTGGCATAGGCGAGGCCGATCATGCCTATCGCCAACAACGCCGCCATCACGCCGGTGCGGCGCTTGGCGCGCGCCAAGGTGGTATCGGTCATCAGGTCTTGTCCCCTGCCGCCGGCCCCGCGGCGGGGGTGCCGATCTGCGGCTTGCCATTGGCAAGGCCCGGCGCCATGCGCACGACGGTGATGCCGAAGAACAGCAGCACGAGCGCACCGAGCACGATGCCCAGGGCCAGGTTGCGCGATTTGCGGCGCGCTTCGAACGTAGCGCGTTCGGCCGGGGTCCAGGTCGCGCTCATGCCAGCAACAGACGGTCGGCGACGAGCGCGCCGAACAGGCAGGCAAGATAGAGGAGGCTGAACTTGAAAAGCTGCTTTTCGGCCGTCATGTCGCTCGCCAATTCTGCGGTGCTGCGCGCCACCTTGATCGCCATTGCCATGAAGATGATGCCCAGCGTCACGGCGGTGCCGCCATAGGCCCAGCCGGTCAACCCGATCACTGCGGGCGCGATCGTCACCGGCACGAGCAACGCCGAATAGCCCAGGATCTGCTTGCGCGTGTGGGCGAGGCCATGGGTAACCGGCAGCATCGGCACGCCCGCCTTGGAATAATCTGCCTCCATGAACAGCGCCAGCGCCCAGAAATGCGGCGGGGTCCACAAGAAGATGATGGCAAACAACAGCCAGGGCAACAGCGAGGTATCCCCGGTCACCGCCGCCCAGCCGACGATGACCGGAAACGCGCCAGCCGCCCCGCCGATGACGATGTTCTGCGGCGTCCGGCGCTTCAGCCAGACCGTGTAGACGACGACATAGAACAGGATCGATACCGCCAGCCAGAAGGCTGCGACCCAGTTCACTGCCAAACCGATAATGGTGACCGAACCGACCGATAGCGCAATCGCAAACGACAGCGCATCGAAGGGAGTCATTTTGCCCGCCGGCAGCGGACGGTTGGCGGTGCGCTTCATCAGCGCATCGATGTCGGCTTCATACCATTGATTGAGTGCGCCGGCGGCCCCGGCGGCAACAGCGATGCACAGGATGGCCGTGAAACCGAGGAAAGGATGGATATTGCCCGGCGCCGCGATCATGGCGCACGCCGCCGTAAACACCACCAGCGTCATCACCCGGGGCTTCAGCAGCGCAAAATAATCACGCCAATCCGCAAAGTCCGTCTCGGGCACAGCGGCAACAGGGGCAGTGGAGCGGTTCATGGGCGGTTTCACTCTATGCATTGCCCCGGCGCGCTGGTCGCACGCCGGGGCAAGCCTGTTCGCCGGGTCTTACTTGATGACCGGCAGGGTTTCGAACTGGTGGAACGGCGGCGGCGAGGACAGCGTCCACTCCAGCGTCGTGGCGCCTTCGCCCCAGTAATTGCCGGCTACGCGCTTCTTGCTGGCAAAGCTGACGATCAGGTTCACGAAGAAGATCAGCATACCGACCGCCATGATCGCATAACCATAGCTGGCAATCTTGTTATACAGCGTAAATTGATCGGGATAATCGGGAACGCGGCGCGGCATGCCATCAGCACCCAGGAAGTGCATCGGGAAGAACATGACGTTAACGCCGATGAAAAACACCCAGAAGTGCAGCTTGCCCAGGAATTCATTGTACGGCTTGCCCGTCATCTTGCCGAACCAGTAATAGAAACCGGCAAAGATCGCGAACACCGCACCCAGCGAGAGCACATAGTGGAAGTGAGCGACGACATAATAGGTGTTGTGGAAATAGGTATCGACCCCGGCATTGGCGAGAATGACCCCGGTGACGCCGCCCACGGTGAACATGAAGATGAAGCCGATTGCCCAGAGCATGGGGGTTTGGAAGCTGATCGAACCGCCCCACATCGTCGCGATCCACGAGAAAATCTTGATGCCGGTCGGCACCGCGATGATCATGGTGGCGGCTGTGAAGTACATCTTGGTGTTCACATCGAGCCCCGAGGTGAACATGTGATGGGCCCACACGAGGAAGCCAATGAAACCGATCGCCACCATTGCATAGGCCATGCCGAGATAGCCGAACACAGGCTTCTTCGAAAAGGTCGAGATGATTTGCGAGATCATGCCGAACCCTGGCAAGATCAGAATATAGACTTCCGGATGCCCGAAGAACCAGAACAGATGCTGGTAAAGCAGCGGATCGCCACCACCATCGGCGGTGAAGAAGTGCGTGCCAAAGTTGCGGTCGGTCAACAGCATCGTGATGGCACCGGCCAGAACCGGCAGCGACAACAACAGGAGAAAGGCGGTGACCAGCACCGACCAGACGAACAATGGCATCTTGTGGAGCGTCATCCCCGGGGCGCGCATGTTGAGAATGGTGGTGATGAAGTTGATCGCCCCCAAAATCGACGAAGCCCCCGCAAGGTGGAGCGACAGGATCGCCATATCGACCGCCGGGCCGGGATGCCCGCTCGTCGATAGCGGCGCGTAAAGCGTCCAGCCGGTTCCGACGCCATTGGCGCCAGCCGGACCTTCAACAAACATCGAACCACACAGCAGCAGGAACGATGGCACCAGCAACCAAAACGAGACGTTGTTCATGCGCGGAAACGCCATATCGGGCGCGCCGATCATGATCGGCACGAACCAGTTGCCGAAGCCGCCGATCATTGCCGGCATGACCGTGAAAAACACCATGATCAGGCCGTGGGCCGTGATGAAGACGTTCCAGAGATGGTAGCTGTTATCGAGGTTGCCCTGGGTGAAAATCGTCAGATACTGAATGCCGGGGGCGGCGAGTTCGAGGCGCATGATACCCGAAATCGCGCCGCCGATCGTCCCGGCGATGATTGCGAAGATCAGGTAAAGCGTCCCGATATCCTTGTGGTTGGTCGAAAACAGCCAGCGCTGCGCGAAGCCCAGCTTGTGATCGGCATGATCGTCATGCGCATGATCGGCGGCGGCAGTGAGGGGTACTTGGGTGGCCATCTGTTGGTCCCTTTCGATCAGGCGGCGGGCGCTGCGACGGCAGGCGCCGCACCGGGAGCAGGAGTTGGCGCAGCGGCGACTGCGGCCGTCACGGCGGCAGGCGGCGTGATGCCATTTTCCTTTTGCTTGGCGGCGACCCATTCGGCGAAGCGTTCTTTCGAAACGACCTCGACGGCGATCGGCATAAAACCATGCTTGGTTCCGCAAAGCTGGAAACACTGGCCGTAATAAACGCCCGGACGTTCAACCTTGAACCATGTTTCATTCACCCGGCCCGGCACGCCATCAAGCTGGACCCAGAAGCTGGGCATCGCCCAGGCATGGATGACATCGGCCGCTGTCGTCAGCAGGCGAACGGTGGTGCCCACCGGCAGCACGACGCGATTGTCGGTATCGAGCAAATTGGGCGAGCCGCGCTTTTCCGATTCTTCCTTGGTCAGCATCACGGCATCGAAGCTGAAGGCGCCCTGATCGGGATATTCATATTCCCAATACCATTGGTGGCCGGTCGCCTTGATGGTGATATCGGCCTTGGGCGGCGTATATTGGTTGGCGAGCAGCCGGAACGACGGCACCGCGATAAAGACCAGCATCAGCACCGGCACCACCGTCCAGATCACTTCGATCGTGGTGTTGTGGCTGGTTTTCGACGCGACCGGATTGGCCGCAGCACGATAGCGGAACACCGTCCACATCAGCAGGCCGAGCACGAAAACTACCGTTGCGGTCATCAGCGGGTTGAGTACGCCATTGGTCAGGACTTGTGCTTCGCGCGCAATCGCCGTCACCGGCATCTGCAACTGATAGCCACCGCTCGGCTGGCCGATACCAGGTTCGGGCTTGACATAGTCGGGCATGCCCGATGGCATCGCCGCAGTGGTCACCGTCGGCACCGGCGCGGCCGCCGGCGCGTCTTGCGCCAGTGCCGGCAGCGGCGCGAGGCCGATAAAGAGAGAGAGTAGCAGGCGCTGGATTTTGCGCATCATGGCCCCATGACAAAAAGGCGGGGACTCACGCCCCGGCAGATGATGATTTCCTATGACGCGATGCAGCGCCAGGGGCAAGCGGGTGATGTGTCGCGGCCGGGTTTATCTTGGGGTTTCAGGCCTGCAAATCATCAAAAAACGCAACTTCGCGCGCCATCTGCGCCTTGACCGCCACGCCGACATCGCCGCCCTGCAACATGCCGGCATTCCAGACAGCAACATATTCCAGACCTTGCTCGATGGTCTGGTCGCGCCCGACATTGAGCACCTGCTTGATGCCGGTCACCACCAGCGGCGATTTGGCGGCAATCTGCCGCGCCATGATATCGGCGGCGGCGAGCGCGGCTTCCTGGTCTTCCTCGACGCAATTGACGAAACCATAGCCGCGCGCCTCGGCCGCAGGGAATTTGCGGCCGGTATAGGCGAGTTCGCGAACCAGGCCCTGCGGCAGCAGATAGGGAATGCGCTGCAAGGTGCCGACATCGGCGACAATGGCGATATTGACTTCCTGGATGGTGAAATAGGCATTTTCGGTGGCGATGCGGATGTCGCAGGCCGTCACCAGATCGACACCGCCGCCGATGCAGCCCCCCTGCACCACCGCAATGACCGGCACCCGGCAGCGATCGATGATCGAGAAACTTTCCTGCATTTCGCGGACGTGGCGGCGAAATGCCTCGCGCGCCCGGCCCGGATCGGGGTTGACGTTCGCGCCAGCCGAAGCCGCCCAGCCAAGGTCGAGCCCGGCGGTGAAATGCTTGCCGGTCGACGCGATGATGACGACCCGGATGCGCGAATCGACATCGATCGCTTCGAAAACCGTGATGATCTCGGTCCAGAACGCCTTGTTCATCGTGTTGAGTTCGGCCGGGCGGTTGAGCGTCACCCGCGCGATCGCGCCATCGACTCGATAATCGATTGTCGTCAGTTCCATCGTCGATCCCCTTCGGCTATGGCGGTTCCATGACCAAATTCACTGTCAACGGCAATCCCGTGCATTTCAAGATGTCGCCCGAAACGCCCTTGCTTTGGGCGTTGCGCGATGCTGCCAACCTGACCGGCACCAAATATGGGTGCGGCGCCGGGCTTTGCGGCGCCTGTACCGTACATGTCGATGGCAAGGCGCCGCGGTCATGCCAGTTGCCGATCGGCAGCCTCGAGGGCACTCTGGTCACCACCATCGAAGGGCTGAGCGACGATCGCAGCCACCCGTTGCAACAGGCCTGGATTGCCGAACAGGTGCCGCAATGCGGCTATTGCCAATCGGGCATGATAATGGCTGCTGCCGCGCTGTTGAAGGAAAAGCCACAGCCCAGTGATGCCGATATCGACACGATGATCACCAATCTGTGCCGCTGCGGTACCTATCCGCGCATCCGCAAGGCCATTCACCGTGCGGCCGGCGGCGATGTCGATTCCGGCGTGCCAGGCCCCGACACGACCCAGTCGGAAGCAGCGCTGCTTGCCCCCAGCCTGCAATCCCGCTGATCAGAACGGGTTGAGCGTATAGCCCTGCGCCTGAAGGACGGCGTGGGCGCTGCTCGCCGAAATCGCCAGTTCGACTCCGGGCAACAGATCGGCCTTTTTCACGCCCATCGCATTCGCCGCCTGGCCGCAGACGATGAAGCGCACACCCTTTTTCAACATCTCGGTCACCATTGCCTCGCTGGCATTGACGGCGCCGGCGTTGCGCGCGGCATAGGCATTTGCCCGGGTCAGCTCGGCGATCGCCGGGCCGTGCACCACCACCGCCACCGCGACATCGCGTTCCGCCATGCCGTTGCCGACATGGCTGTTGATGAAGCGCGCCGCGGTTTCAAAGCCCGGGTTGCGCTTGCCGGGCGCCGCTGCGGTCACGTCATAGACATGGCGGAGCACCATGCCCTTGGGGATGACAAGATCGGCTTCGACGGGCGTATGGCTGCCGAACCCCATGAACACCGGGCCATCGGTCGCCGCTGCCGGCGCGCCGAGCAGGGCGATGAGAAGCATCAGCCGCTTCATCAGAAGGTCCGCAATTGCTGCAGGGTCGCTTCGGCTTCGGCCATGATGCGCCGCACGATCTCGCCGGCGGGCAGGATATCGCGAATGGCGCCGCCGCCCTGCCCGGCCGCGAGGCACTGGAAATCGGGATCGACATCATCGACCACGCCGGCAATCGGGCCAAGCCGGTTCATCTGCGCCGATTCCATCACCTGCATGGCGAAAGGTTTGGCCTGCTGGCCTTCGAATTCACGGGTGGATTTGTTGGCAATGGCGCGCAGCGTCTTGCCGGTGAACACCTTGCTGATCACGGTGTCGCTCTCGCTCATCCTGACGATGGCATCCTTGTAGGGCTGGCCGGCGTGCGCTTCGACCGAGGCGATGAAACGCGTGCCCATCCAGACACCGGCACAGCCGAAAGCCAGCGCCGCCGCCAGCCCGCGCCCGTCGAACAGCCCGCCGGCGGCGATCACCGGCACCGGCACCGCATCGACGCATTGCGGCCACAGCGCCACCGAAGCGACCGATCCGGTATGGCCGCCGGCCTCCGTCCCCTGCGCGATCACGACATCGCAGCCAGCTTCGACCGCCTTGATGGCATGGCGGACATTGCCGGCCATGCACATGACGATCACGCCGGCCTGTTTCAATTCGGTAACGATGGCGACCGGCACACCGAGGCCGGCGATGAACGCCTTGGCGCCACCCTTGATGATGACATCGACACTGGCGGTCAGCGATTCGGGCTGGGCGGTGAGCAGATCGACGCCGAACGGCTTGTCGGTCAGGTCCTTCACCCGCGCCATCTGGTCGGCGATGCCGCGTGGGGATACCCCCGCCATACCGAGCGAGCCGAAGCCGCCCGCCGCGCTGACAGCGGCACAGACTTCGGCATAGGAAACCCCGCCCATGCCAGCGAGGAGAACGGGGTGCTCGACCCCGAGCAGGTCACAGATTTTGGTGTGGATGGTCATCTTGCTTCCCTTCCCCTCTCCCCTTGCGGGAGAGGGCGACTCGCGCGAAGCGCGGCGGGGTGAGGGGTTCCCATGCGCCGCCGACCCCCTCACCCCGGGCCGGCTACGCCGTCTCTCGCCCTCTCCCGCGAGGGGAGAGGGAGGCATTCATTCCGCCGCTTCGGCGCCCCAGCCGATGATCGCCTTGGTCTCGAGGAAATCATGAAAGGCGAAATCGCCCCATTCGCGGCCATTGCCCGATTGCTTGTAGCCGCCGAACGGCGCCATCATGTCGCCCGCGGCGCCATTGATGTTGACCTGGCCGGCGCGGAGCTGGCGCGCCACCTTGCGGGCGTGTTCCGGATCGCCCTGGATATAGGCGGCAAGGCCATAGACCGTGTCGTTGCCGATGGCGATTGCCTGTTCCTCACTGTCATATGGCAGCATGGCGAGCACCGGGCCGAAGATTTCCTCACGCGCGATGGTCATCTCGTTGTTCACATCGGCAAAGATCGTCGGCTTGACATAATAGCCGGTCTCCAGCCCTTCCGGCCGGCCGAGGCCACCCGCAACCAGCGTCGCGCCTTCGTCGATGCCGGCCTTGATCAGCCCCTGGATCTTGTTCCACTGGGTTTCGCTGACCACCGGGCCGATCGCGGCATTGCCATCGGGCGAGCCGACCGTCGTCGCTTCGGCAGCGGCCCGGGCGTACGCCTTGGCGGCCTCCATCTTGGCGGCGGGGACGAGCATCCGGGTCGGCGCGTTGCACGACTGGCCGCTGTTGGTCATCAACGTCTTGATGCCGCCGGTGACGGCCTTTTCGAGATCGGCGTCATCGAGGATGATGTTGGGCGATTTGCCGCCGAGTTCCTGGTGGACGCGCTTGACGGTGGGGGCGGCGTTCTTGGCCACTTCGATGCCGGCGCGGGTGCTGCCGGTGAAACTGACCATATCGACCTGCGGGTGACTGCTGAGCGCGGCGCCGACGCTGGGGCCATCGCCGTTGACGAGGTTGAAGACGCCGGCCGGCACGCCGGCCGCATGCATGACCTCGGCCCAGAGGATCGCCGAGAAGGGCGCGATTTCGGAGGGCTTGAGCACCATCGTGCAGCCGGTGGCGATGGCGGGCACGACCTTGCAGGCGATCTGGTTGATCGGCCAGTTCCAGGGTGTGATGAAGGCGCAGACGCCGATCGGTTCATGGGTGATCAGCGTCGATCCGCGCAGTTCCTCGAATTTATAGTTCTTCAGCACTTCGATGCCGGTCATCAGATGGCCGACGCCAATGGCGGCCTGCGCCTGCATGGCGAGCCAGCCCGGCGCGCCCATTTCCTCGGTGATCGCCGCGGCAATTTCGGGATAGCGCTTCTGATATTCGGCAAGGATGTTCTGCAACAGCTCGATCCGGTCGGCACGGCTGGTCTGGCTGTAGGCCGGGAAGGCCTTGCGCGCTGCCATGACGGCGGCGTCGGCATCCTGGGCACTGCCCATCGAAATGACGCCGCACACGGCTTCGGTGGCGGGATTGATGACATCAAGCTGCGCAGGCACCAGCGGATCGACCCAGCTGCCACCGATATAGAATTGGCGATAATCACGCATGCCGAACGCTCCCAAGGTTTATTTTGCTCTCGTTTAACCCAGGGTAACGTGAACGTCACCCTGTGCATTTTCAGCACGACCTCATCTCTCCCCCCTGCGGGGAGGGCGACTCGGGCAACACCCGAGCGGGGTGGGGGTTGCTGATGTGGCCAGATGCGGACCCCCACCCCGCTCGGCTTGCGCCGAGTCGCCCTCCCCTCAAGGGGGAGGGACAGAGAAAGTCCTACTTCTGCAACAACATCATCGCCGCCGCGCTCATTGCCTCAACGCCGGTCGCGATCGTTGGTGCCGGATCGGGCGCCCAGCCGCTGTTGTGCAGTGACGGGATGGCCGGCCCGCCCTTTTGCGCCGCGTCCCACTGCGCCTGGCCCACGCCGCCCAGCCAGAAGATCACCGACGGCGCCTTGGCTTCCAGCCCGAAATACTGGAAATCCTCCGACGCCATCGACGGATCGAGATCGATGACGCGCGCCTTGCCCAATTTCGCTTCGAACTGCGCCTTGATGCGGGCGGCCAGCGCCGGATCATTGAGGGTCGGCACGCCATAACCGGTGTGATTGATCACCGGCATCAGTGCGTCGGGCAGGCCGGCGGCAATCGCCTCGCCCTTCGCCACCCGGGCAATGGCATCAAGCAGGCGCTGCTGCTGCCCCGGATCATAACTGCGGATGGTCAACTGCAGCGTCACCTCGTCGGGAATGATATTGTGCTTGGTGCCGCCGTGGATGCTGCCCACGGTGATAACCGCCGGCTGAAACGGATCGTTCTCGCGGGAAATCAGCGGTTGCAGGCCGGTGACAATGCGCGCCGCCAGCGCCACCGGGTCCTTGGTGGAAGCCGGATAGGCGCCATGACCGCCAACGCCCTTCACCAGCATGTCCATCGATGTGGAGATCGACAGCGCCCGCAACTGCGGCACGCTCACCGTGCCGGCGGGGATGCTGCTGCTGTCGTGCAGGGCCAGCGCGAAATCCGGCTTGGGAAAGCGCGTGAACAGGCCATCGGCGATCATTGCCCGGGCGCCGCCCATCCCCTCTTCGGCCGGCTGGCCGATCATCACCACGGTGCCGCGCCAGGCGTTGCGATTCTCTGCCAGCCAGCGCGCCGTGCCCACCCACACGCTCATGTGGATATCATGGCCGCAGGCGTGCATCACCGGCGTCATCGGTCCATCACCATAACGGCCCATCGCGGTGCTGGCATAGGGCAGCCCGGTAGCTTCCTTGACCGGCAGGCCATCCATGTCGGCGCGTATCAACAGCGTCGGCCCCTTGCCGTTAACCAGCACGGCGACCACGCCGGTCTTGCCCACCCCTTCGGTGACGGTGAAACCGGCAGCGCGCGCCTCGGCGGCCATCAGGCCCGCCGATCGGGTTTCCTGAAAGGCAAGTTCGGGGTGGGCGTGCAAATCCTTGTAGAGCGAAACGAGATCGACCGGGGCTGCCAGCGCGGGCGCGGTGGTGGCGAGCAAGGCAGTGGCGAGCAAGGCAGCGGCGAACAGCGAGCGGAGCATGATCATGCCGCACGCTAGGGCCGAACGCCGCCGCGCTGCAAGGCTGTTCGCCGCGCTGTTGCTGTTTACCACCTCGCCAGCCGTCGGCAGGGTGCAACTGCCCTTGCCGGGCGCTGCCCCGCAGGCGATCGACTTTGCCGCCGATCCGCTGCTCGGCTTTCTCGCCGCCACCGCGCCGGCCGACGATTTTCGCGCTGCCATCGCTGCCGCCGTCTTGCGCTATCCAACCGCTGGCGAAGGCCTGGCGCTCGGCGATGCGGCCGCGGCGGCCCGGCGCGAAGCCCGGTCGGCGCTGCTGCCGCAACTGTCGCTGTCGATCGTCGCCAGCCGATCGCTGGCGCGCGATTTCGAAGGCAACAGCGCCATCGTCGAAGGGCTGATCCCGCGCGGCCGCACCGATGCCGTGATCGGCGCCGACCAGCGCCTGTTCGATTTCGGCGCGACCAGCAGCCGCATCGCCGCCGCCAGGGCGCGGATCGTCGATGCCCGCGCCACCGCTGGCAGCGCAGCCATCGACAGCGCGCTTGAGGCGATCACCGCCTGGTATGCGCTGCTCGGCGCCCAGGCTTTCCGCGATCTCGCCACAGCGCTTGCCGATCGCCACCGCCAGATCCTCGCCGATACGATCAGCCGCCGCGACGCCGGGCTGGGCAGCGGCGGCGATGTCGCACGCGCCGAAGCCGGGCTGGCCGATGCGCTCGGCGCTCTCGCCCGGCGCGACCGCGGCCTTGCCGGCGCCGAAGCCGCTTATCGCGCGCTGTTCGGCACCGCGCCTCCTGCCGCGATGCTGCGCCCGGCCGCGCCGCGCTCCGCTGCCGCCGATGCCGAGGCCGCGATCGCAATGGCGCGAACGACGCCCGCCGTGCGCGCTGCGCTGGCGCGGGCGCAGGCTGCCGACGCCGAAGCGCGGGCGCGGCGCGGCGATGCCCGGCCGCAACTTTCCGCCGGAATCATGGCAACACGCTACAATGCTTTCGACAGCGGCAATAACTACGATGTGCGCGGCCAGATCGTGCTGCGCCAGTCACTGTCGCTGGGCGGTGCCGAGGCAGCCCGCATCGCCGAAGCGCGTGCCACCGCCCGGGCGCTGGGCTTTGCCGCCGATCGCACCCGCATCGAGGCGGAACGCAACGCCGAAACCGCCGCCGCCGATGCCCGCATCCTTGGCCAGGCGGCCCGGACCCTTGCCGACGCCTATCGCGCCAACCGCCGGTCGCGCGACACCATGGCCGAACAGTTCCGCGTCGCGCGCGGCAGCCTGATCGATCTGATCCGTACCGAACAGGATTATGTCGCCAGCGCCGAAGCGCTGGTTCGCGGCGATATCGAGCGCGACCTGGCGCAATTCACCCTGATGGCGCGCACCGGCGAACTGCCCGGCCTGCTGGCGTTGCCGACCCTTGAGGAGACACCATGAGCGCCCTGCCCGCCCAGGCCGATTTTACCGCGGCGCTGCGATCCCATGCGCCGCCGGTCGAGCCGAAACCAGCCTCCGATCCGCTGTCGCCCGGCAAATCGCCGATGCCGCCCCGCGGTGCAACGATGCCGGCTCGCGCAGCAACGATGCCGGCTCGCGCCGGGGACTGGCTGCGCGCGCCGGTCTGGGCCAATCGCGGGCTGTTCGCCCAGGTTGCGCTGGCGGCGGTGCTGATCAACGCGCTGTCGCTCGCCACGTCGCTGTTCTCGATGGCGGTCTACAACAAGATCATCCCCAACAACGCCACCGAATCGCTGACCGCCCTGCTGATCGGCATCAGCTTTGTTCTGGTGTTCGATTTCGCGTTGCGGCTGCTGCGCGGCTATTTCGTCGATGTCGCCGGGCAGAATATCGATCACCGGCTCGGCAATGCGGTCTTCGATCGGCTGGTCGGCATGAAACTCAGCGATCGGCACGGCTCCAATGGCGCCTTCGCCGGGGTGCTGCGCGAATTCGAATCGCTGCGCGAATTCTTCACCAGCGCCACCATCGTCGCGCTCGTCGATGTGCCCTTCATCCTGCTGTTCCTGGTTGTCATTGCCGTGGTGGCACCACCGCTGGCGCTGGTGACATTGCTCGCCATCCCGCTGGTCATTGCAGCAGGGGCGCTGGTGCAGCCGGTGCTGGCGCGCATCGCCGACGCCAGCCTGACCGAAGGGCTCAACAAGCAGGGCATCATCGTCGAAACCATCGCCGGGCTCGAAACCATCAAGACCAGCCGCGCCGGGCCGCTGCTCGCGGCGCGCTGGCGGCGGGCGGTGGCGGCGCATGCGGCGCTGGCGCTGCGGCAACGCCTTGCGGCCGGAGTCGCCGTCCATGTCGCCGCGGTCGCGCAAAACATCGTCTATGTCGCGATGCTGGGCATCGGCGTTGGCCTGATTGCCGAACAGCGGCTGAGCATGGGGGCGCTTATCGCCGCCTCGATGCTGTCGGGGCGCTGTGTCGCGCCCTTGGGCCAGATCGCCATGCTGCTGACCCGGCTCGGCCAGACCCGCAGCGCCTGGGCGGCGCTCGATCGCGTCATGGCGCGACCGGGTGAAACCGCCGGCAACCCGCTGCGCCGACCGCAATTGAACGGCGCCATCACGTTCGACGACGTGCGCTTCACCTATCCGGGCAGCAACACCCCGGCGCTCAGCGGCCTCAATTTCCGGATTGCCCCGGGGGAACGCGTCGCCATCATCGGCCGCGTCGGATCGGGCAAATCGACCATCGCGCGGCTGGCGCTGGGGCTTTACACCCCCGATCGCGGCGCGGTGCGCATCGATGATGCCGATATCCGCCAGCTCCATCCCGATGACGTGCGCGCCAATATCGGTGCGGTGCTCCAGGATGTCGTGCTGCTGTCGGGAACGATCCGGGACAATATCGCGCTCGGCGATGCCGCGATCAGCGATGCCGAGGTCCTCCGCGCCGCGCGATTGTCGGGCGCACATGATGTCATCGGCCGCTTGCCGCGCGGCTATGATCATGTGCTCGCCGATCGCGGCGAGGGCCTGTCGGGCGGCCAGCGCCAGATGATCGCGGTGGCGCGGGCGCTGGCCGGCAACCGCTCGCTGCTGCTGTTCGACGAACCGACCAGTGCCATGGATCTTGCCGGTGAAACCGCGCTGATCGACCGGTTGGCAACGGCGCTGGAAGGCCGCACCGCGCTGTTCATAACCCATCGCCAATCGCTGCTGCGCCTGGCGACTCGCATCATCATCCTCGAAGCCGGGCAGATCATCGCCGATGGCCCGCGCGATGCCGTGCTGCAGCAACTTGCCCTCAGCCATGGAAGCCAGGACCAATGAACGCCGACACGACACTCGACAGCATTGGCCGGGTCGATCCGGCGCGCGCCGCACAATTGCTGCTTGGGCTCATAACCGGCTTCCTGCTGGTCATGGTGATCTGGGCGGGGCTGGCACAGGTGCCCGAAACCGCCGTCGCCAACGGCCGTGTCGCGCCGGCGCGGGCGCTGCAACAGGTCAGCAACCTCGAAGGCGGCCGGGTTACCGCCATCCTCGCGCGGCCGGGGGACAAGGTTGCTGCCGGGCAGGTCCTCTTGCGGCTCGATCCCGATGTCGCCGCTGCCGATCTCGGGCGCAGCAGCAGCCTCACCGCCGCCCTGCAGGCCCGCGTCGCCCGGCTGCAAGCCGAAGCAAGCGGCAGCACGCCGGTGTTCGATGCGGTGCTCCCCGCCGGCGTCATTGCCGGCGAACGCGCGCTCTGGTCGGCGCGCCGCGCCGATCTGGCGGCCGCCGGCGCCGGCGATGCCGCCCGCAGCGATGCCGCCGCCCGCGCGCTGGCCGAGGCCGAAAGCGGCGTGCGCGTGCAGTCCGAAGCCCGCGCGCAGGCGGCGCGCGAAGTCGCCATGCTGGCGCCGCTGGTCGACAAGGGCATCGAGCCGGCGATCAACCTGGCGCGCGCCCGCTCGGCGCTCGTGCAAGCCGAAGCCGCCGTTGCTGGTGCGGGGGCCGCCGCGCGCCGCGCCGCGGCATTGGTCAGCGAAGCGCGCGCCGCCGGGGCCATGGCGGACAGCCGCTTTCGCAGCGGCGCCGCCGATGCGCTGACCGCCGCGCGCGCCGAACTCGCCGGGCAATCCGCGGCACTGCCGGCGCTGCAGGGCCGCGTCGATCGCACGGCGGTGCGCAGCCCGATCGCCGGCACCGTGCAACGCGTGCTGGTCGCCACCATCGGCGGCACGGTGGCCGCGGGCGCGCCGCTGGTGGAGATCGTGCCGGCGGGCGAAGCCCTGGTCATCGATGCCGATGTCCGCCCGTCCGACATCGCCTTTGTCCACCCCGGGCAACGGGCGACGGTGCGGCTGACCGCCTATGATTCGGCAGTCTATGGCTCGCTGCAAGGTAAAGTCAGTCGCATTTCGCCCGATGCCATCGTCAACGATCGCAATGGCGAGAGCCATTACAGCGTGCGTATCACCACCCGCGATACCGCGCTGAAGGCCACCGATGGCACCCCGCTGCCGATCGGTCCCGGCATGGTCGCCGAGGTCAACTTCACCGGCCGGCAGCGTTCCGTGCTGTCCTACCTGTTCGCACCGGTGACCAGGCTGTCGCAAAAGGCCTTTCGCGAACGCTAGATTCGATTTCGCATAGTTTCAAAAACCCCGTCACCTCCGCGCAGGAGGGGGGTGACGATTCAAATGCGCTGTAATCCACTCCAAAGAGAATCAATTCTCGACATTTATCACCAAATAGGTTATCATGTCACGTGTTTCGCTCTTTGACATCGTGAGAACCAGTAACAACCGCGAGGTCAAGATATATCTTGACTGCCGAAAACCGCATTTGGCGTGACTTTCGTGACTTTCTTAATATCTGGTAACCTTTGTAGTGGCAGCAGAGGCAACCGGGCTTGCTTGCACGACGGCCTGAAAAGCCGCCAACCCGTCCCAGACCAGTTTTGTCCCCACCACCAGCATCAGGACATGAATGATCCGGTAGAAGTTCACCGCATCGACTTGTCTGACCAGCCATACCCCGGCCCAGGTCGAAGCGATCGCCAGCGGCATCAGCACCAGCGCGGTTTGCAGATTGGCGGTACTGAACTGCCCCAGCGCCCAATAGGCCGGCACCTTCATCCAGTTGACGACGGCAAAAAAGACCGCGCTGGTGCCGATGAAGCGATCGCGATCAAGCTGCAACGGCACGACGTGCAACTGGAATGGCGGGCCACCGGCATGGGCGATCTGGCTGGTGAAGCCCGAAGCCGCCCCCATCGCGACACCGCGCCAGGGAGTCGATCGGGTTGCCGAGGCACCGGCGCCGGCGCGTATCCGCTGCACCGCGAACACCAGGGTGATCATCCCCACCGCCAGTTCGACCATGGCCACCGATACCAGCGCCGCGAGCGCATAACCCGCTGCAATGCCCAGTGCCGCGCCGGGCAGCATCTGGCGCAGCACCCGGTCATCACGCTCCCGGCGAAACGCCCAGACGCTGATCACGTCCTGCACGAGCAGGATCGGCAACAAGATCGCCGCCGCCTGCACCGGCGAGATCATCAACGCCATCAACGGCACGCCCAAAATGCCGATGCCGGCAAAGCCACCCTTGGCCAACCCCAACAGAACAACCGCGGGGATGGCGGCAAGGTAGAAATAAGGGTCGGTCAGCACCGGCGCCAAGGACACGCTTTGGCGCCGGGAGGCAAGCGCTTCAGTTCTGGCTGATCTCGATGACTTCCAGGTTCGATTGCCAATTCGGCCACGGCAGTTCAAGCCGCCAGCGCCCCGGCCCGAGCGCGCGCAGTACACCCACCTGATCGCGCGCCGCATCGGACGCATACGCCATCACCCGCATTTCACCGGCGAGCGACTTGGAACCCAGAAAAACCAGCCGGTCATCATCGGGATAGAGCATGCCACCGATACGTTGCGACCCGCTGAGCTGTTCGAACCACATCAGGCTGCCGCGCGCGCTGATCCGGCACGGCACCCTGTCGGACATCGCCATGGCGGACGCCATCGGCGGGGCATCACTGCGCACCCCCAGTTTCAGCGTGCGGCACTGGTAATCACCCGGCACCGGCAAGGCCCCCGGCTTGGCCGCATCGGCCACGGCCAGCGGCCCGGCGGCTGCCAGCGCTGCGGCGCTGCCGCCATCCATCGCCTGGTTGAGCGCGCGCGTCCACGCCGCCCACAGCCCGGCGAGGCGCTTGCGATCGGGCTCGGTAATCTGTTCCTGCCAGCTTTGCGCACGCAGATCGGAGGCGCTGGCCACCCCCGGCGTGCCGCCGCATGCCGGCAGGGCAAGCAGCACGGCGATCAACAGGGCCTCGCGCTTCACCTTCAGGCCCCCAGCATGTCGCGCACGAAACCTGCCAGCCCCAATTGCCGTTTGCGGCGCAGGCGTTCGGCATGGAGGATCGAGCGAATTTCGCCAAGGCAGGTTTCGGCATCGTCGTTGATCAGGATATAATCATATTCGCCCCAGTGGCTGATCTCGTCGCGGGCCCGCGCCATGCGCCCGGCGATGACGTCGGCGGGATCGGTGGCACGGCCCGTCAGCCGGCGTTCCAGCTCGGCGAGATCGGGCGGCAGGATGAAGACGCGCACCAGGTCGCTTGCCGCATCGGTCTGCTGCAATTGCTGGGTGCCCTGCCAATCGATATCGAACAGCACGTCGCGCCCGGCGTGCAGCCCGGCCTCCACCGGCGCGCGCGGCGTGCCATAGCGATTGCCGAACACAGTTGCCCATTCGAGCAATTCGTCCTGCGCCACCATCTCGGCAAAACGATCGGGCGAAACGAAATAATAATCGATGCCCTCGGTCTCCCCCTTGCGGGGCGGGCGGGTGGTGGCCGACACCGACAGGGTGATCCCGTCATCACCAGCGAGCAGTCGCCGCGACAAGGTGGTCTTGCCGGCACCCGACGGCGATGACAATACGAACATCAGCCCGCGCCGGGGCGGTTGTTGCGAAGCGGGACGCAGGAATTCTGTCATGCGCTTGCGTTAGCGGGTTCGGGGCGCGGCGTCACCTGCCCGCACGCAGTCAGACCATCGCTTCGGGTCGCACCAGCCGCCGGAAGGTCGCTTCATCAACGAGGCCGAGTGCGAGGCCGGCCTCGAGCAAGGATGAGCCGTCATGATGCGCCTTTTTGGCAATGGCGGCGGCATTGTCGTAGCCGATCGCCGGCGCCAGTGCCGTTACCAGCATCAGCGAGCGTTCGACGAGCTCGGCCAGCCGTTCTCGGTTGGGCGTCATGCCATCGACGCAGCGCAACCGGAACGAATCGATCGCATCGGACAGGATCTCGATGCTGCCAAGAATGTTGTGCGCGATCAGTGGCTTGAAGACGTTCAATTGCAGATGCCCCTGCAGGCCGCCGATCGCCACGGCATGGCCGTTGCCGATGACCTGGGCGCAGACCATCGTCAGCGCTTCGCATTGCGTGGGGTTGACCTTTCCCGGCATGATCGAGCTGCCGGGTTCATTCTCGGGCAGTGCCAGCTCGCCGAGGCCCGAGCGCGGCCCGCTGCCGAGCAGGCGCAGGTCATTGGCGATCTTGGTCATGCCGACGGCGATGGTGGTCAATGTGCCGGCCACCTCGACCATCGTGTCGTTGGTCGCCAGCGCTTCGAACTTGTTGGGCGCGTTTGCCCAGGGCACCCCGCCGGTCAAGTCGGTCAGCGCCGCGACAAAGGCGTCGGCAAACCCCTCGGGCGCGTTCAGCCCGGTGCCGACGGCTGTGCCACCCTGGGCCAATCGCGACAGCCGCGGCCACAGTGCGACGACACGGTCGGCATTGTCCTCGCACGTCTGCGCCCAGGCCGATGCCTCCTGGCCCAACGTCATCGGCACGGCGTCCTGCAAATGCGTGCGGCCGATCTTGATGATGCCGGCCCATTCCGCCTGCTGGTGGCGAAACAGCGCCGCGAGCGCCCGCAGCGCCGGCAACAGCCGCCCCCGCAGTTCGAGCGCGACGGCTATGTGCATGGCGGTGGGAAAGGTATCGTTCGAACTTTGCGAGCGGTTGACGTGATCGTTGGGGTGGACCGGCACCTTGCCGCCACGCGTGCCGGTCAGGATCTCGTTGGCGCGCCCGGCGATGACTTCATTGGCGTTCATGTTGGTCTGGGTGCCGCTGCCGGTCTGCCAGACAACGAGCGGAAACTGGTCGTCGTGCTGGCCGGCGGCGACTTCGGCGGCAGCGGTTTCGATGGCGTCGGCAAGCTGCGGTTCGAGGCCATGGGAACGGTTGACCCGCGCCGCCGCCTGCTTGATGCGCGCGAGCGCATGGATCAGCGGCAGCGGCATACGATCATGCCCGATCGGGAAATTGCCGATGCTGCGCTGGGTCTGCGCCCCCCAATAGGCGCCGGCGGGAACCTCGATAGGTCCGAAACTGTCGGTTTCCGTTCGGGAGGTCATCGGCGATATCCTGCGGCTGGTTTCAGTCGTAAAATCCGCCAAGGCCAAAGATCATGGCCATGAACAGCGCGAGCAGCAGCCCCGAAACCAGCGCCAAGCCAAGGCCGATCCGACGCACGCCCACACCGGTGCCCAAGCGCCACATCAGCAACCCGGCAATGGGGCCCAGGATGCCGATCAGCAGCATCGGGTGCCTGGCCAGCCCGCTATTTCTTGCGGAAACGGTCGAGCGTCACGACATTGCTGCCGGGCTCGATCGGTGCCGGCGGTTCGGGCTCCGGCTCAGGCTCGACGACAAGTTCGCCTTCCTTGGGGGCGAATTGCAGTGCAAAATTGACCGCCGGATCGACGAAGCCACTGATCGCGCCATAGGGAATGTGCAGCTTGGCCGGCACCTGGTTGAAGCTGAGCCCGATCTGGAAGCCTTCATCGTCGATGGCGAGATCCCAATAGCGATGCTGGATGACGATCGTCATCTCGTCGGGATAGCGCTCGATGAGGTGCCTGGGGATATCGACCCCGGGGTAACGCGTCCGGAACGCGATATAGAAATGATGCGCGCCAGGCAGGCCGCCATCGGCATCGATCCTTTCCAGCACGCGGCGCACGACGCTGCGGAGCGCGTCCTGGACGATCTCGTCATAGGGGATCAGGCTGTCGGCGGTCGTTTCGGTCACGTTCGCCCTGCTCGGTTTGGCTAGGCGCCTTGGTGACGCTTGCCGGCGTCCGGGTCAAGGCGGCTTGTGGCGTCTGTCGCAATCCTGGCTCGACTTGTCATGCTCGCCGCTGCTTGCGGCGACCCGGATGAGGAAAAGTGGGGAGCTTCTGTTGCTCGGTGCTCCCCGTACCGCCGGTTTCCACTTCTGTTGCCCGGTGTGGCCCGTACCGCGCTTTCGGCCAGTGTAACTAAGTCCGTGAGGACTTCATGTTACGCTGCGATTGCGAATGCCTCGTTGTCGTTGGCATTTAGGGTTTTTGAAACATTTAACGGCTTATTCATGCCGGGCAAAAGCTCTCGTCTTTCAACACACGTCGATCCTGGTTCGGCCCCGCACAACCCGCGACAACCGGGGGTCTATTGGTGGAGCCGCCGGGTACTGCCCCCGGGTCCGCTGCATCTATTTCACGACGCCATTTATCGCCATAGACGGGCCGAAGCCCGACACGGCTTATATAGGCGCTTGTGCGCGAAACTTCAAATCAGGCAGCGATGATTTCGCGATAGCGCTGCAGAACGGCGCCGTTGATACGATCCCAATCGAAGCGTTCGGCCTGTCTGAGCCCTTCGGCACCGGCCGCGGCGCGCGCTACAGGGTCGGTCAGATACTGGGTCAGCGCATCGGCAAAGCCGGCGATATCGTTCGGCGGCACCAGACGGCCGTTGACGCCATCGTCGATCAGGCAGCTGCTGCCGGTCGCCACGGCTGCCACCACCGGCACGCCGCTGGCATTGGCTTCGAGGTTGATGTTGCCGAAGGTTTCGGTCGTCGACGGATTGAGCAGCATGTCGATGCTGGCATAGGCGCGCGCCAGCTTTTCACCATCAAGAAAGCCGGTGAAGATCGCCCGGGGCACCTGGGCTTCGAAGCGCGCCCGCGCCGGGCCATCGCCGACGACGAGCAGGCGATGCGCCACCCCGCGGCGCTCGAGTTCGGCCATTGTTGCCGCGATGGTATCGAGCCCCTTTTCCAGCACCAGCCGGCCGACGAAACCGATCACCACCTCGTCATCGCCGATGCCGAGTTCGCGCCGCCATGCCAACGAGCGCTTTGCCGCCGAAAACCGCAACTTGTCGACGCCGCGACTCCACACCGCGCTATGGCCGATAAGTCCCTGTTCACGCAGCACATCGCCAAAGCCTTCCGACGTGACGAAAACCTCGTCGAGCCCGGCATAAAAGCGCCGCAACAGAGCTTCGCCCGCCGGCCGCACCCAGCCGAGGCCATAATATTCGAGATAGGTTTCAAAGCGGGTGTGGACGCTCGCCACCACCGGCACGCCCATCGCCCGCGCCAGCTTCTTGGCGGAATGGCCGAGCGGATCAGGCGCCGACAGGTGGAAGATATCGGGCGCAAAGGCACGGATGTCGCGCTTCAACGCTTCGGGCAGGCCCCGCGCCAGCCGATAGTCGCCGCGCCCCGGAAAACTGATCGATGGCACCGAGATCAGGGTGCCGGCCGGGGGGAACGCCGGGGTCGGGCTGGTCGGCGAATAGATGCGCGTCTTGTGGCCCTGGGCTTCGAAATAGGCAACGAGCCGGTTGAGCGCCTGGTTGGCGCCATCACGGACGTAATTGTAATTGCCCGAAAACAGTGCGATGCGCAGCGGCCGCGCGGGCGGCATGTCCGCGGGGTCGGGCAGCTTGAACGCGGTCGCCACGGGTCGATCCTTCAGCATCACGATGACACCGATAACCCGGCATTGTGACCGGCATGGGGCAAAGCGGCGGCAGGGGTGGGGCGGCGTGTTCCCCCCCTTCCTTCTTCTCCCCTCCGGGAACGGGAGGGGCTGGGGGTGGGTCGTGCCGAATGGCCAAGCGTCGTCGTGCGAGAAGACCCACCCCCGACCCCTCCCGTTCCGGGAGGGGAGAAGAACGAGAGACAAGAAAAAGCCCCGCCGGTTCGCACCGGCGGGGCCCTTTCAGTACTCGCTCGAAAAGCGTCAGCCTTCGACGGGCGCTTCGATCGCCGGGGCTGCCACCGGGGCCTTGGCTGCCTGCTGCGCCCGCAATGCCGCATCGCGGCTGGTCGCGGCCACGCGCAAGCGCGCCATGCCGGCACCGGTACCCGCCGGAATGAGGCGACCGACGATGACGTTTTCCTTCAGGCCCTGCAGCGTGTCGATCTTGCCCTGGACAGCGGCTTCGGTAAGGACGCGCGTCGTTTCCTGGAACGATGCGGCCGAAATGAAGCTCTTGGTCTGGAGCGACGCCTTGGTGATGCCGAGCAGGATCGGCTTGCCCTCGGCGGGCACGCCATTCTTGCCGAGCTTGGCATTGTCGGCGTCCATTTCCTCGCGATCGACCTGTTCGCCAACCAGCAGCGTCGTGTCACCCGACTTGGTGATTTCCACCTTCTGCAGCATCTGGCGAACGATGGTTTCGATGTGCTTGTCGTTGATGCGCACACCCTGGAGGCGATAGACTTCCTGCACTTCGGTGCACAGATATTCGGCAAGCGGCTCGATGCCGAGCACTTCCAGAATGTCGTGCGGGTTCGGGTTGCCGTCGATCAGATAATCGCCGCGGCGGACGTAATCGCCTTCCTGAACCGACACGTGCTTGCCCTTGGGCACCAGATATTCGGCGACTTCGCCGCCATCTTCGGGGCGGATCGAAATACGGCGCTTCGTCTTGTAATCCTTGCCGAATTCAACGCGACCGTTGATGCGCGCAATGATCGCATTGTCCTTGGGGATGCGCGCTTCGAACAGCTCGGCCACCCGCGGCAGACCGCCGGTGATGTCGCGCGTCTTGGCGGCTTCCTTGGGGATACGCGCAACCACGTCGCCGGCAAAGACTTCCTGGCCATCGTTGACCGACAGAATGGCATCGACAGCAAGGAGGTAACGCGCGGTTTCGCCCGAACCTTCATCAAGCAGGGTGATGCGCGGACGCAGATCATCCTTCTTGTTGATGGCGCGCCAATCCTGAACCACCTTCTGGGTGATGCCGGTGGCTTCATCGACGTTTTCGGACATCGACACGCCCTCGATGAGGTCCTGATACTTCACCTTGCCCGACTTTTCGGTGATGACCGGCAGGGTGTACGGATCCCATTCGGCGAGGCGATCGCCCTTGCCCACCGTTTCGCCCTCGAGCTTCATCACCGTTGCCCCATAGGGGATGCGGTGGATCGAGCGCTCGCGGCCATCGGCATCGCGCAGCACCAGTTCGCCGTTACGCGCCATCGAGATGTTGCGACCGCGGCTGTCGGCAATCGTCGACATGGCGCGGAATTCGATGGTGCCATCGACCGGTGCATCGAGAGTCGACTGTTCCGAGACCTGCGCCGCGCCACCGATGTGGAACGTACGCATGGTCAGCTGCGTGCCCGGCTCGCCGATCGACTGGGCGGCGATGACGCCGACAGCTTCACCGATGTTGACCGGAGTCCCGCGTGCCAGATCGCGGCCATAGCAGGTCGCGCAAACGCCGAGCTTGGTTTCGCAGAGCAGCGGCGAGCGGATCTTCACTTCCGGCACGGCCGCCTTTTCGATGCGCACGACATCGGCTTCGCTGAGCAGGAAGCCGGCGGGGGCCAGCACTTCACCCGTCTTGGCGTCGACGATATCCTGCAGCACGGTACGACCAAGGATGCGTTCGCCGAGCGAGACGATGGTGTTGCCGCCTTCGACGATGGCCTTCATCACCATGCCGCGTTCGGTCTTGCAATCCTGTTCGATGACGACGCAATCCTGCGACACATCGACCAGACGCCGCGTCAGATAGCCCGAGTTGGCCGTCTTCAGCGCGGTATCGGCAAGACCCTTGCGGGCGCCATGGGTCGAGTTGAAATATTCAAGGACGGTCAGGCCTTCCTTGAAGTTCGAGATGATCGGCGTTTCGATGATCTCGCCCGACGGCTTGGCCATCAGGCCGCGCATGCCGGCAAGCTGCTTCATCTGCGCCTGCGAACCGCGGGCGCCCGAATGCGCCATCATGTAGACCGAGTTGATCTGCATGTCGCGGCCATTGGCATCGACGATGTCGACCAATACGGTGCGGCCCAGGATACGTTCGCCCAGGCTGACGATGGTGTTGCCGCCTTCGACAATCGCCTTCATCAGCATGCCGCGCGTGGTGCCGCAATCCTCTTCGAC
>JBBRVH010000008.1:0-48879 GCA_038246995.1 Sphingomonadales bacterium
CCCGGGTGAGGGTGTCGACAAGTATCGGCGCGCGTATACACCCTCACCCGCCGCGCTGGCGCGCGAGTCGCTTCTCCCGCAAGCGGGAGGGGGGGGGTAGTTACGTCAACGCCAGCAGATCCGGCGCGACCCAGCCGCGCCGCGCCTCGACACTGAACAATGTCTCCTGGCGCCAATGCGCCAGCAGCCAGTCCGACCGGCCGCATGGCCCGGCCATCAACCCGGCGAGCACCACAGCGAGCGGCGCACCCGGCGCCGCCGCCAGCGCCGCGCGGCCAACCGCGAGCGAAGCGAGGGTGATACTGTGGCGGTAGCCGCTGCTGTCGGTATTCGGTGTGCCGGTTGCGTCGTTGTACGCCCGGATGATCGCAGGCATGTCGAAATCGCCGCCATGGCGGAGCAGCCAGAGCGCCGCGGCGAAATGCGCTTCGTGCGTCCATCGCGGCTTGGGCAAGCTGCGATCGAGCACCCCGCGCGCGATCGTGCCGATTTCGGCTTCGGTCATCATCGCCACGCTCTGCCGCGGTGGGCACGGAATCGTCAAGATGGGCTTTACTTGGGCGGCTGGCTCGCCTAACCAGCCGTTCCGTTGTCGGCCCCGGTGCCGCTGCGGGCCGGGGCGTGGGCGCGTAGCTCAGCGGTAGAGCACACCCTTCACACGGGTGGGGTCACAGGTTCAATCCCTGTCGCGCCCACCACGCCCATCTGCGCTGGCGCCCTTGTTGCCGATCCGTGCCATAGCGAGATCGGCCCCTGTCTGGCACCAACCATATCGGTTATTGCGGGGGTCGTGCGGCGCTTGCTGGGCCGGTCGGTCTTGACCATCTGCTACCGGCATGCGGTCCGAACTCGTTTTCACACGATTTTCGTGACTGTCATAACGAACCGAATGAGTGATTTTTGAGGTTTGCGACGATCGTCGTCACGGAACCATCGATCGCTTCGGGCGTTGTGCCTGCCAGATTTGCAAGAGGATAAATGATGCGCAATCTGATGATCTCGATCACGGCGCTGGCGTTGCTTGCCGGCGCCCCGGTCGTGGGGAAGCCCAACGATCAGCGTGAAGATCGCCGCGAAGACCGCCAGGATCGCCGCGAGGACCGCCGCGATATGCAGCAGAGCCGTGTGCGCCTGCAAGACGAGCGCCAGGATGTTCGCCAGGCGCAGCGTTATGGCAGCCGCAACGATGTCGCCCGAGAAAAATTCGATGTCCAGCGCGCTCGTCAGGCGTATCAGCAGGATACCCGTGACTGGAAGAAGAGCCAGAAGCGCGCGCGCCAGGAACAGCGCGCCGATGCGCGCTATTGGCAGCAGGGACGCAGCTATAACTGGAACCGCCCCGATCCGCGCTACAATGGCTATTATGCCGAAAATTACTATCGTGCCGGCAATTATCGCCCCTACCAGTTGCAGGCCGGCGATCGCGTCTATCGCGGCAACGACAATCGCTATTATTGCCGCCGCAGCGATGGCACCACCGGGTTGATCATCGGCGCCATCGGCGGCGGCGTGCTCGGCAATGTGATCGCGCCGGGCGGTTCGCAGACGCTGGGCACGATCATCGGCGGCTCGCTTGGCGCGATCCTGGGCAATTCGATCGGCCGCGGCAACGTTACCTGCCGCTAGGGCAGGCATCGCAATCGATTTTGGCAATGGCGTCCGATGGGGTTTTTCATTGGACGCCAAAGCCATGATACCTAGAACTGGAGATAGTGAAATGGAGGCCAACATGGCAAAAGCATCGAAAAAGTCCGCCGAACTCGCGATCGATCTCGGGATGGACGACAAGCAGCGCCGCGCGATTGCTGCCGGTCTGTCGCGGTTGCTCGCCGATACGTATACGCTGTATCTCAAGACCCATAATTTCCACTGGAATGTCACCGGGCCGCAGTTCAACTCGCTGCACCTGATGTTCGAGGGCCAGTATACTGAATTGGCGCTGGCGGTGGACCTGATCGCCGAGCGGATCCGGGCACTGGGAGAACCGGCGCCGGGCAGTTATTCGGCCTATGCCGCGCTGGCGACGATCAAGGAAGCCGAGGGTAATCCGCCGGCAGCCGAAATGGTGCGCATCCTTGCCGAAGACCAGCTCGCTGTCGTGCGGACGGCGCGCGGTGTGTTTCCGCTCGCCGATGCAGCGCATGACGAACCGACCGCTGATCTGCTGACGCAGCGGATGCAGGTGCACGAAAAGACCGCGTGGATGCTGCGCGCCAATCTGGGCTAACCGCCCAGCGCGCTGCCGACGAGGCTGACCGACAGCGCCACGACTGCGATGTTGAAGACAAAGGCCAGCATGGCGTGGCCCAGTGCAATGCGCCGCAAGCGTTTGGTACTGATGGTTACATCGGAAACCTGGAAGGTCATGCCCAGGACGAAGGCAAAATAGGCGAAATCCCAATAATCCGGGGTATCGTCATTCCCGGGGAAATCGAGTCCGGCTTCCCCGGGGGTCTTTGCCAGATACCAGACATGGGCATAGTGCAAGGTAAACAGGCTGTTGGCAAACAGCCAGGCCAGCGCCAGCGTGACCACCGCCAGTCCGACAGCGGTATCGCGGCGACCGCCACCAGGGCCAAGCTCGACCCAGACTGCGGTCAGCACGACGGCGAGGATGAGCAGCGCCAGCGCCATCATGACATGATGATCGGGAGCATTGCGCGCGGCGCGGGCGCGCATCTTGTCGGCCTTGTCGCACCGGGCGCGCCGGATCATCAGCGCGAGGAACACCAGCGCCGCGCCATCGAACCCCGCCAGCAGGGCCTGCGCCGGGTGCAGCACGGCAAGGCCGGCGACCGTCAACACCAGCAGCAATCCGGCAAAGACCGCAAAGCTGGCGTAACGGTGGATGACCGTCATCGTGCCGGCCGACCTCGCAATATCAGCCAGCCGATGATGGCCGACAGGATCGACCCGCCGATGATGCCCAGCTTGGCGGCGGCTTCCGGCGGCGTGCCCTCGCCAAAGGCCAGCGCCGCGATGAACAGGCTCATGGTGAAGCCGATGCCGCAAAGGAGGGACAGGCCCCAGACCTGCCGCCAGTCCGCCCCGGCCGGGAGATCGGCGATGTTGAGTTTGACCAGCGTGGCGATGGCGCCGAACACGCCTAGCTGCTTGCCGACGAGCAGGCCGAGCGCGACGCCGAGCGGCACCGGCGCGACGGCATCACCCAGCCCCATGCCGCGCAGATCGACCCCGGCATTGGCGAAACCGAAGATCGGCACGATGACAAAGGCGGTGAACGGCGCCAGCGCATGTTCGAGGCGGAGCAGGGGGGCTTCGCTATCCTCCGGCGCACTGCCACTGGTGGTGAGCGGGATCGTGAACGCCACCGCCACGCCGGCAAGCGTCGCGTGGATGCCCGATTGCAGCACCGCGAACCAGACGCCGGTGCCGATGACGAGATAGGGCAGCAGCGACTGGACACGAAAGCGATTGAGCGCCACCAGCACCGCCAGCCCGGCCGCCGCGGCGCCCAGCGCGCCAAGGTTCAGGCTGTCGGTATACGCAATGGCGATGATCAGGATGGCGCCCAGATCATCGATGATGGCAATCGCGGTCAACAGCAGCTTGAGCGACGTCGGCACCCGCTTGCCAAGCAAGGCGAGCACGCCCAGCGCAAAGGCGATGTCGGTCGCCGCCGGGATCGCCCAGCCATCGAGATTGGCGGGATGATCGCGGTTGACGGCAAGATAGACCAGCGCCGGCATGACCATGCCGCCCAGCGCAGCGGCGCCGGGCAGGATGCGCCGCGGCCAGCTTGCCATTTCGCCGTCGATGAGCTCGCGCTTGATCTCCAGCCCGACGAGCAGGAAGAACAAAGCCATCAGGCCGTCATTGACCCAGTGCAGCAGCGACAGGCCGGCGAAATCGAGGTGCAGGTTGTGGAAATAGGCCTCTGACCAGGCCGAGTTGGCGACGATCATCGCCAGTGCCGCCGCCGCCATCAGGACATAGCCGCCGGCGGCTTCGGCGTTCAACAGCCGGCGGATCGTGGACAGGGGGCGACGCTTTGACATGGCGTCGGTCTACCGGTGCGCGGGGCCGGCGTCACGCGAAACCCGGTCACCGCGCCTGATAATTGGTTACCACCCAGTCGCGATAGCTGCCGTCGAGCACGCCGCGCCACCAGCTTTCGTTGTCCAGATACCAGGCCAGTGTTGCGGAAAAACCGGTGGCGAAATCGCGTGCCGGCGCATAGCCGAGTTCGGCGCGGGCGCGGGTTTCATCGATGGCGTAGCGCCGGTCATGCCCCGGCCGGTCGGTGACGGTAATCTTCAGGCTGGCGGTCGGCCGCCCCTGGGCTGCTGCGGCGTCGGGAAAGCGGCTCGCCAGCGCCGGATCGGCAGCAAAGGCGGCATCGACCGCCGCGCACAGCGTGTCGATGACGGTGATGTTGGGCAATTCGGCGCCGCCGCCGATGCAATAGGTTTCACCGACCCGGCCCTTCATCAGTACCGCCTCGATACCGCGGCAATGGTCCTCGACATGCAACCAGTCGCGGATCTGCATGCCATCGCCGTAGATCGGCAGCGGCCGGCCGTGGAGGGCGTTGATGAGGAACAGCGGGATAAGCTTTTCGGGGAATTGATATGGCCCGTAATTGTTCGAGCAATTGGAGGTGGTGACAGCAAGG
This sequence comes from Sphingomonadales bacterium, assembly GCA_038246995.1. Taxonomy (GTDB): domain Bacteria; phylum Pseudomonadota; class Alphaproteobacteria; order Sphingomonadales; family Sphingomonadaceae; genus Sandarakinorhabdus. Next base: position 4,637 of record JBBRVH010000008.1, read on the forward strand.
CCATAGGTGTGGTGCCAGGCGCGGACGAGATGGTCCGATGCCGCCTTGGATGCCGAATAGGGGCTGTTCGGGGCATAGGCGGTGGTTTCGCAAAACGCCGGATCATCAGGGCCGAGCGAGCCATAGACTTCATCGGTAGAGACATGGTGGAAGCGATGCGGCCGGGCCTCACCCGAAAGCCAGACGCTGCGCGCCGCCGTCAACAGGCTGAGCGTGCCGAGCACATTGGTGTCGATGAAGGCGGCGGGGCCGTGGATCGAGCGATCGACATGGCTTTCGGCGGCGAAGTGCACCAGCGTGTCGATACCGCGTGTCGTCAACAGGCTTTCGACCAGCGCGGTGTCGCGGATGTCGCCAAGGACGAAATCGGCGCGGGCGCCCGCCAGATTGGCGCGGTTGCCGGCGTAGGTCAGCGCATCGAGAACCGTGATGCTGTCGCCCGGATGCTGCGCCTCCCAATAGTGCACGAAATTGGCGCCGATGAAACCGGCGCCGCCGGTGACGAGCAGATGGCTCATGGCTGGGCGTCCTTGATGGCGGTGAGGCAGAGGCGCAATTCGGTGCGCCAGTGCGCGGCTGGGCCGGTGATTGCCCAACTGCTGGTCTTGTCGAGCACCGAATAGGCCGGGCGCTGCGCCGGGGTCGGGTAATCCTCGGTTCGGATCGGGATGACCGGCACCGCGCGGTCGAGCAGGCCGAGCGCCAGCGCTTCTTCCTGGATGGCAACGGCGAAATCATACCAGCTGGCAGCGCCGGCGTCGGTCCAATGGTGGTTGCCGCGCGCGCCGGCGGCGCTGAGCGCCCAGAGCGCGCGGGCGAGCCCGGCAACATGGGTGGGCGTGCCGATCTGGTCGGCGACGACGCGCACTTCGGGGCGTTCTCGCATCAGGCGCAGCATGGTGTGGACGAAATTGCTGCCCACGGCAGCATAGACCCAGGCAGTGCGCACGATCAGCGCATCGGGGCCGGCGGCGATTTCACCCGCCCGCTTGGTGGCGCCATAGGCGCTGACCGGGTTGGGCGCCGCATCGGGGGCATAGGGCCGGCTGGCAGTGCCGTCGAAAACGAAATCGGTCGACACATGCACCAGCCGCGGGGCGTGCACCGCCAGCAGCGCGACCGCATCGGCGTTGATGGCTTGCGCCAGCGCGGCGTCGGTTTCGGCCTTGTCGACGGCGGTGTAGGCAGCGGCGTTGAAGACGATATCGGCGCGGCTGTCGGCAATGACACGCGCGACGGTGGCCGGATTTGTGATGTCGAAATCGGTTTCGGGCGGGGCGATAACGCTCACGCCCGCCGGGGCGCAGGCCTGCAGCGCGCGGCCGAGCTGGCCGCCGGCACCGGCGATCAGCGCTCTCATGCAAACACCTCGGCTTGGCCAAGCAGCGGCGCGGTGGCATCCTTGCCCGACAATTGCGGTGTCATCCCCGCCAGCGGCCAGTCGATTCCGATTGCCGGATCATCCCAACGAATGCCGCGATCGTCGCTGCCATCATATAATCGCGTGCATTTGTAGAGGAAATCGGCGCTTTCGCTGAGCACGACAAAGCCATGCGCAAAGCCCGGCGGCACCCAAAGCATGCGCTTGTTGGTATCGGACAGTTCATAGCCGACCCAGCGCCCGAAGTGCGGGCTGGAGCGGCGCACATCGACGGCAACATCGAACACGGCGCCGGCAGAGACCCGCACCAGCTTTCCCTGCGGATTTTCGAGTTGGTAATGCAGCCCGCGCAACACGCCGCGCGCCGACCGGCTGTGATTGTCCTGGACGAATGCCTGGTCGAATCCCGCATCGGCAAAGCTGCGGGCGTTCCAGGTTTCCAGGAAAAAGCCGCGATCATCGCCGAAAACCCGCGGTTCGATCAGCTTGACGCCGGGCAGGGCCGTATCGATGACCTTCATCGCGCCATCCGCAACTGGTCACGCAGATATTCGCCATAACCCGATTTGCGCAGCGGTTCGGCGATGCGTTCGAGCTGTTCGGCGGTGATGAAGCCCTGGCGCCAGGCGATTTCTTCGGGGCAGCAGATTTTCAGCCCCTGGCGTTCCTCGACGATGCGGACATAAAGCCCGGCATCGAGCAGCGAGCCATGGGTGCCGGTATCGAGCCAGGCAAAGCCGCGGCCCATCAGTTCGACTTCCAGCATGCCGGCGTCGAGATAAAGCCGGTTGAGATCGGTGATCTCGAGCTCGCCGCGCGCCGACGGGCGAATGTCGCGCGCCAGCCGCACGGCGTTGCCATCGTAGAAATACAGGCCGGTCACGGCATAGTTGGATTTGGGGTGGGCCGGTTTTTCCTCGATGGTTTCGGCGCGGCCATCGGCATTGAAGGACACGACGCCATAGGCCGCCGGATCCTTGACATAATAGCCGAACACCGTCGCCCCGTCGCGCCGCGCATCGGCGCGCGCCAGCAGCTCGGGCAGGCCATGGCCATAGAAGATATTGTCACCCAGGATCAGCGTCGACGGTCGATCACCAACGAAATCCGCGCCGATGTGATAGGCCTGCGCCAGCCCCTTGGGTTCGGGCTGCACGGCATAGCGGATATCCATGCCCCAGTCGCTGCCATCACCGAGCAGCCCGGCAAAGGCGGCGCTGTCGGCTGGCGTCGTGATGATCAGCACTTCGCGAATGCCGGCGAGCATCAGCACCGACAAGGGATAATAGATCATCGGCTTGTCATAGACCGGCATCAGCTGCTTCGAGACCGGCTTGGTGAGCGGGTACAGCCGGGTACCCGAGCCGCCGGCAAGGATGATGCCGCGACGCGGCGTTGCGGGGTCTACCATCAGATGCGTCCTTGGATGAGGCGGCGGACCAGCCCGGCAAAGCTGCGCGCCTGTTCGACGGGTTTGTCCTGCGCCGCGGCGGCCCACAGGTGCAAGCCCCGGTAGCGCGGCAATGGCCGGCCGGTGACGAGCAGCGCTGCAAGGCGTGACAATATCTGTTTCTTGCGCCGTGCCTGCGCCGGTTGCATCGCGGCGATGCTGGCGATCGCGAGCGGTTGGGTGACCAGCCGCCCGGCCGCCCGGGCTTCGGCGAGCAAGGTCGTGCCAGCGGCGGTGCGGGCGATGACGAGGCTGCGGCCATCCTGCTCTTCAAAGCTCGGATAGCCGCGTTCGTCGCCATCCCAGGCATCGGCGCAGGCAATATCCGCGACATTGCCGGTGGCATCGGGGCAGATCTTGCAGCGGAACTGGACTTCCTTCGACAGGATTTCGCCCCAACTATCGGCATAGCTCATCTGGCGGCTGCTGCCGTCCTTCAGGGTCGCCTTGGCAAAGCCCGGCCAGCCATCGCCGCGATAGCGAAAGGCCGTCACGTCATCGGGGGCGACGCCGAGGCGATCGAGGATGCGGCGCGTGCCGGCAGCGCTGGGTATGCCGGCGCAAAAGAACGCCAGCATGATCGGCACCCGGGCGTTGATGCGCGCATCCTGGCGGGCGCGGGCGCGCAGCGCGGTGACATCACAAGGCTTGCCGACAAAGGCAAAACGCCCCGGCCGTGCCAGCCAGTCTTCCAATCCGGCGAGCGGCGCCGACGCCGTGTAGCGTGACCCGGCGGCGGCAAAGACATCGGCAGCGGTTTCCGACACGCCGGTACGGTTGCCGGTCGGCACATCGGGGTCGGCGCCGGTTTGCACGACGAAATCGACAAGGCCGGTGGCCAGCGCATGGACGAGCAGCGCCGACAGCACGCCACCAGAGGATGCCTGGTGGCGCAGGGCGGCGTCGCTGGCATGGCCGGTGCCGACGAAATGCGCCGGGCCCCAAAGCGGATCGTCGATCGGCGTCGCGGCCCGATCGCTTTCATCGATAACGAGGCCAGGGCAGGCGCCGGCTATTTCGCGCTCCTGAGACGCCGTCAGCGCCGCCGATTGCCTTGGTCGCAAATAGCCCGGATCGACCATCGTCATGGCGATTGCCGACGGTGCGATGGCGGCACACAGGCCGCATCCGGAGCATGATTGGCCGCGCTCGACTCGGCGAAGGGCCGGGGAGGCGCTGGCCGCTGTCATCGGGCCACGGCGGCGAATTGGCTGGCAAGCTCGGCCGTATAGACTTCAAGGCCGGCGGCGATGACCGGATCGCCCTTGCGGATATCGACCGCCAGCTCGGCACGGCGGGCAAAAGCATCGAGAATGAAGGCGCGGGCCACTTCGGTGGTCATGCCTTTGGCGGGCACCAGCCAGGGGTAGTGCAAGCCGCCGAACAGCCCCTCGAACTTGCGACTGTAGCTGATGGGCACGACCGGGACGCCGGCCGAATAGGCGGCAATCGTGGCGTGCATGCGCGCCCCGACGAGAAAATCGAGCCCCGAGATGAACGATTTGGCCGCCGATGGCGAGGCAAAGTCCGGCACGCGCACGAGTGCGGGAAATTCGGCCTTCAACTGGTCGGCGGCGCTGCTGTCATCGTCGTACGCCAGCCCGGGCGCCATGGCATGCGGGACCAGAATTACCTCGACATTCGGCATCGCGAGGAAATCGGCGATGATCGCGCGGGTGAGCGCTGCGTAATCGATACTGAGGCCGAAGTCGTTCCGGCCCGAATAGCCGCCGCCCAGCAACAGCCCCGAGGGGTTGATGCCGACGCGGACCGGGCCGCCGGGCACGCGCTCGGCGCGATCGAAGGGCAGGGCAAAGGCAACATCGATGGCCTGGCGGGCATCGGCATCGGGAGCCATCTGCTGCAGCACGGTCATCGACATCGGATCGCGAACGAACACGGCTTCGGCCTTGCGGCACGCCCAGGCGGCGATTGCGGTATGTGGCTGCCGCGAAAACGGCCCGATCGTCTGGGGCGACAGGATCAGGCGCTTGCCACGCGCCAGCGCCAGCACCTTGGTGGCGACGATATAGGCGTAGCGCTTGTCAGGGTAGATATCGGCAAAACTGTCACCCGCGCCGATATCGAGCATGATGTCGACGCTTTCGAGATCGGCCCAATAGCCGCCGGGCGAGACCATGTAGCGACCGTTGATGGCTCGATAATCGACATCGGGGTCGTTCACATAACGCTTGCCCGGGTCGACCGGGCCGAAGATCGTGAAGCGCGGCACGACGCCCGCGCGCGCGGCCGCGGCCCGCGCCAAGGCAATGTTGCCAACGGTCAAGGCGCCAACGCCAAGGTTACCCGACGCAACGCTATGCCATGCCAAGCCGATATGCAGAGATTTCACGGCGAGGCTTTCTGTCGATGGCGGTTGGACCTTGATGCAAGGTTTACTTCGCGGCGGCAGGATTCCCGGCATTGGCGGTAGCGGCGGGGGCGGTAGCGGCGAGGGCGGTAGCGGCGGGGGCTGTAGCGGCGGGGGCTGTCGCGGCTGCCTTCGGCGCTGCTGGCGCCTTGGGGAAGACCGGCGGGCCATAGCCCTTTCCGTAGACGATCTTCGCCTTATAGGCTTCCTGCCAGGTCTTGAGCTCGGTGCCGAGGCGCTTCTGGATTTCCTGGCGCTGCAGGATGTTCTGCGCATAGGCGATGGCACGTTCGCCCGTGAACGGCTGCGTCTTCGAATTGGTGACGCTGTTGATGTAGATGATCGGCGCCGGAGCCCCTGCCGGCTGGTCGGCGAACATGAAGGGTTCAGGGTTGGCCACCGAACTGAGCCGGACGATTTCGGTGGTCAGTGCCGGATTGACGGTCAGCGAGTCGAGTTGCTGCGGCGCGCGGCGATATTCGATGTTGGCGTCAACAAGGATCTTTTCGACATCGCTCATCGTCTTGGCGTCTTTCAGCGGCAGCTGTTCGATGTTGGCCGGGCGCAGAAACTGGATCTGGTCGAGCGTGAAAATCTTGCGGTCACCGAAGACCTGCGGGTTTTCCGCCACGAATTTCTGGGCGTTTTCGCGCGGCGTGGCGGTCACCTTCTGCTGGATGTCGCCCTGAAGCGCCTGCACCAGCAGGGTTTCATCGGTCCGTTGCCTGGCGAGCAGGAACTGCGGATTCTTGTCGAGCTCGCGCTTTTGCGCTTCGGCAACGAGCATCTTGCGCTCGATGACCCGCGCCAGCGCGACCGATTCCACCAGCTTGCGCGGTGCGTCGCCGCCCTGATTGGGGATCTGGGCGATTTCCGCATTCAATTCGTGGATGGTGACATCCTTGCCATCGATCGTGGCAACGACCTGGCCCTCGGGTGGCTTGCTGGAATTGCCGCAAGCCGAAAGCACGAGGATCGCAGCGCCTGCCGAAGCCAATACTGCAACGCGAACGGGTGTCATTCGTGGGAACTCCTGGAGACGAGATCGGATTGGCACATAAGGTGTCAATGCGCGGACATCGCGCCGTGGTCAATAAGGAACGGCGCCTCGCCGCCGCGGTAAACCGATGGCATGACAGTCATGTAGCGCGGTTCCAGAAGTCGCCGCCGTGTTCATCGGCAGCGCGCATCACCCGCAGCATCTCGGCGCAACGGAACCGGCGGATCCGTGCCAGCGTGCCGATCCCGGCAATCCGGTTGCCAGCGCCGGCAATCCGGTCGGACCAGAACAGCTTGATCGTCTCGAAGGGAATCGAGGCCAGCAACGCCAGCGCCCGCAGCCGCCACCACCAGGCTGCGGCAATGCCCTTGCCATGGACGTTCCAGTCGTGGCGGATATGGCGTTGCCACTTGCGTTCAAGCGCCGCGAAATTCGGCCGGGCAGGGTGGTAGACCCGCATCGCGGGCAGATAGCGGGTGGTGTAGCCAAGCGCATGGGCACGTTGCCCCCAGTCCAGGTCTTCGGCCTTGTCGATACCGGCGAACGGCCCGACGGCGGCATGCACCGTTCGGTCCATGGCAAGGTTGGCAGTGACCGAGAATCGCCGTGTATCGATGTACATCTCCTGGCGAAAGCCGAACACGGCTTCATAGGCTTCGATCGGTTGCAGACGGGCAGGATCGATGAAATCGATGCGGATGTCGCCGCCGACCACGGCGAGGCCGGGCGCCGCTTCCACAGCTTCCACCCCGGCCTGCAACCATCCGGGTGCGGCACGACAATCGGCATCGATGAAGGCGAGGATATTTGCGCGCGCTGCGGTGACGCCGGTGTTGCGTGCCGGCCCGGGACCAGGTGTCGGCTCGGCGAGAAAACGAACCTGAGGATAGCGCGCGGCGATTGCGCCCAATGAAACGGTCGAACCATTGTCGACGACGATGATCTCGGCCGTGCCGTGGTCGAGCGACTGGCCGCATACCGAGTCAAGGCAGCGATCGAGTGCATCGGGCGTGTTGAGGTGCGGAATGATCACCGACACGCGCGGCGGCGCGTCAGCCACCGCGCGTAAAGCTGTCAAAGCGGGCCTGCGAACGATCCGAGCGACGGGTGATGGACCGCATCGGGACGGTGACGCGCCAGGCGCGGAGCCGCAATTTCTCGATCAACCCGCCGATCATCTGTGTTTCAATCGAGCATCAGGCCGTCATCCGCGCCATCGCCGCCGACATCAGCAACAGCGACGAAACCCCGGGGTAGCGGAAACGGAAGCGCAACTCGCCCTCGAACTCGTGCAGTTCCAGAAGATCGTGCGGGTGGGCAAATCGCTTCAATTCGCGCTCGATCATCGCCGGCGACTGAGCGCCGTTGAGTTCGGTGAAAGCGTCATCGATGCCGAAATAGCCGTCAGCCGAGCTGCCGGCACGCGCGGCAGCGATCAGCAGCGGCCATTGCGCCCGCGCTTCGTCGCGGCCGAGACTGGCCTGGACCCGGCGCGGCAACGACGCATTCCAGTCGGTCAACACCCGTTCGACCGCGACCTTGCCATGGCCTTCGTCGACCACGGACTTGCGTTCGGTCAACGCCGCCAACCCGGCCTGGTGGGCAATCAACCGGACGAGATAGGGCGATCCGCCGGCCATGGCGGTGATCATCGAGACGGCTTCGTCCGAGTAACGGATTTCGGCGGCTTCCTCGCCGATGGCGATGACGTCACGGACTTCACCAATAGTCAGTGGCCGCATCGGCAAGCCGACGATGTTACGGCGAATCGACGGGGCATAGCCGATCAGCTCGTCGAGATTCTGGGCAACGCCGGTCAACACCAGCTGGACGCGCGCGGCGCGGTCCGAAAGATTCTTGATGAGTTCGGCGACATCACGCCGGAAGGCGGCATCGAGAACACGGTCATATTCATCGAGGATGATGATGACGCGGGTGCCGGTCACTTCGGCGAACAGGTCGGCAAGCTCGCGCGGGCCGAATTGTTCCTCGAGCATGACATCGAAATGGTCACCGACTTCGGCTTCCGGCGAATTCGGCAGCACCGATTTGTGGTAAAGCCGCGGAATGCGCGCAGCAAAGGAACGGAACATCGTGTCGAACCGGGCTTCGGTGCCGCAGCTGCCATACAGCACAAGGTAGCGGGCTTCGCGCGCCGTTTCGGCAAAGACATGCGCCAGGCTGGTCTTGCCGATCCCGCGCTCGCCATAGATCACGACATGGACGCGCTGCTGTTCGATGCTGGCGATGAGCTGGGAAAGGGCATCGTGGCGCCCGGCAAAACTTTCGCGGCCGATGACAGGCTGCGACGCGCCGAGCACATCGCGCAACGCCAGCTTGCGCCGCGCCATGATGGCATCGATATCGGTGCTGTCGACATCATCGGAAGCCGACGCCGCAAAACGCGGCAAGGCCTGGTTGCGCACCGCTTCGACCGGCTGGCGCCACAGCGTCTCGAGGAACGCCGGACGGGATTCAACCGGGGCACGCGGCGCCTCCAGCATGCTGTCCACATCGTTGCTTTCGACAGCGGTGTCGTTGTGTTCAGGCGCCAGTTCCGTTGCCAGGTCTTCGGCAGCGGCCTCGGCCTGTGCGCGCTCGGACCGAGACCAGCGTTTCCAGATCATTCGTCATCCTACATTGTCAACAAGCACGGGCGTTCTGTGCTTCACATATACAATAGCCGATTTGAATGACACATTCTTTTCGTACCCGGAACCTTTCGACAAGAACATTGTTGCAAAGCAGCATTGGCGGCGCAACGAAGGTTGCCGGATGGCGAGCGGGCGTGTAGCACGCTCTCAGTCACAGTCGGAGGGATCATGCGGAGCGATTTCGGCAAACGGACCGAGGCTGGTGCCGCAGTGGTGTTGATGTTGGCGCTTGCCGGATCACCGGCTTTGGCTGCCCCCAGCACGGCAGGCGATGACCGGGGATTTGCCGATACTGGCCTGACCGGCGTTTCGCCGGTGACGGGCCGCGGTTATTACATCTCGCCGTCGGTGCGCACGGTTTATGATACCAATATGCTGCGCCTCGGGGATGGTCTGACGCCCACCAACGGCGGCCAGCGCGCGGATTTTCGGATTTCGCCACTGGTCAGCGCCTCGGTGGGCATGCCGATCGGCCGGCAACAGGTTTTTGTGGTCGGCAGTCTTGGCCGTGATTATTATATCAACAACGTCCAGTTGAACCGCAACCGCTACAGCCTTGGTGCTGGCGCCAATCTGCGGGCCGGCACACGCTGCACCGCCACTACCGCGGTCGATTTCGACAGCCGTCAGGCGCTTGTGAGCGAACTCGCCGAATTGGTCCCCAGTGTGCAGGAAAGCTTGAGCTATGGCGCGACGGCTTTATGCCAGTCTGCTGTCGGGTTCGGGTTCGGTGGTACCGTGAGACGGGTCGCAGTGCGAAACGACTCGTTGATACGGTCGCAGCTTGACTTGAATTCGATGCTCTACAGCGGCCAATTAAGCTACGCATTCGGCAATATCGGACGCTTCAACCTGTCAGGCAATCTCAGCAAAGTGGCGTACGTCAACCGGCCCGTTTTGCTGGTCGATGGCAGCATCATCGACGATGGCGTCGAAATCCTGTCCGGCAGCTTCGGCTACCAGCGCGAACTCGGATCGCGGCTGTCGGTGCAGCTTAGTCTTTCCTACGTGGAATCGAAACCGCAGCCGCGCACCGTAGTGCAATTGTTCAACACGGTACCGCCGGCGCTGCCCGGCCTGATCGCGATCCCGATCGATCGCGAAACATTTTCCGGTCTCGGTTATCAAGCGTCGATATCCTATCGGCCCAGTGCGCGCCTGTCAGGAACATTCCAGGCTGCGCGCAATGTCCAGGCCAGCGCCAATGTCGGCGCGCAATTTCAGGTTCAGACCAGTTTAGGTGCCGATGTCAGTTATCGACTGGGCTCGGCCATCAACGTCGGTACCGGCGTGACTCTGGACAAGCGGCAATATTTCAACGGCGTCAGACAGGCGATTCCCGGTGCCGGCACCGGACGCATCAGTGACGATATATCCCGCGTATATGGTAGCGTCGCCTATGCGCCGGTGAAGCTTTACAGTCTCGGGCTTGAAGTCGCTTATCAGACCCGTAAATCGACTCCGGTGGAGTTCAGTTTCAACAGTTTGTCCGCCAGCCTGTCGTTGCGCATCAATTTTGGAAGGGGCTCATGATCATGTCGGCTCGATTCGGATCACTGGTTTTTCTGGCTGCAATGGCACTGGCTCCGGCAAGCGTCGGCGCCCAGACGGCGGAAGCCGGCTACATCCTTGGTCCCGATGATTCGATCCAGATCATCGTCTATGGCCAGCCCGAAGCCGGGATTTCCACCCGGATCAAGTCCGACGGCACGATCGTCATGCCGTTGATCGGCACGGTGAAGGCCGACGGCGTGACCAATATCGGTCTTGCCAAGCTGGTTGCGGCCAAACTGACCGAAGGCGGTTACCTCAAGAGCCCGGTCGTCAATGTGGAAATCGCTTCCTATGTCAGCAAGTCGGTCAATGTTGCCGGCAAGGTTGCGTCACCCGCCATCATCTCGCTCGATCGCAGCTATCACGCGCTCGAAATCTTGCTCAAGGCCGGTTGGGTCCGCGAAGCCGGCGCGACCTATGTACTGTTGCGGCGTCCGGGTTCGCCCGAAATGCGGCTCGAGATCGATGGTCTGGTGCGCGGCGATGAGGACAAGAATCCGATCGTCCGGGCCGGCGACACCTTGTTTGTTCCCGATGCGGACCAGTACTATGTCACTGGCTCGGTAGGTCGTTCTGGCGGCTTTGCCATCATTCCCGGCATGACGATCCGCCTGGCGCTGGTTGTTGCCGGCGGTGTGTCGGCAACCGGTTCGTCCGGCAAGGTTGGCCTTATCCGCGGCAGTGCAAAGGAAATCGATGTCGAACAGTCGACGGTCGTTCAAAAGAACGATCTGATTGTCGTTAAAGAGCGTCTGTTTTGATCTTCGACCGCAGCCCCGGCAAGGAAGCCAGTTCATGAGCCCGATCCAGTTTCTCAGGATCATCATCGCCCGCCGCTGGATCATCCTGGCGACGCTGGTGACCTGCATGATCGTCGCGATTTCCGTGGCGCGCATCCTGCCCGAACGCTACCCGGCGCGGGCGCGCGTGCTGCTCGATCTCATCAAGCCCGATCCGGTGACCGGGCAGATCATCGGCGGCAATTATGCGCGGATCTATGTCAAGACGCAGATCGAACTGATCCAGGATTATCGGGTCGCCGGTGACGTCGTCGACCGGCTGGGCTGGGTGCAGAACCCGGCTGTGATCGCGGCCTGGCAGGCCGATACCGGCGGTGTCGGCGATCTGCGTCGTTGGGGTGCGCAGCGCATCATCGCCAATACCTCGGCGAATGTCGTCGACGGGTCGAACATTCTTGAACTCACCTATGAATCGCCCAATGCCGACGACGCCAAGCAGATTGTCAGCCTGTTGCGCGATTCCTATATCGCCGCCAGCTTGCGTTTCCGCACGGACGGCGCCGGCCGTACCGCCGACTGGTATCGCGAGCAGTCCGCGCGCGCCCAGCAAAAGCTGAACATCGCCGAAACGGCCAAGTTGAAGTTCGAGCAGGACAACGGCATCGTCATGGCGGCGGGCGGCACCGAAGCCGAATCGACGAAGCTCGCCGGTTTCCAGCAGGCCCTGGTGGCGCTGCAGAGCAGCGAGGGGCAGCAGCAGTTCCAGGCTACCATGCAGTCGACAACATCGCCCGTGGTCGACCAGTTGAAGGTCCAGCTTGTGAACCTCAACGATCAGCTCGAACAGGCTGCCGAACGCCTTGGCACCGAACACCCGACTTACAAATCGGGCCTGGCGCGGCGCAACCTGCTGGTCAGCCAACTGGCCAAGGAAACCGCGCTGGCGCGTGCCGCCGGTGCGGCACAAAGTGGCTCTTCACGACGTTCGGTTGCCGATCTTCAGGCAAAGTATGATGCCCAGAAGGCCAAGGTGCTCGGCATGAAGAGCAAACTGGACCAGCTGGCGCAGCTGCAGCGCGAAGTCGATCTGCGCCGCTCGGAGTATGAAAAGTCCGCAGCCCGTACCGCCGATCTGCAGCTCCAGTCGAACGTCGCGGAAAGCGGCCTGGTCATCCTTGGCGATGCGATCGGCGGTACCGAGCGCTCGTTCCCGATCTGGTCGCAGGTCATCGGCCTGTCGCTTGCCTTCGGGCTGGGGCTGGGCGTTGTCGCCGCGATCTTGACCGAGTTGCTGGCGCGGCGCATCCGTGGCCCGGAAGACCTGCAGTTCGTGGCCCGCGTGCCCGTTCTTGCTGTTATTGCCGATGTCGAGCCTTCACCTTTGCGCGACTTCGTCCGCCGCCTGCTGACCAGGCGCGGTTCGAGCGACAGCATGATACAGCCGGCGCAGTGAAAGGCCGATAATGGACGACACAACTTCTCCTGACGCCGGTGTTTCGCGCGTCGACGACGGCCGCAGCGGTTTCGATGCGCCGATCCGGGACACGCTGCTGCGCCTTGGGTATCTGTCGCAGGACCAGACAGCACGTGTCGTTGCCCATCAGACCGAGCGGGGCCTGGATTTCGACCAGGCAGCGCTTGAACTCGGCTATATCACCGTCGATGATCTTGATCAGGCGCGTGAGCAGCTGATAAACAGCATGGCGCTACAGGATACAAGGCGCCGGGCGGTTTCGGATGAACTTGTCGTTGTCCATGATGAAACCAGCATTCGTTCGGAATCGGTTCGCTTGCTGCGTACCCAGATCATCGCCCAGCACATGCGTGCCGGCCGCCGCGGCCTGGCGTTCGTGTCGCCGGTCGACGGGGTGGGATGCAGCTATATTGCCGCCAATCTTGCCGCTTCGCTGTCGCAGGTCGGCATCAAGACGCTGCTGATCGATGCCAACATGCGCAGTCCGCGGATCGACCAGTTCTTCGGGCTCGATGCGACGGCACCGGGCCTGTCGAGCTTCCTGTCGTTGCAGGTGGCACGGCCGGAGCGGGTGGTTCATGCCAACGTCCTGCCCAGCCTGTCGGTGATGACCGCGGGGCCGATGGTCGGGCGACCGCAGGAGCTTTTGTCGGGCGTGCGTTTCCGCGATGGCATCAATACGCTGCTGCGCGAATATGATCTGGTCTTGTTCGACACGCCGCCATCGAACAGCAATGCCGATGCGCTGACCGTTGGCGCTGCGGCGGGCTATGCCCTGATAGTGGCCCGGCGCAATGTTACCTTTTTCAAGGATGTCAGCGTCCTGACCGACCAGCTGGCAGCCGCGCGCTGCCCGGTTGTCGGTGCTGTGCTTAACGAATTCTAGCGTGGCAACAACGGCCCCGATGGTCCGCACGAACTGGCCGGCACTGGCACAGCAGCATTGGCCGCTGTTGCTGGGTGCCGTTGCAATGCTCGTTCCGACCCTGGTCTCGATGGCGCGGGGTCCCTGGTCGCTTGAATCGGGCGTGCATGGCCCGATCGTCGTTGCAACCGGACTGTGGCTCGTCTTGCGACGGATGGACGATATTCGGGCGGTCATGACGCCGGGCAAGTCGGCGATAACGATCGCCGGGCTGCTTGTTGCCGTGCCGGCCTATATTTTCGGTCGGGCGTTCGATTTCATCAGCATCGAAGTCTCGGCCTTGCTGCTGGCCCTGCTCTGCGTTGCGCATGCCTATCTTGGCATGAAGGTCGTTCGCATTATGTGGTTCCCGATCTTTTACCTCGCTTTCGTCATTCCGGTGCCGGGCTGGTTGCTTGATACCGTGACCCAGCCCTTGAAAATCTTTGTTTCGACGGTGGTGACCGAGGCTCTTGCCGAGCTTGGCTATCCGATCGCCCGGGTGGGGGTAACGTTGTATGTCGCCGGGTACCAATTGCTCGTGGAAGATGCGTGTGCCGGGTTGAATTCGCTCGTAAGCCTTACGGCGATCGGCTTGTTCTACATCTACATTCTGCGCGGCAGCAACTGGCGCTATTCGATGTTCATGCTGGTGTTGGTGGTACCGATCGCGATTGCGGCCAATTGTGTTCGGGTGGCAGCACTGGTGCTGATCACCTATCATTTCGGCGACGCCATGGCGCAGGGCTATCTGCACAATTTTGCCGGCATGGTGACGTTCACATCGGCGCTGCTGTTCATCTTCCTTGTCGACAAGCTGTTGACGCCGTTGCGTGACGCTCTTGCCGGCGGCCCGGAGGCGCACGCCGCATGAACCGCCGTGACCTGATTTTCGGCGGCGTGCTCGGTCTGGGGGCGGCCGGCGCCGTTGCAATGCAACCGCGCAAGCGTCTCGTCCTGCTCGGCGATCGCAAGCTCGAAGATGTCATTCCGCAAAAAATTGCCGATTGGCAGAATGTCCCGTCATCTGATTTCATCCTGCCGAAATCTCCGGGCAGCCTGGCCGATCGCCTGTACAGCCAGACCGTGTCGCGCCTGTACCGGTCGCCGACGAAGCTGCCGATGATGATCGTGATCGCCTATGGCGCGGTCCAGAACGACCTGCTGCAATTGCATCGCCCCGAGACGTGCTATTCTGCTGTCGGCTACACGATTTCGGCATCGCGGCGCCAGCAATTGCCGATCGGCGGCAAGGCTCAACTACCGGTGCGCGAGCTGACCGCGAGCACCGATTCGCGCATGGAACAGATCTGTTACTGGACCCGGATCGGGGATGACCTGCCGACCGATGGCGCCGAACAGCGTCGGGTCAAGCTGGTGCAGCAGATCAACGGCTATCTGTCGGACGGCATTCTGGTGCGGATTTCGACACCGGCCCCGAATGATCCCGAGGTCTTCGCGCAACTTGCGATGTTCGCAAGCAGCATGGTCGCTGCGATCAAACCTGCAGATCGGATGATATTGATCGGACGTCCGCTGGCGGCCCAGTTGCTGGAACGTTGATGCCGGTGCCAGCGCTATTGGACGCGCTGTCGCACGACACCGCAGCCGTCGTGCGCCTATTCGTCCTGAAAGGGACGCAGAACGATCCAGATAAAGGCCAGCGTGGCGATGCCCAACGCCGCAGCGCCGAGGTGATAGGTCGTGTCCGCAAGCTTGATGGCTTCGTTGCCGAGATAGTTGGTCCCGGCGCAGCCGACGGCAGCGACGAGGTACTGCCACAGATGATCTCGTGCAACACCTTGGGAACGTTGAAGAAACAGCACGATCAGGCCGGCAAAGACGATGACTGTCGACCAGTCGTAAGCGGTTTCCATCGTGACACTCTCCAGAACGCCGCCGCTTCTACAACAATTTTGGCAAATGTCGCCATCATCATGGCGTGGGCGTCGAAAATTAATAAAATCGAAATGAATGCCCCGATGTGGGGGCTCGGTCGACGCCGCGTTTCCGCGTATCGCACCCATCGGGGTGCGGCGTGAACGATCTGCGTTTTTCGGCCGAAAGCGGCAAAGCCTCGGCTGCGGGCAAACCGGGGATCCCACTTGACCTGGCGATTTTCGTGGTTCGGTTGATCGAGTTTCTGTCGGTTCTCGCGACGGGTACCATTGCGATCCTGCTGGTGCGCGATACGCTCGGCGATGACGCGGTGGCGATCTATTCGCGCGTGATCTTCGTGGCAGCGATCGCCTTTGGTGTGCTCGCCGAAATGCTCGGCTGTTACGACGTCGATGCGCAATTCTCGTTGCGTCGCGCCTGGCAGCGTATTGCCACGTCGTGGATTACCGTCGCGCTTTTCCTGATCACGCTTGGCTTCCTGCTGAAATCGTCCGAGGCGATTTCGCGTGGCTGGGCACTGGGCTGGTTCGCCGGTGGTGGGCTGACGCTGCTGCTGCTGCGCTCGATCTCGACGCTCTGGGTGCGCCGGCTCAAGACGCGGGGCACGTTCAACCAGCGCGTTGCGATCTTTGGTGCCGGTGTCCAGGGCGAACGCTTTGCCGAATATGTCCAGGCGCATGACCGCCTGACGATCTCGCTGATCGGCTTTTTCGATGATCGACGTGATGGACGGATTGCTGCGTCGGCCGCCAATGTTCCGGTATTGGGCAATTTGTCGGCGCTGATTTCGATGATCCGGGATGGTCGTATCGACCAGGTCGTCGTCGCCTTGCCCTGGGCTGCCGAAGAAAGGCTGCAGCAGGTGGTCAGTCGCCTCGCGCTGACGCCGGTCAAGATCCGCCTGGCGCCCGATCTGGCGAGCTTCATCTTTGCCAAGCGGCCGCTGGTCATGCTCGGCGAAATGCCGATGATGACGCTCTTCGAACGGCCGATTTCGGGAATGGATGCTGCGGTCAAATCGGCTGAGGATATCGTTCTGCCGCTGCTGATCCTGTTCTTCAGCTGGCCGCTCCTGCTTGTCATCGCCATCGCCATCAAGCTCGATTCGCCCGGGCCGGTCTTTTTTCGCCAACCGCGCGAAGGCTTCAACAACCAGCCGTTCCGCGTCTACAAATTTCGCTCGATGTACCATGATTGCGCCGAGGTCGAAGGCATCCACCAGGCCAGCCGCAATGACCCGCGGATCACACGCGTGGGTCGTATCCTACGCTACACGAGCCTTGATGAGTTGCCGCAGATTTTCAACGTGCTGCAAGGCGACATGTCGCTTGTCGGCCCGCGTCCGCACGCGGCGTCCACGCGCGCCGGCGGGCGGCTGTTCTCGGATGTCGTCACGTCCTACGCCGCCAGGCACAAGGTCAAGCCCGGCATCACCGGCTGGGCACAGGTATGCGGTTGGCGCGGCGAGACCGATACCGAGGACAAGCTCATCAAGCGCTTCGAGCACGACCTTTATTACATCGAGAATTGGTCGCTGTGGCTCGATTTCTATATCCTGTTCCGGACCATCGGGTCGGTTTTGCTCCCCAGAAACGCCTTCTGAAGCGGTCGATGATTGTGGGGACGCTGATCGACACGGCTGGCATGGCGATTTCATTCGCGTCGCAAACACCCTTGCCATCCGCCGCGAGGCTGCGACATCGTGTAACATACCGCCGTCGAAACAGGCTTGTTGGCAACACAATTGCTGAAACACAGGCGTTGTGGACATATTAAGTCTTTTTTCGTTGAAACCACCGGAATTTCCTGTAAGGCGGCTATCGCAATCGAGCGCCGCGTATCGCCAAAGGGGCAGGGCTTAACATGAACGAATTCACGGGCAGGGGCGCGACGACCGCCATGATGGCGCCGGTTCCTGCGGCAGCGGTCAACGATCTGCGCAATCGTGCCGATTGGGATGCTGCCCGCAGTGCGGTCGTCGCCGATCCGGGCGCCTTCCATGGCGCCATTGCCGCGCGCAACCTGCATTGGCTGGTGACACTGCCGCAGGGGCCGGCCTGGATCAGCTTTGACGGCACCGCCTGGACCGGGTGGGATGCCGCGACCGCCGCGCCGGTGACCGCCGAACTGCCCGCCGGTTTCACCCCGTGGAGCCGCGCCTTCAACGATGACGCCGCGCCGCATTTCCGCTGGTTCGATGGTGCGCGCACCAACTGCTGTTTCAACGAGGTGGACCGCCATGTGCTCGCCGGCCATGGCGGCGAAGCGGCGTTCATCTTCGAAGGCGATCGCTGGGACATGGCGCAGGACAATGGCCGCGGCGCGCCGGTCGACAGCTATGCCGTCAGCCGCCGGCAATTGCTGCTCGAAACCGCCAAATGCGCGATCGCGCTGCAGGGGCTGGGCCTGAAGGCGGGTGATCGCATCGCGCTCAACATGCCCAATATCCCGGCGCAACTCTACTGGACCGAAGCTGCAAAGCGCCTCGGCATCCTTTACACACCGGTGTTCGGCGGATTTTCGGACAAGACGCTTTCCGATCGTATTCATGACGCCGGCGCCAAGGTCGTCATCACCGCCGATGGCGGCTATCGCATGGCGCAGATCATTCCGTTCAAGACCGCCTATACCGATCCGGCGCTCGACAATTATGTGCCGGTTCAGGTCGCGCTGGCGCTGCTCACCGAACGCCTGACCCAGGGCGATCTCGGGCTGTCGGCCGAAACCGCGGCGGCGATTGCCGAAACCGTGACGGCGACATTGAAGGGCGAAGTCACCGTCGAACGCGGCGATGTCATGCGCGGGGTTGGCCGCGCGCTCGCCGAACTCGGCAAGGCCGGCACGGTCGATTCGACTGCTTCGGCGCGCATCCGCATCGCCGTTGCCGAAAGCCTGGTGGCGACACCGCCGCGCGTGCAGGCCGTGATCGTCGCGCGCCACACCGCCCAGCCGGATATCGTCTGGCGCGATCGCGACATCTGGAGCCATGACCTGACCGATGCGGCGCTGGTCAAGCTGCTCGCGGACGCGGGCCTGCCCGATCTCGCCGCGCTCGAAGCGCTGTCGGACCAGGATTTCGTGCGCGCCGTCTGGGCGTCGGCGCCGGTCACGCCGGTCGATGCCGATTATCCGATGTTCTTCATCTACACCTCGGGGTCGACCGGCAAACCCAAGGGCGTCGTCCATGTCCATGGTGGCTATGCGGCCGGCATCGCCGAAACCATGAAGGTGGCGTTCGATGCGCGGCCGGGCGATGTGCTGTATGTCGTCGCCGATCCGGGCTGGATCACCGGGCAAAGCTATATGATCTCGGCGCCGCTGCTGACGCGGGTGACGACCCTGCTCGGCGAAGGCGCGCCGGTGTTCCCGCACGCCGGGCGCTTTGCCGCGATGATCGAACGCCATGGCGTGACGATCTTCAAGGCCGGCGTCACCTTCCTCAAGGCCGTGATGTCCGATCCGCAGAACTTGCAGGATATCAAGGCCTATGACATGAAGGCCTTGCGCGTCGCGACCTTCTGCGCGGAGCCTTGCAGCCCGCCGGTGCAGGCCTTTGGCATGCAGCATCTGACGCCGCAGTACATCAACAGCTATTGGGCGACCGAGCATGGCGGGATCGCCTGGACGCATTTCTATGGCAATGGTGATTTTCCGCTCGCCGCCGATGCGCGTACCTTCCCGCTGCCGTGGATCCTCGGCGATGTCTGGGTCGAGGATGACCAGGGCGATGCCACCGCGATCGCGCCGCTGAAGCGCGCCAATGCCGATGGCGTCAAATGGCGCCGGGCCGAATTGGGCGAAAAAGGCGAAATCGTCATCGCCGCGCCCTATCCCTATCTGGCGCGCACCGTCTGGGGTGACCCTGAGCATTTCACCGTTGAAAACGGCAGTGTGGCGCCGGGCTGGACCGGGGACGGCGGGCGCTGGGATACGGGTTACTGGCGGCGCTGGCAGGGTGTATGGGCCTATACTCAGGGCGATTTCGCCGTGCGCCATGCCGATGAAGGCTTTTCGCTGCATGGCCGGTCCGATGATGTCATCAACGTCTCGGGCCATCGCATGGGCACCGAGGAAATCGAGGGCGCAATCCTGCGCGACAAGCAGCTCGACCCGGATTCGCCGCTCGGCAATGTCCTTGTCGTCGGCGCGCCGCATCGCGAAAAGGGCCTGACCCCGATCGCGTTCGTCACCTCGGCACCGGGCAGCACGCTCGGCCGTGACGATTTCCGCCGCCTGTCCGACCTGGTGCGCCAGGAAAAGGGCGCCGTGGCGGTGCCGGGTGATTTCATCGAAGTCAGCCAGTTCCCCGAAACGCGCAGTGGCAAATACATGCGTCGCATGGTCCGCGCGCTGGTCGAAGGCGGTGACGTCGGCGATGTGACGACGCTGCGCAACCCCGAGAGCCTTGATGAACTGCGCAAGGCGATCGGCGACTGGCAGCGCAAGCAGAGCCTGTCCGAAGACCAGCAGATCTTCGATCGCTATCGCTATTTCCGTATCCAGTATAATGACGTGTCACCGGGGAAAAAGGTCGCGACGGTGTTCGTCACCAACCCGCCGGTCAACGCGCTCAACGAACGCGCCATCGATGAACTCGTTATCGTCGTCGAGCATCTGTCGCGGCGTGACGATGTCGTGGCGGTGGTGTTCACCGGTGACGGCACGGCCAGCTTCGTTGCCGGCGCCGATATTCGCCAGTTCCTCGATGAAATTCACACCGTGGAGGAAGCGCGGGTTCTGCCCAACAACGCCCAGCTGGCGTTTGCCAAGATCGAATCGATGGGCAAGCCCTGCGTCGCTGCCATCCAGGGTGTCGCGCTTGGCGGCGGCATGGAATTCGCGCTCGCCTGCCATTGGCGCGTTGCCGAAGGCCATGCGCGCTTCGGCCAGCCCGAAATACGTCTGCGCCTGCTGCCCGGCTATGGCGGCACCCAGCGCCTGCCGCGTCTGCTTGCCGAAAAGCGCGGGCCCGAAGGGTTGCTCGATGCGCTCGAGCTCATCCTCGGTGGCCGGTCGATCGATGGCGAAGCGGCGCTCGGCATCGGGCTTGTCGAAACGCTGGCGTCGGGTTCGGACGATGCGCTCAGCCTCGCCCATGCCGCGGTGCGCGAATTCGTGCGCCATGGTGACAACAGCGCGCTCGGACGGACCTGGAAGGAGCGCCGCAAGGCGGCCAAGACTGCTTGGCAGCAGCCGGCGCATGTCGATCTCGAAGAAGCGCTCGCCGACGATTTCGTGCAGCGTATCCTGCGGCAACTCGATTGGGCCGGGCGCGGCAAGGCCGGCGCACGGGCGATCGATGCCATCCGCACCGGCTGGACCGACGGCATGGCGGCCGGTCTCGAGCGCGAGGCGCAATTGTTCGCCGAAGCCGTGGTCGACCCCGATGGTGGCAAGACCGGCATCCGCGAGTTCATCGACAAGAAGAGCCCGCCGCTGCCGGTGCGCCGCAACGGTGTCTTCATTGACAGCGAACACGAGGCGCGTGCCGAAAAGCTTGAAGCTGCTGGTGACTTGTTGCCGGTCGGCGCGGCCTTCTTCCCCGGCATCACCGCCATTCCGCGGCATCAATATGCCTTTGGCATCGCCCGCAACGCCGAAACCGGTGCCCCGCGTTTCGGCCAGCCGGCGACGCACGAACGCGAACTGATCGTGCCGGTGCCGACGCCCGAGCCCAATGAAGCGCTCGTCTATCTGCTGACCAGCGAAGTCAACTTCAACGATATCTGGGCGTTGACCGGCATTCCGGTGTCGCCTTTCGATGGCCATGAAGAAGATTTCCAGACCACTGGCTCGGGCGGCCTGGCGCTGATCGCGGCGCTTGGGTCGGAAGCGCGCAGCGAAGGGCGGCTGAAGGTCGGCGACATGGTCGCGGTCTATTCGGGCACGTCCGACCTGCTCAGCCCGGCGGCGGGCCGGGATCCGATGTTCGCCGATTTCAGCATCCAGGGCTATGAAACCAAGACTGGCAGCCATGCCCAGTTCCTGACCGTGCAGGCGCCGCAGCTCCACAATGTGCCCGGCGACCTGACGCTGGAGCAGGCTGGCAGCTATATCCTCAACCTCGGCACCATCGTGCGCTGCCTGTTCACCACGCTGGAGATCGTCGGCGGCAAGACGATCTTCATCGAAGGCTCGGCGACCGGCACCGGGCTCGATGCGCTGAAGTCGTCGAAAGCCAGCGGCCTCAATGTAACCGGCCTGGTTTCAAGCCCGGCGCGTGCCGAATTTGTCCGCACCAAGGGGGCTGTCGGTGCGATCGATCGCACCGATCCACGCTTTGCCGCACTCTACACGCCGGTGCCCGATGGCGCCGCCGCAGCGCAGGCCTGGGAAGCCGCCGGTCAGCCGCTGGTGGAAGAATACAAGCGCCTCAACAATGGCAAGCTTGCGGATTATGCCGTCAGCCATGCCGGTGAAACCTCGTTCCCGCGCTCGTTCCAGCTGCTTGCCGAAGGCGGCAAGATGGCCTTCTACGGCGCGTCATCGGGCTATCATCTCAGCTTCATGGGCAAGCCCGGCGCTTCGACCGCCGAAGCCATGCTGCAAAAGGCCGGCGCGCGCGGCGGCGAAGCGATCCTGATTTTCTACGGCCCCAATTCAAAGGCGCTCGCCGATGAAACGGGCCTGGAAATGATCGAGGCGGCGCGTGGCATCGGTGCCCGCACCGTCGTCGTCACCACCACCGACGGCCAGCGCGAATTCATCCTCTCCCTCGGCTTCGAAGATGCTGTCGCCGGTGTCGTCAGCCTGGAAGGCATCAAGCGGCGGGAAGGGGCGAATTTCGATTGGCCCGATACGATGCCGCGCCTGCCGGTCGCCCGTGCCGATATCGAGGCCTTCCGCGAGGCGGTCCGCGAGTTCCAGGACAAGACGCTGAAGCCCTTCGGTTCGGCGGTCGGCAAGCTGCTCAAATCGCCCGACAACCCGCGCGGCGCGCCGGACATCGTGCTCGAACGCGCCGGGCAGGACACGCTGGGGGTCACTTCGGCACTGGTCAAGCCGTTCACCGGGCGCATCGTCTATGCCGAGGACATGGCCGGGCAGCGCTATAATTTTTACGCGCCGCAGGTGTGGACGCGCCAGCGCCGCATCGTCATGCCGACCGCAGAAATCCTCGGCACCCACCTGTGCAACGCCTATGAGGTCACGCGCATGAACGACATGGTTGCGGCCGGCCTGCTCGACGTCACCGAGCCGACCGTCGTGCCCTGGGAGGGCCTGCCCGAAGCGCACCAGTCGATGTGGGACAACCGCCATTCGGGCGCGACCTACATCGTCAACCATGCGCTGCCGGCGACCGGCCTGCGGTCTAGGGACGAACTTTTCGAAGCCTGGGCGGCTGGTGCTACGGCTGCCGCCTCCACCGACAGCGCGAATTGAAAGACACGACCATGGCAAAGACGTCGACAACCGAACCGGCCGTGACCGTGCTTCCGCAAGGCCGGCTTGCGGGAAAAGTCGCGCTGATCACCGGCGCTGCGGGCAATCTGGGCCAGGCGATCGCCCGGCGCTACCTTGGCGAAGGCGCCACGGTGGTGTTTTCGGGGCGTGACCGCAGCCGCACCGACACCGCTCGCGATGCTGCTGTTGCGGCCGTCGGCGTCACGGCCGACCGCGCCTCCACGGTTGTCATCGATGGCGCCGATGCCGACAGTGTGCGCGCCGGCATCGCCGAAGTCGTCGCGCGGCATGGCCATATCGACATCCTTGTCAATAATGCCGGGTCGGCCGGCCCCAAGCAGCCGCTCGAGAACCTGCCGCTCAGCCAGGCCGATCTCGCCGTGCTGCAGGCCGCCGGCAGCACCGACAGTGAAACGGTCGGCGATGCCGCGCGCAACATCATGGTCGTTGCCTGGAACATGGTCCGCGCTGCCGCCAATTCGATGGGCGAAGGCAGCTCGATCATCAATGTCTCGACGATTTTTTCGCGCACCGAATATTATGCCCGCGCCGCCTATACCGTCCCCAAGGCTGCGATGAACGCCATGTCGCGCGAGATGGCGACCGAGCTTGGGCCGCGCGGTATCCGTGTCAACCTGCTGTTCCCCGGACCGATCGCCAGCGAACGCATCCG
Organism: Sphingomonadales bacterium; assembly: GCA_038246995.1. Classification (GTDB taxonomy): domain Bacteria; phylum Pseudomonadota; class Alphaproteobacteria; order Sphingomonadales; family Sphingomonadaceae; genus Sandarakinorhabdus. The sequence continues at coordinate 28,141 of JBBRVH010000008.1, forward strand.
CACGGTCTTTGCCGCCATGGATGGCCTGCGCGGGGATGAACCCGGTGCCACCGCCAATCACTTCTTCAACCTGATGGCGCTGGAACGCAGCGTCGACGGCGCGCCCAAGGCCAAGACCTTCCCGACGCCGGCCGATATCGCCAACACCTGCGTTTTTCTCGGCTCCGATGAATCGTCGGCCTTTGCCGGCCATGATTTCGAAGTGACCCATGGCATGGCGGTGCGCCAGGAATCGCGATCGACCTATCTGTCGCGCCCGACGATGCGCTCGATCGATGGCGGCGGGCTCGGCGTGCTCGTTTCGGCGGGTTCGCAGGTCGATGATGCCATCGCCGTTGCCCGGGTGCAGGCCGATTGCGGCGCCGAAGTGCTGCTCGGCTTCCATGCCCAGGCGGCGGCCGAAGACGCCGCGCTGGCGCTGGCGGGCACCCCGCGCATCCGCGTCGCGCATTTCCCGCGCCACGATCATGTCGTCATGGACGAGGTGCTGGCCGCTTTCACCCGGGATCAACTGCCGGTGACCGGGGCGATCATCCTGCCGACGCGGCCCACGGGCTATTTCTCGGGACCGCTCGCCGAAGCGACCGATGCCCAGGTCGAACGCTTTGTCGATGACGAGCTGGAGGCCAATATCGCCGTGGCGCGCACGCTCAGCCGTTATTGGCGCGGGCATGATGGCCTGCTCCACGATCCGCGCTTCGTCTTCATGTCGAACGCCGATGATGGCGCCGGCAATTACTACGCCAATGTGCTGCGTGCGGCGCTGGAGGAACTCATCCGCATCTGGCGCGATGAAAGCGCCGTCGATGCCGCCCATGGCCGCCGCGACAAGGCGGAATGGGGCAACCAGATCGTCCGCTACACCAACGCCGAACCCGAGTGCCTGTCGTTTGCCGCCGGTCAGGCGGCGCGCATCGTGCTCAAGGAACGTCGCATCAATCCGGTGAACCTTTATCTGCCCGAAAGCATCGGCGAAGCCACCGGCGCGCGCAAGGCGATGGTCGGCACGTCGGAAAACATCACCGGGCTGCATCTCGGCAAGGTCGCGCTGATCACCGGTGGTTCGGCGGGCATCGGTGGCCAGGTGGCGCGCTTGCTGGCGCTGGCCGGCGCCAAGGTGATGATGGTCGCGCGCCGCGACAGCGAGCTCGCCGCCGCGCGCGAACGCATCGTCGGTGAACTGGAAGACATCGGCTTTTCGGGTGTCGAGCGCCGCGTCCGCACGCTGGCCGATATCGATGTCGCCGATGTTGCCAGCCTGAAAAAGGCCGTCGATGCCACCATCGCTGCCTTTGGCCGCATCGATTACCTGATCAACAACGCCGGGGTGTCGGGGGCCGAGGAAATGGCCGTCGACATGGACATCAAGGCGTGGCGCAACACCCAGGCCGCCAACCTCATCTCCAACTATGCGCTGATGCACATGGTGGTGCCGATGATGAAGAAGCAGGGTTCGGGCTATATCCTTAATGTTTCGAGCTATTTCGGCGGCGAAAAATTCCTCGCCGTCAGCTATCCGAACCGCACCGATTATGCCGTGTCGAAATCGGGGCAGCGCGCCATGGTTGAATCGATGGCGCGGCACCTGGGGCCGGAGATCCAGATCAACGCCATCGCACCCGGCCCGGTCGATGGCGATCGCCTGGCGGGCCTGGGGGGCAAGCCCGGGCTGTTCGAGCGCCGCGGCCGGCTGATCCTTGAAAACAAGCGGCTCAATGCCGTCCATGCCGCCACGATCAAGGCGATCCGCCGCGGTGAAAAGGTCGAGGGCATCCTGTCGCGCCTCGCCCGCAACGATACGGTGCAGTTGAGCCATGACCGCGCCGTGCCCGCCGAACTGCGCGAACTGGCGCTGGCGTGCGCGCGGGATGGCGATGAAAGCTGCTGCTGGGATCGTTTCCTGCTCACCCCGATGCTGGCGACCAAGCTGGTCAAGCGGCTGCGGCTGGGCGGTTACTTCATCAATACCGATTGGGCCGGCAAGCCCGATACCGACTGGTTGATGCGCTTCCCGCCGGACGACATGCCGTGGCTGCCGGCCGCCCAGATCGCGCGCGAAGCCGCCAAGGTGCGCTCGGGCGTGCTGTCGCAACTGCATCTCGGCAAGATGCCGACCGAAACCGATGTCGCGCAGGCAACGGTGTTCTTCCTCGCCGATCGCGCCGTGTCGGGTGAAACCTTCATGCCGTCGGGCGGTCTCAACGTCGAACGCTCGACCACCGAACGCGAATTGTTCGGCAGCCCCAAGCAGGAACGGCTCGACCAGATGGCAGGGCGCACCGTCTGGATGGTGGGCGAGCACCTCACCGACTATCTCGCCGCCAGCGCGCAGAATTTCCTGGCGGCAAGGGTCAAGCAGATCGTGCTGCTGACGCGTACCGAAGCCGGCGCCAAGGCGATCATCGACAGCATCGGCAGCGCTGGGGACGGCCGTATCGAAACGATCGTCGTCGGCACCGCCATCGACCAGGCGCTCGAGGACAGCCTCGACAGCGCACTGGCGCAATTCGGCCATCCGACCACCGTTGTCTCTACGCCGTTCAAGCCGCTTCCCGATGCGCTGTTCGAAGGCGAAACGCCCCTCGATGCCGCCGGCTTCGGCGATGTCGTCGAAACCAACCTGACCCATCATTTCCGCGTCGCCCGCAAGGCGTCGCTTTATGATGGCTGCCAGATCGTGCTGGTGTCGCCCGATGTGCCGATGGGCCAAAGTGCCGGCGGGGGTGGCCCGGCTTTTGCGCTGGCCAATTTCGTCAAGACGACGCTGCACGCGTTCACGGCGACGATCGCGGTGGAAAACGAGCGGCTGGTGCATGACGTGCCGGTCAACCAGATCAACCTGACGCGCCGCGTCCGGTCCGAAGAACCGCGCAATGCGGCCGAGCATGACGAGGAGGTCAAGCGCTTCGCCCGTGCCGTCCTGCTCGCCGGCGCGCCGCTGCCGGATGCCGAGGACAGCCGCTACCGGTCGCGCATCTATCGGGGGATGTCGCTGACCGTGTAGGCGGTTCGCGACGCGGCCTTCAGGCTTTGTCGGGTGCCGGGATGGTGATGTTGCAGACCAGCCCGCGCGGCGTGAAATCGCGGGTCACGTTGCCGCCCACTTCGCTGGGCAGGATGCGATAGATGATGATCGAGCCGAAGCCGCTGCTGCGCGGCCGGGCGATCATTGCCGCATTGGCTTCGTTCCAGTGCAAATCGACAGCACCGGTAAGGGCATCGAGCGACCAGTGCACGTCGAGCCGCCCGCCGGCCCGGCTGAGCGCGCCATGCTTGGCGGCGTTGGTGGCGAGTTCGTGGAGCGCCATGCCGAGCGCCTGGGCGATCCGGCTCGAGAGGATCACTGCCGGCCCATTGACGTAAATGGCATCCTGACCCGCCGATCCGGACGTCGTATACGGTGCCAGTTCTGCGTTGACGAGATCGACAAGGTCGATCCGGTCCCAGGTGCCTTCGGCCAGCAACTGGTGGGCACGCGCCATGGAGTTCATGCGCGGGTCGAAATCGGCGATGAACTGCTGCATCGAACCGGCTGACCGCGCGGTGCGCCGGGCAATAGCCGATACCTTGCTCAGCAAGTTGCGCACGCGGTGATCATATTCGATCGAGATGGCATCACGCGTGCGTTCGGCGGCAACTTCGCGCGACATATCATGCGCACGCTGCATCATGCCGACAATCTTGCCATCGGTTCCGAACACCGGGCGCTGTTCGCAATCTCACCAGGAATCGACGCTGATCCCATCGTTGCCCTTGATGGCAAAGACATAGCGTTCCAGCGAGGTGATGTTGCCGGCCAGGGCGCCTTTGAACGCTTCGCGCATCACGGCAACCCGGTCTTCCGCTTCGGGAAAGGCATTGAAAACGAAGTTGCCCAGCAAGGCAGCTTCGGTCCGGCGGGTCATTTCGAGGTAGCAATCATTGGCGGCGATGAAACAAAGGCCATGATCCAGCACCATCAAAGGCGTCGGAATATCCTTGATCAGACGCGGAAAATCTGTCCGGGTATCTGCAAAGCTCGCGCCCATGAAATTCCCCTCCGGCACCGAACAATTGATCAGCAGTGCATCGCTAGCATGGTTCTGCTTGCCGCAATCTGAACATGTTCTTTATCGCAGCGGGCTTTCGACCGATAATATTCAGGTCAGCCCGGTCGTGAAGCCGGTCGCCAGAAAGCGTTCGGCGAGCGCTGCATGAACGGCCGCCCCGCGCGCCATGACAGCCTCGTCGAGCGTCATGCGGTTGGAATGCAGGCCGCAGCATTGCGTCCAGTCGCTGCCCGCCGCCGACGCGCCAAGGAAGAACATCGCGCCAGGCACTTTTTCGAGCACATAGGCAAAATCTTCACCACCCATGACCGGGCTGGCCATGGTTCGCCAGCCATCGGGCCCGTATAATGCCTCGATCGTCGCCTGGCCGAAGCGTACGGCATCGCCATCGCACAGGGTGACCGGAAAGCCCTGTTCGATGACCATTTCGGCAACGGCGCCATGCGCGGCGGCGATCCCGGTGACCAGTCGCTGCAACCCCGCCGCGACGCTGGCGCGCGTGCGGGGTGACAGAGTGCGAATCGTGCCGAGCAAACGCGCGGTTTCGGGGATGATATTGTCGGTGGTGCCGGCCACGATCTGGCCGATGGTGACGACCGCCGGGTCGAAAACCAATACTTGCCGGGTTACGAAACTCTGGATCGCCAGCACGATTTCGCAGGCGATCGGCACCGGATCGAGCGCATCATGCGGCATCGAGGCATGGCCGCCGCGCCCGGTGATCGTGACATGCAGCCGGTCGGTGGCAGCGAGTAGCGGCCCGGCGCGGCCACCAAAGACGCCATGGGGCGCATTGGGCATGATGTGCAAAGCAAAGGCAGCATCGGGCAACGGCGCGATCAACCCGTCATCGAGCATGAAGCGCGCGCCGTGATGGCCTTCCTCGCCGGGCTGGAACATGAACTGCACCGTGCCGGGCAACATGTCGCGGTTGGCACACAGCAGCCGCGCCGCGCCGACGAGCATGGCGACATGGCTGTCATGCCCGCAGGCATGCATGGCGCCATGGGTCGCCGAACTGAACTCCAGCCCGGTATCCTCGGTGAGCGGCAGCGCATCGGTATCGCCGCGCAACAGGATGGTGCGGCCATTGGCGGTGCCGCGCAATGTCGCCACCAGTCCGCTGGTCGACGGCCCTTCGCGGATTTCGAGCGGCAGGCCCGCCAGCGCGGCGCGGATCTTGTCGGCGGTGCGCGGATTGTGCAGCCCGAGTTCGGGTTCGGCATGAATGGCGCGGCGCAAGGCCACCATCTCGGGCAGCAAGGCGATGGCCTGGTGGTTCCAGTCGATGGTCATTGGTGGCTCCCAAGGGCTGTTCGCGGCGATGATGACAGGGTAGCGGGGAGTGATGATACAAGAATATGACGCGATAATCCTGGGCGGCGGCGGTGCCGGCCTGATGTGTGCCGCGGTTGCCGGGCAGGGCGGGGCGCGCGTGCTGGTGATCGACCATGCCGATGAAGTGGGCAAGAAGATCCTCATTTCGGGCGGCGGGCGCTGCAATTTCACCAATGTCGGCGCGGTGCCCGAACGCTATCTGTCGGCCAATCCGCATTTCGCCAAATCGGCGCTGCGGCGCTATACGCCGGCGGACTTTATCGGCCTCGTCGAAAAGCACGGCATCGCCTATCATGAAAAGACGCTGGGGCAATTGTTCTGCGACGGTTCGGCAAAACAGATTGTCGCGCTGCTGATCGATGAATGCGAGGCCGCCGGGGTGACGATCAGCCTGGGGCGTTCGATCGGCGACATCGAGCATGCCGATGGCCGCTATCGAGTCGCCTTTGGTGACCGGGTGGCAAGCGCGCCGGCGCTGGTCATCGCCACCGGCGGGCCGTCGATCCCCAAGATGGGGGCCACCGATTATGCCTATGGTCTGGCGCGGCGTTTCGGCCTGTCGGTGGTCGAACCGCGCCCGGCGCTGGTGCCGCTGACACTGGGCGGCGATGAAGTGCTGTTCCGCGAAATTTCGGGCGTTGCTGCCGATGTCGTTGCGCGCTGCGGCAAGGCGGCGTTTCGCGAGGCGGCGCTGTTCACCCATCGCGGCTTGTCGGGCCCGGCGATCCTGCAGGTTTCGAGCTATTGGCGGCATGGCCAGCCGATCGCCATCAATTTCCTGCCCGATGCGACGCCCGGCTGGCTGGTGGCCGCCAAGCGCGCCCGGCCGCGCAGCTTCCTGCGCAACACGCTGGCGGCGGTGCTGCCCGATCGGCTGGCCGACATGCTGTGGCAGCGCATCGGGCTGTATGGCGATCTCAACAGCCTGTCGGATGCACGGCTCGGCGATGTCGAGCGCCTGCTCGCCGATTGGCAGTTCCTGCCCAATGGCAGCGAAGGCTTTGCCAAGGCGGAAGTGACCGTCGGCGGGATTTCGAGCGCCGACCTGTCGTCACAGACGATGGCGGCGAAAAAAGTCCCCGGCCTTTATGTCATCGGCGAAGCCGTCGATGTCACCGGCTGGCTGGGCGGTTACAACTTCCAATGGGCCTGGGCGAGCGGCTGGGCGGCCGGCACGGCGATTGCCGCGGCGCGTTAGCGCACGCAGCGGCGGTACAAATGCCAGGTCGCGTGCCCGAGCACCGGCAGCACCACCAGCAGGCCCAGGAACAGCGGCAGCATGGCGATGAACAGCGACACCGCGATGATCCCCGCCCAGACCAGCAGGACAAAGCGATTGGCGCGCATCGCCGACAGGCTGGTGATGATCGCAGTGATAAAATCGACTTCGTGATCGATGAGCAGCGGCAGGCTGATCACGCTGATTGCATAGAAACCCAGCGCCATCAGCGCGCCGACCGTGCCGCCGACGAGCAGCATCATCACCCCGGCACCGCTGGTCAGCAGCGCCATGCCTTCGACGCCGGCGCCGGCCTGCGCCATGAAGATCGCGAAGATGCCGTGCGCCACCATCAACCAGAAGGCGAAGGCGACGAACATGATGACGCCCATGCTGAGGATCTGTTCATCGCCATGGCCGCGCAAGGCGCCCAGGATGGCGCGCCAGTGCATCGGCAGGCCGGCCTCGCGGCGGCGGCTGACTTCGTACAGCCCGGCAGCGACAAACGGCGCCACCAGCGGGAACCCCGCCACTATGGCCATCAGCCAGGTGATTTCCCCACGCGCGAACAGGGTAAAATAGAGGAACATGCCGGCGGCGACATAGAAGCTGGCAAAGAACAGCCCGAAGGCGGGATAGGCGCGGTAATCCTGCCAGCCGGCGCGCAGCGCCGCGCGCAGATCGGCAAGCTGGAGATCACCGACAACCCTGGTGGTTGCGATTTCGGCCTGGACTGCCAACTGCGTCTTCCCCCTGTCGCCGTTACGAGACGTATCGTGCCATGCTGGCGCAAGCGTGCCGGCAGGGCAAGTGCCATCCCCCTCCGCCGCGCCGGCCGAGCGGTCAGTCGATTGTTACGCCCACGACATGCCAGCCGTCCTTTTCCCGCATCAGCGTCACCGTTTCGATGGCGATGGGCTTCTTGGCATAGCTGGCGCGGAACTTGATCATCCAGTAGCCGGTGGGCGGCGCCGGCACATAATCGGCGCTGGCCTGTTCGCGGCGGACAAAGGCGCCCAGGTTGGCGCGCATGCCGTTCGACGCATCCGTCCAGCTTTGCCGGGTGTTGAGTGCCTTCATCGACGCGCCGACGGCTGTCCAGCTCGTCGCCCAGTCATCGGCATCGACGAGCGCCAGGAACTGGCGGGCGGCAGCGACCGGCGCGGCTTCGCTGGCGACCGATGCCGGAGCAGCGGGCACCGCAGCGTCGGGAGCGGACAGGCTGGCAAGCGTGATGGCGACAAGGGCAAGCGACATGGCGATTCCTCCGATGATCCAGCCGCTGCGACGCCGGGACGATCGAAGCGATGACCCTTGGCCGGGCTGGCCGGATGCATCTGCCGCTGCAAACGCTTGCGCCGCAGCCCCCAAATCCTCGTCCGCGATTTTTTGAGGGGTCACGCCCTCTCGTTCGCGCAGCAGGCGAGCGGCTTCGCGACTGCTCGACGTGGCCATCTTGCGCCGCGCGTCACGCAGCCGTTCGTTGACGGTATGGACCGATAGCCCCAGATGCGCGGCCATGCTTTTCGCATCATAGCCGCTCGTCAGCAGGCGAAGCGCCTGTTTTTCCTTGTCAGTCAGCGCGTGATGGCCGTCGATCATCGGTCAGGCCTGGCGCTGCGAAGGACACGGGGCAACCCCGAATTTTTCGTCCCCGGCGGGAATAAGGGGGGCGCTTTCAGACGCCATTGGCTTTGAAATGCGCCAGCAGCCGCGCCCAGGCATCGGGGCCATCGACCGGATTGTAGCTCGGGCGATAATCGGCAAGGAAGCCATGGTCGCTGTTGGCATACAGCTTGATGCTGCTCTTCGAGCCCGCAGCCTGCAAGGCGGCCTGCATCGCTTCGACATCGGCGACCGGGATGCCCTTGTCGAGCGCGCCGTAGAGGCCGAGCACGGGGGCCTTGAGCGACGCGGCGAGATCGATCGGATATTGCCGCGCCTCGGTCGCATTCGGCGCGCCCTTGATGCGGCCATACCAGGCGCCACCGGCCTTCAGTTGCGGGAACTTCGCCGCTGCCATCCAGACGACGCTGCCGCCCCAGCAAAAACCGGTTATGGCGAGGCGCCTGTCGTTAACGAAACTCTGGTTTTTCAGCCAGGCGAGGGTCGTGGCGACATCGCCCATGACCTGGTCGTTCTTCGCCTCGCCGACGATCTTGATGATGGCCGGGAAATCCTTCAACGTGGCCAGCGTGTTGCCGGGGTCGTTGCGGTAAAAGAACGCCGGCGCGATCGCGACATAGCCGGCGCGGGCAAAGCGGCGGCAGACATCCTTGATCCATTCATGGACGCCGAAGACTTCGTTGACGACGATCACGGTGGGGTATTTCCCCTTGGCGGCCGGGCGCGCGACATAGCCGGGCAGGCCGCCGGGCATCGACACCATTTCGGTGATCAGGCCTTCGGCGCTGGTGGTGATCGGCGCTGCATCGGCACCGACGGCGGCAGCGGCATAACCGGCGGCGATCAGCGCTGCGATACCCCGACGGCTGATGTGCAGGTCTTCGGGCAGGGTGCCTTCGGGACGGGTAAGGACGGTCATGACGCGAAAACTCCTTGGGGCGGTGCGCGGACGAGTTTAAACGGGTGGGATGGTGACACAAGCAAAGCCTCGTGATGGCCTGTGGCTGGCTGCTGCCGCGATCGGCGGCTTGCTGATTGCCGAGCGGTTGTGGCCCAAACGCGTGCGCACCCAGCCCGAGTCGGCGCGCACCCTCACCAATCTCGTGCTGGGGGCGACCAGCCTTGCCGTGGTGGCGGTGGTGCAGCGCCCGCTGGCGCTGCCACTGGCGGCGCGGGTGGTGGCGCAGCGGCAGGGGCTGGCGCAACAGCTGCCGGCACCCCTGCGCGATCTTGCGGGCATGCTCTTGCTCGATTGGAGCAACTATCACTGGCATGTCGCGACGCATCGCGTGCCCTGGTTGTGGCGGCTGCACCTTGTCCACCACAGCGACCGTGACATGGACGCTTCGACGGCGCTGCGCTTTCACGCCGTCGACATGGGGGTTTCGGTGGCGCTGCGGCTGGCACAGGTGCGGCTGTTTGGGGTCAGCCCGCGGGCGCTGGCGCTGTGGGAGGGGTTCTTCTTCGCCTCGGTGCTGTTCCACCACGCCGATCTCGATCTGCCTTTCGACGCGCCGCTGGCGCTGGTGCTGACGACACCGGGCATGCACGACATTCACCACCGCGCCGATGCCGCCGCGCTCGATTCGAATTTTTCGGCCGGCTTGAGCATCTGGGACCGGCTGCACGGCACGTTTTCGGACGTCGAGCCGCCGGTGCCAATCGGCGTGCCGGGCGTGCCGGTCACCGGCCTTGGCGACGCGTTGCGGCTTACAATGTCGCGAACATGACCGCCGAGGCGACCGCCATCAGCGCGGTCGCTGCCCAGCCGATGCGACCATGCCAGCGGCTGAGGGTGAAGCGCCCCATCACGCTGTGCTTGTGCGCCAGCAGCATGATGACGACCATCACCGGCACCGCGACCATGCCGTTGACGACGGCGCTCCAGAACAGCGCGGTGATCGGGTCGATCGCCGAGAAGTTGAGCAGCATGGCGGCGATGATGGCGGCGGCGATAAGGCCGTAAAAGCCGCGCGCCTCGGCCGGCTTGAGCTCGAGCCCGGCGCGCCAGCCCATGGTTTCGGACAGCGCATAGGCTGCCGACCCGGCCAGCACCGGCACGGCGAGCAGCCCGGTGCCGATGATGCCGATGGCGAACAGCCCAAAGGCGAAATTGCCCGCCAGTGGCCGCAGCGCTTCGGCGGCATCGGCGGCGCTGTCGATGCGGGTGATGCCATGGGCGTGAAGGGTCGCTGCGGTCGCCAGCATGATCGACAGGCTGATGATGTGGGTGACCGCCATGCCGCCCCAACTGTCGATCCGCATGCGGCGCAATTCGGCGCGGGCGTTGCGCGGCGCATCGCGCAGCGGGCGGCGGTGGTGCAACCCCATCTCCTCGATCTCCTGTGATGATTGCCAGAAGAACAGATACGGGCTGATCGTGGTGCCCAGGATCGCGACGACCATGGTGGCGGTGGTGGCGTCGAACTTCAGCGTCGGGTGCAGCACGGCAGCGACGACAGCGGCCGGCGAAACGCCGACGATGATGACCACAGCGACATAGGCGAACAGCGCCAGCGTCAGCCATTTCAGCAATCGGACATAGCGGTGATAGGGCACGAACACCTGCAACCCCAGTGTCAGCAGCGCGAACGCCACGGTCATCAGGTGATGATCGATACCGATCGCCAGTTCGGCCGCGGCGCCCATCGCCGACAGATCGGCCGCAATGTTGAGCGTGTTGGCGATGAGCAGCAGCACCACGACACCGCGCAGGATGAAGGGCGAAAAGCTTGTCTTGATATTGGCGGCGAGCCCGAGCCCCGACACCCGCGCGGTTTCGGCGCAGATCAGTTGGAACACCGCCAGGAACGGATAGGTGAGCAGCACCGTCCACAGCATCTGGAAGCCGAATTGGGCACCTGCCTGCGAATAGGTGGTGATGCCCGACGGATCGTCATCGGCAGCGCCCGTAATGAGGCCGGGGCCAAGCGCCGCAAAGGGATTGAAACGATGCCGGGCCGCCCTGGTCAACGCGTCATCCCTGCTGGCGGCGAATAAGGCCTTCCTGCACCACACTGGCGACCAGTGTGCCGCCCCGGCTGTAGACGAGCGCGCGGTTGAGCCCGCGGCCACCACCGGCGACGGGCGAATCCTGGTCGAACAGATGCCAGTCGTTGAGATCGGGGGTGGCGTTGAACCAGATGGCATGGTCGAGGCTGGCGACCTGCATGCTCGGGTCCGACCAGGCGATGGCGTGCGGCAACAGGCAGGTATCGAGCAGGGTCATGTCGCTGGCATAAGCGAACAGTGCGCGGGCGACCGGCGCCGGCACGTCGAACGGCGCAACGGCGCGCACCCAATGCTGGCCGCGCGGCGGGTGGGCGACCGGCTGGAAGGGGTGGACCTTGGTGACCGAGCGGAAATCCAGCGGCCGGTCGCGGTTTTTCATCAGGCTGCGATAGGGCTCGGGCGCTTGGGCAGCATGGATTTCGGCCCATTCGGCTTCGCTTTGCAGCGATTCGGGGTCGACACTCGCCGGCATGGTGTCGGCATGGGTCAGCCCCGGCTCCTCGGCCTGGAACGACGCTGCCATGTTGAAGATCGGCCGGCCCTTTTGAATGGCGATGACGCGGCGGGTGGTGAAGCTGCCACCATCGCGATCGCGCTCGACACGATAGACAATGGGGTGCGCCGGGTCGCCGGGGCGAATGAAATAGCTGTGCAGCGAATGGCACAGCCGGCTGGGATCGACCGTCCGTGATGCCGCCATCAGTGCCTGGGCGACGACCTGGCCGCCGTAGACGCGCATCCAGCCGGCATTTGTCGATTGGCCGCGATACAGATCATCCTCGATGCGTTCGACATCGAGCAGGGCAAGCAGTCGCGATATGCTGGCGGCGGGATCGGTGGGGGAAGCCTCGGTCATGCCACTTCGCCTAGGCCGTGACGCGGCCAATTGCCAGAGGCAGGGGCAGTCTATCCACAGCGAAAGCGATTTTCAGCGCCACCAGCGCTTGACAGCAGGATGGCCGGTGCCTATCCCGCCGCTTCCGCACAACATGCGGGTGTAGCTCAGTTGGTTAGAGCGCCGGCCTGTCACGCCGGAGGTCGCGGGTTCGAGCCCCGTCACTCGCGCCACCCTTTTTAAAGGGTCGGCGAGCGGATCAGCCCCGCAAACGGTCCCAGACGCCGAGTTCGTGCGCGATCGACGCTTCGACCAGCATTTCCCACAGGTTTTCTGCCAGCCGGGCCGGCAATCCGGCAGCTTCGGCTGCGGCGGCGGCATTGGAGATCACTTGCGCCTTGCGGGCTTCGTCACGCACGGCGCCGCGCGTCGGCTTGATGCGGGCAGCGGCATTCATATAGCCAAAGCGCCGTGCCAGCAGCGCGACCAGCTCGCGATCGATCGCGTCGACGCCTTCGCGCACCTCGGCCATGGTTTCACAGGCGGCGGCGGTCTTCATTTGCGGTCGTTCTTTCCCTTGGGTGCCGTCCAGCGCCCGGTATTCATCCAGATGAACAGCGGCCGCAGCGGCAGCACCCAGGCCATGCCGAGCAGCAGATAGGCGATCACCATCAACGCCGTCGGCAGCCGCGCCAGTTCAGCGCCGAACGACGCGACGCCGCCGGCATAAAGTGCGAGATAAAAAAGCAGGCCGATCACGCCTGCCGGTTTGCGCCAGCTTGGTTCCATGCAGCGCCTGTTAGCGCCAGCGCGCGCATTCCACCAGACGCGTTGGTGTCGCGATCCAGTCGAGCCCTTCATCCCAGGGGTCGGCGGGCAGGGTGGCGACGATTTGCACATCCCACGCCAGTCCCAGGGCAATGACCCGGCCATTGGCCCGCAGACGCGCCAGGGTGCGATCATAATAGCCACCGCCCTGGCCGAGCCGCTGCCCGGCCAGCGTCGCGCCGACCAGCGGAACCAGCACAAGATCGGGGGTGACCAGCGGCAAGCCGGCATCGGGTTCGGGAATGTTGCAAAAGCCCGGGCGCAGCGCCTTCCAGGTGCTCAGATGGAAGAACAGGTTGCCATCTGAAACCCTTGGAAAAGCGTGCGATGGCAATTCATGTTCGATGAATTGCGGATCGATTTCGCTGCCCTGGGCGGCATAGCTGGCGGGGATACGAGCGCGTTCGGTTACCGGTGCTGCGATGCGTGCCAGCGCGCGCTCCTGTGCCTCTCGGGCCGGCGTATCGAGGTTCCTGACCCAGCCGGCCCGCGCGGCCCGCAGGTCCCGGCGCAGCGGGTTCTTGGGGTCGTCGAGCGCAGCGTTCATCGCGGGCAGCTTCCCGGGCAGGGCACCGGACGGGCCGGTGCGGGCAAGGTTGGCGGGACCATCATGGGTCGGTGCAGGAGAGATCCTCTGACGCCGTTTACGTCAGGTGGGGACCAGATAGGACGGACCAGGATCCGCTCAGGGCCAGCCCCCTAGGAAAGTGAATCGCCTCAGGGATGCTCGGTGCTCGTACCGGACAGTGCCCGCCAGCACCGTATATAGGCGACCTTGCCTCCGGGCTCAAGGCGCGGTCCACGACCTGATGTATTCGGCCGTGCGCGCCGCCACGATCAAGCGTCGAGCCGGGTCGCCAGCGCTTCGGCGCGATCGAGCAGCGCCGTCAGCTTTTCGGTGACTTCGGGATCGGCTTCGCGCGGCCGCGGCGGTGCCCATGACGGCAATTTGCCGTTGCGCACTTCGTAAAGTTCGTCGGCAACCATCAGCGCTGCCATGAGCAACAACCGTGCCTCGGTCATTGTGCCGATCGATCGGGTCAGGCTGTCGGCCTTTTCGGCAATGCCTCCGGCGAGATCGACCAGATGGGATTCATCCCCGTCGCGGCATGACAAGGCGTAGCTGCGGCCGCCGATGTCGACATTGACCGTTCCCATCAGCCGACCCGCCGAAGTTCGGATTCGTCGTCGATTCCATCGCTGCCCAGCATCGCGTCGAGATCGGACAAGGCCGCCATTGCGGCGAGTTCGACCTGTTTCAGCCGCGCATTCTCCTTGGCCTGGCGCGCCATTGCCGTTTCGATCCTGGCCAGGATGTCTTCGATACGAGCAACGATGATAGCCGGATCGGTGATGGCGATGTCTTTGAGAACAGAGGGTTGATGAAGCCCTATAATCAGGTTTCTGAGCGATGGCAATTAGTTTCGAGATAATTAATATTAACATAACTGTCACCTGGGCGCAGCGCCGGTGCTGCCGCCGTGGTTGACGCGTTCGTTCCGGTGGGGCCAAACCATCCGGCGATTCGCGGCCACGCTTCGTGCATCTCCAGATTTCACCTATATTTCAGGTATGTAGACATGACCGACCCTAGATCGATGGCGAATGCGATTCGCGCCCTGGCCATGGACGCAGTGGAAGCGGCCAATTCCGGCCATCCCGGCATGCCGATGGGCATGGCCGATGCCGCGACCGTGCTTTTCACCCGATTTCTCAAGTTCGATGCGAATCGGCCGCATTGGGACGATCGTGATCGATTCGTGCTGTCGGCCGGCCATGGCTCGATGCTCATCTACGCGCTCCTGCATTTAACAGGGTATGAACGGCCGACGCTGCAAGATATTGTAAAATTTCGCCAGATCGGCAGCCCTTGTGCTGGCCATCCCGAAAATTTCGAGCTCGATGGCATCGAAACCACCACCGGTCCGTTGGGGCAGGGGCTGGCAACCGCGGTCGGCATGGCGCTCGCCGAACGTCACCTCAATGCCCTTTATGGCGATGCGCTCGTCGATCATCGCACCTGGGTGATCGCGGGGGATGGTTGCCTGATGGAGGGCATCTCGCAGGAAGCCATCAGCCTTGCCGGCCATCTCAAGCTCGGCCGCCTGAAAGTGCTATGGGACGACAACCAGATCTCGATCGACGGCGCCACGTCGCTGTCGACCTCGGACGACATGGCGATGCGCTTTGCCGCTTCGGGCTGGCATGTCGTCGCCTGTGATGGCCATGATCATGATGCCGTTGCGGCGGCACTCGCCGAAGCCGCTGCCGATCCGCGGCCCTCGCTGATCGCCTGCCGTACCACCATCGGTTTCGGGGCGCCCAGCAAGGCCGGCAGCAGCAAGGCGCATGGCTCGCCGCTCGGTGCCGCCGAAATCGCCGGCGCGCGTGCGGCGTTGGGCTGGACAGCGCCGCCCTTCGAAATCCCGGCCGATATCGGCGCCGCCTGGCGTGCGGCCGGCACGCGCGGGGCAATCGAGCGGACGGCATGGGAGGCGCGGCTTGCTGCGTCGGGGCAGGCCGCGGAATTCACCGCGCGCATGGCAGGCGAAGTGCCGGCCGCCGCCGTGGAGGCGCTCGAGGCGCATATCGCCGCGCTGATCGCGGCGCCGCAGAAGGTCGCGACGCGCAAATCGTCCGAAATGGCGCTGGCGGTGATCAACCCGGCGGCACCGCTGACCATCGGTGGCTCGGCCGATCTGACGGGTTCGAACTTCACCCGCACCAAGGACCAGGACGTGCTGACGGCCGACAATTATGCCGGCCGCTACGTCAATTACGGCATCCGCGAATTCGGCATGGCGGCGGCGATGAACGGCATCGCGTTGCACGGCGGCGCCATCCCCTATGGCGGCACCTTCCTGGTGTTTTCCGATTACATGCGCAACGCGATCCGCATGTCGGCGATCCAGCGCATCCGGGTCATCTATGTCCTCACCCATGATTCGATCGGCGTTGGCGAGGACGGGCCGACCCACCAGCCCGTCGAACATCTGCTCAGCCTGCGCGCCATTCCCAACCTCGCCGTCTATCGCCCGTGCGATGCCGTCGAAACTGCCGAAAGCTGGGCGCTGGCGCTTGCCGATACCGGCCGGCCATCGGTGCTGGCGCTCAGCCGTCAGAACCTGCCGCAGGTTCGGTTGGTCGCGGGTGAAAACCTTACCGCCAAAGGGGGCTATCGCCTCGTTGGTGCCACTGCGGCGCGGCGCGTGGTCTTCCTCGCCACCGGCTCCGAAATCGAGATCGCCATGGCGGCAGCAAGCGAGCTCGAAGCCGAAGGCGTGGGCTGCGATGTCATTTCGATGCCGTGCTGGGAAGCGTTCGATGCTCAGCCGGCGGAATATCGCGGCGCCCTGTTGCCCGATGATGCGCTCCTCGTCTCGGTCGAAGCCGGCGTCACGCTGGGCTGGGAACGCTATACCGGCAACAAGGGGCTCAACATCGGCGTCGATGCCTTTGGCGTTTCGGCCCCGATCGGCGACGTCTATGCGCATTTCGGCCTGACCGGCCCGCAGGTGGCAGCGCGGGTTCGCGAGCGACTGAACCCCTAAAAGGCTTTGCCTGCCGGGCATTTTGTTGCAGATGCACAGGCGCGCGGCGACAGCCGCAGGTGACACCGCAGATAAAGGGACAAAGCCATGGCCATCAAGGTCGCCATCAACGGGTTCGGGCGCATCGGCCGCAATGTCTTGCGCGCCATCCTCGAATCAGGGCGCCAGGATATCGTTGTCGTCGCCATCAATGATCTCGCCGATCCCGCCTCCAACGCCCGTTTATTGAAGCGCGACTCGGTCCATGGCACCTTCAAGGGCGATATCAGCGTCGATGGCGACCATATCATCGTCGATGGCTTGCGCATTCGTGTCACCGCCGAGCGTGATCCGGCCAAGCTGCCGCATGGCGAAATGGGCGTCGATATCGCGCTGGAATGCACCGGTTTCTTCACCGATGCCGCCAAGGCCGGCGCGCATCTGGCCGCCGGCGCCAAGCGCGTGCTGATTTCGGCCCCCGGCAAGGGTGTCGACCTGACCGTGGTTTACGGCGTCAACCATGACAAGCTGACCGCTGAACACAAGATCGTCTCGAACGCTTCGTGCACCACCAACTGCCTGGCGCCGGTTGCCATGGTGCTCGATCGCGAGTTCGGCATCGTCAAGGGCTTGATGACGACCATCCACGCCTATACCAACGACCAGAAGATCCTCGATCAGATCCATGACGACCCGCGCCGCGCCCGCGCTGCCGGCATGTCGATGATCCCGACGACCACCGGCGCCGCCCGCGCCGTCGGCGAAGTGTTGCCGCAACTGAAGGGCAAGCTCGATGGCTCGGCGGTGCGCGTGCCGACGCCCAATGTCAGCCTTGTCGACCTGACCTTCGAAAGCGGTCGCGCCACGACGAAAGACGAAGTCAATGCGGCGCTCAAGGCCGCGGCACAGGGCGAGTTGAAGGGCATTCTCGACTGGACGGACGAACCGCTGGTGTCGATCGATCTCAACCATGCCCCGGCCTCGTCCACCGTCGACAGCCTCGAAACCGCCGTCATCGGCGGCAATCTCGTGCGTGTCGTGTCGTGGTACGACAATGAATGGGGCTTTTCGAACCGCATGGCCGATACCGCCGTCGCCATGGGCAAGCTGCTCTGAGCCGCACGATGGGTTTTCTCTCCATCGACGACATGCCCGATGTTGCGGGCAAGCGCGTACTGGTCCGTGCCGATCTCAACGTGCCGATCGCCGAGGGCCGCGTCACCGATGCGACCCGGCTGTTCGCCGCGCAGGCAACGCTGGCAACGCTCGCCGATCGCGGTGCCAGGGTGCTGGTGCTCTCGCACTTCGGCCGGCCCAAGCCGGGTGACCGCTCGTTGAGCCTCGCGGCGATTGCGCCGGCGCTGCGCGAGGTGATGGGGCGGCCGGTGTCGTTCGTCGGTGAATGCATCGGCCCCGTGGCCGAAGCTGCCGTTGCGGCGATGGCGCCAGGCGACATCATGGTGCTCGAGAACGCCCGCTTCCATGCCGGCGAGCAGGCCAATGACCCGGCGTTCGTCGCCGCGCTCGCCCGGCTGGGCGATTTTTACGTCAACGATGCCTTTTCGGTATCGCACCGCGCCCATGCCTCCACCGAAGGCCTGGCGCACGTACTGCCCGCCTTTGCCGGGCGGACGATGGCAGACGAACTCATCGCGCTGGAAAAGGCGCTGGGCCGCCCCGAACATCCGGTGGCGGCGGTTGTCGGCGGTGCCAAGGTGTCGTCCAAGCTCGCTGTGCTCGTCCACCTCGTCACCCGCGTCGACCATTTGATGATCGGCGGCGGCATGGCAAATACGTTTCTGGCCGCCAGGGGCGTCGCGGTTGGCAAGTCGCTGTGCGAACATGACCTTGCGCCGACCGCTCTCGATATCCTGGCGCGTGCCGAAGCCGCCGGTTGCACCGTGCATCTGCCCTATGAAGTCGTTGTCGCGAAGCAATTTGCCGCCAATGCCCCGCATCGCAGCTGCAATGTCCATGAAGTCGAGCCCGACGAGATGATCCTCGATCTCGGCGAAGCCGCGGTCGAAGCGCTCGCCGATGCGCTGAAGACCTGCCGGACGCTGGTGTGGAACGGGCCGCTCGGCGCCTTTGAAACCGTGCCGTTCGATGCCGGCACCGTTGCGCTCGCGCGCATCGCCGGCGCGCTGACGCAAAGCGGCGGGCTGGTCAGCGTGGCAGGGGGCGGCGATACCGTCGCGGCGCTCAACCATGCCGGGGTCGCGGAC
Organism: Sphingomonadales bacterium; assembly: GCA_038246995.1. Lineage (GTDB taxonomy): Bacteria > Pseudomonadota > Alphaproteobacteria > Sphingomonadales > Sphingomonadaceae > Sandarakinorhabdus. The sequence continues at coordinate 46,803 of JBBRVH010000008.1, forward strand.
CAGTTCAGCTATGTCTCGACCGCGGGCGGGGCGTTCCTTGAATGGATGGAAGGCAAGGCATTGCCGGGGGTCGTCGCACTGGAACGGGGGAACTGATGCCGATCGATACCGACCGCCTGTGGGAAAAACTCTATCCGGCGGCGTGGAAACTGGCCCGTTCGGCCGATCCGATCCATGATCGTATCGGCGAGGCATTCCGCGGTTTTCGCGACCTGAAGGGCGAGGAATTCGGCCCCGAAGAACGATTGATCTACAACGAAATCACCACGCGAATGACGCGAGCCGGCGCCGTTGTTGAAAATGGCGCGCTGAAAATCGGCGCCGTTGCCAACACGCTGGCGACGATGACCGAGGTCGAAGCCAGCGAAATCGCCGAATCGATCTTCGAACTTTTCGTCCAGGTTGCCGAATTGCACTTCCGCCCGCGTTGATACCTCAGCTGCACCGAAAAAAGGGATGACCATGACTCCGACCGTGAAAGCGATCCTTGCCAATTATGAATCGGACAATCCCGGCACCAAGGCCAATCTTGCCCGCATCCTGATGCAGGGCCGGCTCGGCGGCACCGGCAAGCTGGTCATCCTGCCGGTCGACCAGGGTTTCGAGCACGGCCCGGCGCGCAGTTTCGCGGTCAATCCGGCGGCCTATGATCCGCACTATCATTACCAGCTCGCTGTCGATGCCGGGCTTTCGGCCTATGCAGCGCCGCTCGGCATGATCGAGGCGGGGGCCGATACCTTCGCCGGGCAGATTCCGACGATTCTCAAGGTCAACAGCTCCAACAGTTGGTCGACCAGCATCAACCAGGCGGTTACCGGCACCGTCGATGACGCGCTGCGCCTCGGCTGCGCTGCGATTGGCTTCACCATCTATCCGGGGTCGGACGATATCTTCGAGCTGATGGAAGAAATACGGGAATTGTCGCAGGAAGCCAAGGCCGTCGGCATCGCCACGGTCATCTGGTCGTACCCGCGCGGCGGCGAAATTTCCAAGGCCGGCGAACTGGCGCTCGATGTCGGCGCCTATGCCGCGCACATGGCGGCGCTGGCCGGCGCGCACATCATCAAGGTCAAGCTGCCGACCGACCATATCGAGCAGAAGGACGCCAGAAAGGCCTATGAAGGCGGCGACTGGAGCACCCAGGCCAAGCGCGTCGCGCATGTCCGCCAGGCGTGCTTCGACGGCCGCCGCATCGTGGTGTTTTCGGGCGGCGCCGCCAAGGGTGCCGATGCGGTGTATCAGGACGCGCGCGACATTCGCGACGGCGGCGGTAATGGCTCGATCATCGGTCGCAACACCTTCCAGCGCCCGCGCGCCGAAGCGCTGGCGATGCTCGACAAGATCGTCGACATCTATCTCGGCAAGGGGTGATCTTGCGGGGCTGATTTTCGCGGAACCGGGCCCGCTATTTCGGTCGCATCCGGCGCACAAGGGCGAGCATCCAGTTGCCGCTCGCCTTGTCCTTTTTCGCCCGCGCCGGGCGCGGCGGGGCGAGGCGTCGGGCAAGCCCGGGGAAATTGGCGATAACGACGCCCAACTGCGGCGGCAGGGCGGCCAGCGCGCCGCCACGACCGCCATTGGCGAGCACCAACAGGCTGGCGCGATCGGCGGCATGCCCGGCCATGGCTTGTTCGATGCCTGAAACCAGCGCCGGCAGCAGGGTTTCCAGCGCGGCAAGGCCCGATGCCCGGGTGCTGCGCGTGGCACCGGCCAGGCTGCGCGCCATGGCATCGACATCGGCGCCGAACAGCCGCGGCAACAGGCCTTGGGTCTGCCCGGCGAGCAGCGCGTCTAGCCCGTCTGCGGTTGCGCTCGGCAGCGCGGCCGCCAGCAGCGGCAGCGCGGCGGCCAGGAGATCGGCGGCCCGGCCCGGGCTTTCACCGGTGGCGGTCGCCAACCGGCTGGCGGCATCGGCGGGCAGGGCGGCGGCGATGTGCTGGTACATGGCGGCAAATTAGGGTGGCCGCCGCTGCTTGTCGATGCGCTCCGCGCTGCTTGTAGATGCGCTCCGCGCTGCTTGTAGATGCGCTCCGCGCTGCTTGTAGATGCGTTCCGCGCTGCTTGTAGATGCGCAGCG
>JBBRVH010000009.1:0-47831 GCA_038246995.1 Sphingomonadales bacterium
ATTCGCCGCAGTCAGCGCAACCGGCCCCACCGCCACGATCGCGCCGCTGTCGATAGTCGCACCACCCAGCGTCACCGCGCCGCCGCCGGTGATCGTGCCGGTGCCGAGGTCGCCGCTTGCAGCGACCAGAATGTCCCCACCGGCGAGCAGTGTCGCCAACGTCGTCGCACCGCTACTGACCGAAATACCCGTCGCCGCGTCGAGCGCACCGGCATCCAGCGCGCCGCCGGCGGCAAGGGTGATACCGCTGCCGCTGCTGGTGATGGTCGTCGCAGCAAGCGAATTTGCGGCGGTCAGCGCAACCTGGCCCACCGCCACGATCGCGCCACTGTCGATGGTGGCGCCGCCGATGGTAACGCCGGCGCCCGAATTGACGGTGCCATGGCTGAGCGCACCACCGGCCGTGAGCGAAACCGCGCCACCAGCTTGCAAGGCGCGGGCCAGCACCGCATCGACCGCCGTCACGGTGATCGCGTCAGCTGCCGTCACGTTCGCCAAAGTTGCACCGCCTGTGGCGGTGATCGAGATGCCCTTGCTTGCCGTCAGCGTGCCAGCCGTGATGCTGCCGGCGTTGGTGGTCGCCAGCGTGATCCCGGCGCCCGAACTGATGCCCGTTGCCAGTGCGCCAGCGGCTGCCACATCGATATCACCGCCGGCCAGCAACGCACCGAGCGTGGTCGCCCCGCCGGTGCTGGTGATCGTCGATGCCGCCGCAAGTGCGCCGGTGCCGATGCCGCCGCCCGCCATCAAATCGATGCTGCTGCCGCTGCTGGTGATCGTCGTCGCCGTCAGCGCGCCGGTTGTCGTCAACGCCACCGGCCCGACAGCGACAATCGCCGCCGTATCGATGCTGGCGCCACCCAGCGTGACCGCGCCGCCGCCGGTGATAATCCTGTTGATCAGCGCACCGCTGGCGGCGACCAGGATATCGGCATTGGCGCGCAGGGCGCCGAGCGACGTCGCGCCGCCCGCAACGGTGATGCGCGTCGCGGCATCGAGCGCGCCTGCGGCCAAGGCGCCGCCCGCCATCAGATCGATGCTGCTGCCGCTGCTGGTAATCGTCGTCGCCGTCAACGCGCCGGTTGCTGTCACGCCGATGCTGCCGATGGCATCGATGGCGCCGGTATCGACGCTGGCCCCGGCGAGCAGAACCGTCGTGCCGGCGACGATGGCACCATTGGCGAGCGCGCCGGTCGCGGTGAGCTGCGTGCTGCGCAGGCTGCGCAGCGCGCCCGTTGCAACATCGCCGCCGCCGGTGACCAGGATGACATCACCATCGAGATTGCCAGCCAGCAGGGCCCCGCTTGCACCCAGCGTGATGTTCCCGATTGCGGTCACATCGCCAAGGGTCGCAGCACCCGCCGCCGTCACGTTGACAGCGCCGTCACTGCCGATTGCGCCAGCCACAATGTCGCCGCCAAGCGTCGTCGTCAGCCTGATCGCGTTGGCCGCAATCGTGCCCGTCGACAACAGGCCAGCCGCCGCCAGGTCGACAGGGCCGCCGGTCGACACCAGGTTACCCACCACCACCGAACCGCCGGCACCGGTGATCGCCAGCGCCGCGTCGAGCCTTGTTGCCGTCACCGCGCCGCCGGCGGTGAAATCGATACCGGCGCCGCTGCTGTTGATCGTCGCGGTGCGCAGGCTGTTGCCGGCAACCAGGCTGATCGCCCCCACCGCAGCAAGCGCGCCCGTATCGATATCGGCACCGGCAAGCGCCAGACCCGCACCGGCGGCCACCGGGCCGGTCACGCGCAGCAAGCCAGCCGCGGCAAGATCGATCGATTGCGCCGCGTCGATACCCTGCAGGGTGGCGCCGCCGGCAGACGCCAGCATCACGCCGGCGCTCGCCGTGATCGCGCCCGCTGCGATATCGCCGCCCAGCGTCGTCGCAAGGGCGATATCACGGCCCGAAATCGTACCGGTGGTGAGCGGACCGGCCGCCGCCAGGGTGATGCCGCCACCGGCAAGGAGCGCACCGAGGCTGGTCGCGCCGCCGGCGCTGGCAATGGTCGACGCGGCATTGAGCCCGCCCGTCGCCAAATTGCCGCCGGCGGACAGGGCGATGCTGCTGCCACTGCTGGTGATCCCCGCCGCCATCACGGCGTTGATCGCGGTCAACCGGATGCTGCCCGCGGCAACGATCGAGCCGATGGCGATGTTCGTGGCGTCCAGTGCCACCGCGCCGCCCGACATGATCGGGCCATTGGCAAGGTTCCCGCCCGCGGTTGCCGTCACATTGCCCAGGGCGCTCAGGCTGCCGAGCGCCGCGTCGCCGCCGGCATCCACGTTGATCGTGTAGGTCGCGCCCTGCCCGGCCGGGCGCAAGATGCCGGCCGTGATGGCGGCTGTGCGGATGCCGTTCGCCGCCACCAGCGTCACATCATCACCCGCGCTGATCGCCCCGGCGGCAAGCGCCCCGGTTACCGACAACAGCAAATCGCCTTCGGCGCGCAGGTCGCCCAGCGTCAGGTCGCTGTCGGTGAGCAATGCCAGGTCGCCGCCGATGATCAGATCGGCAAGATCGAGCCGCCCGGCATCGAGCCGCAGGCTGACCGTGGCGGTGATGCCGGCGAGCGCGCTGATCGTGCCGGTCGCCGCCGCGGTCACCTTCGCGGCCGTTACCTTGCCGCCAAAATTGATGTCACCCAGCAATCGCACCGGATTGATGGCCAGCAGATTGCTGTAATCGGGCAGGTTATTGCCCGTTGTGCCGATCAGGCCCGCCTGGCTGTCGGACCCGACGAAAACCGTGCCGGCGCCAGTGATCGCCCCGGTGGAAACCGTGCCGCCGGCGAGCAGCACCGCCACCGGCCCGGCATCGATCGCACCGATGGTGATCGTGCCGCCGCGCGCCACAATGCCCAGATCACCCATGGTGGTCGCCGAAGCAATGCTGACCGCGCCCGCAATATCGGCCGCAATCCCGTTGACGGCGTCGATCGCGCCGGTTGTCAGCGGCGAAGCGGCACCCATGCCGCTGGTGACGAGTTCGACCCGATCGCCCGCCGAAATCGTGCCGGTCCCGAGCGCGCCGCCCGCCACCAGCCGCGCACCCTGTCCACTGCGGACATTGCCGAGCGTGGCCGCGGCACCGCCATCGACGAGCAGCGTCGTGCCGGCATCAAGATCGCCGCTGGTCAGGCCGGTCGCGGCGCGCAGATCGATGGCCCCGCCCGCGCTGATGCCGGCCAACGCCGCGCCGCCTTGCGAGACAAGCGTGACATCGCCCGTTGCCGTGATCGCGCCAGCAGCGATGTCTGCCGCCGTCGTCGTCGCCAACCGCACGCTGCCACCGCCGATCGTGCCGAGCATCAACATCCCGGCCGCGCTGGCATCGACAAGACCGGTGCCCGACAACAGATCGCCCGTCGTCACCGCCGCGCCACCGAGGATGGTGATCCCCGTCGCCGCGTTCAGCGCGCCGCTGTTCACGATCCCCGCTGCCGTCAGGTCGATGCGGCCACCGCTGCTGGTGATCGACGTCGTGTCGACGCTGCCGACCGCGGTGATGTTGACGTCGCCGGCTGCGACCGACACGCCGCCACGGAACGCCGCAGGGCCGGTGCCCGTGGTGGCCAGGGTCAACGCGCCGCCGACACCGATCGCGCCGGTAACAAGATCGCCCGCGGCCGAAAGGCGCGTCAGGCCGCTGGTGTTCGTCACCGGACCCGCCGTCACCGCCGCGCTGCCGAGAACCGCAATGCCCGACGCCGCCGTCAGCGCGCCGCTATTGACGATCCCCGCTGCCGTCAGGTCGATGCGGCCACCGCTGCTGGTGATCGAAGTCGTATCGACGCTGCCGACGGCATTGATATCAACATCGCCGGTCGCGTTGATCACGCCGCTGCGCAAGGCTGCGGGGCTGCTGCCAGTGGTCGACAAGGTAACGGCGCCACCCGCCATGATCGCGCCGGCGGTCAGATCGCCGGCGGCGGTGATGCTGGTCAGACCAGTGGTGGTGGTGACGGCGCCCGTGCGCACCAGGGTGCCGCCGCTCAGCGCCACGCCGTTGCCGGCAAGGATCGACCCCGTCGTCAGCCGGCCGAGCGCGTTGATGACCAGCGGATCGACCGCGGTCAAATCCCCCAGGTCGATATCGTTGCCGCTGCTGAACGACAGGCCGCCGGTGGCCGTGATCGGCGTCGACAACGTGATGTTGCCGCCCGCGCTGATGACCGCCGAACCGACCATGATCGTGCCGGGCAACGCCGGCGCCGTCGGGAAGATCGTGTCGACGATATCGCCGCCGGCGCTCGCAGTGAGTACGCCGCCGACCGCGATGGCGCCGCCATCGGTGCCGAACGCGACATCGCCGGTGCTGGCAATCGTTGCATTGCCGCCGATGGTGATGGTGCCGTTGACCGCCATCAGGCCGCTGCGCAATGGCGGGTTACCCGGGGCATCGCCCGAAGTCGCAAGATCGGCCGCCGCGAGCGTGACATCGCCGTCGAAGGCAAACACCAGGGTGCGCCCATAGTCGGTGAGCGTGCCAAGCGCGCGGCTGGACAGCGTCGTCGCGCCGGCGGTCAGGCTGTTGGCGGTGCCCGGTGCCGAAGCGCTGGCCACCCCGGCAAGCGCTTCACCGCCGCTGGCATTGCCGGCCACGCCGCCACCGCCAAGGCCCGCCGCGCCGCCGGTCGCATCGGCCCGCACCGTGATGGCGCCCGCCACTGTGCCGGTGCCGCCGGTCATCACCACCCCGGCGCTGCCGCCGCGGGCATTGCCACCGCTGCCGCCGCTGGTCGTGCCAGCGGCACCGACGCCGCCGGTGCCGCTGGCGCTGATCGTCACGCTGCCAAAACCGAAGCTGCCGGCCAGCATGCTGGCGGTATCGTTGGTCCCGGCAAAGGCGCGCCCGGCCTCACCGCGCCCGCCGCTACCGCCATCGACACCCGAACCACCGGCACCGCCGGTGCCATCGGCGGTCAATGACAGCGCGCCGACGGCATAGGTGCCGGCGCTGCTCGTCGAACCGCTGCCGGCGCTGCCACCGGTGCCGCTGCCGCCGGCAAAGCCGTTGCCACCGGTGCCGCCAGTCGCGCTGACATCGGCAAGGACGCTGCCGCCGCTCAGGCTGCCGCCGGCCATCGGCGCATCGATGGAGAATTCAGTGCTGCCACCCCGGGCGTTGCCGCCAGCGGTGCCGACGCCAGCGCCGCCCAGCGCCGTCGCGGTCATGTTCGTCGCGCCGGTAACCACAAGCGTGCCTGCCGTGGCGATGACCAGCGCATCGCCGCCCTGTGCCATGCCGCCGCCGCTGCCACCCTGCGCGGTCGCCGCCAGCGTGACGGACGCCAGTGTTGCCGAGCCGCCGAACACCCGCACGGACGCTTCGCCGCCGGTTGCCGAGCCGCCGCCATCGACCCCGGCGCCGCCGCGCGCACCGCTGTCGAGTCCGAGAATGGCCGCGGCCGTGACAATGCCGCCGTTGATCGCGCCAAATTCCGCAGAGCCGCCCCGCGCGATGCCGCCGCGGCCGGCGCTGCTTGCCGAACCGGCAATCGCTTCGGCCTGAACGAGCAGGCTGCCGCCCAGATCGAGCTGCCCGGCATCAGCGCTGATCGTCACGGCGCCACCAGTGGCATTCCCGCTGCCCAGGGTCGCGTTGCCGCCCAGATAGTCGCCACCGAACGCGAACTGCTGGATGAGGACATTGCCGCCGACCATCAGGTCACCGCTGCTGCGGATCAGCGTCGTACCGGCGGTTGCCGCCCCACCGGACAATGTGTTGCCCGTGCCGCCGCGCACAGTGCCCGCAACCCGCAACGTGCTGGCGAGGCTGAGGTTCGCCCCGCTTTCCACAACCAAACTCGCGTTGCCGCCGCGCGCACCGCCACCATCGGCCAGCGCGGTTGCCTGGGTGAACAGCGTGACGGGTCCAGCGATGCTGGCCGTGCCGCCGGCGGTGCCGCTGCTTAACCGGGCGGTCCCGCCGATTGCCAGCAGGCCCGGGCCGGGCACACTGCCGTCGTTATTGGCATCGGCGTTCAACGACAGGCTGCCCGCCAGCGTCGTGGTGCCACCGGCGAACCGCAGCGCCGCCGTTCCCCCCGTCACGGTGCGACTGCCATTGGCGAAGGCATCGAGCGTGACCGGCCCGCCGATCGACATGGTACCAGCGACCGAGGTCAGGCTCGCTTCGCCGGCGACGGCCACACCGCCGCGCGCCGTTGCATCGAGACTGGCCGCACCGGCGATGGACAAGCTGCCCGTTGTCGCTGCGGCTGCGGCACCGGCGTCTTCGTGGAAGGCAAGACCGATGCTGGCGGTGCCGCCAAAGGCATTGCCGGTCGTGCCCGACCCATTGACCGACGCGGCATCGGCAATTGCCGACAGGCTGGCAAGCGAGACAGTACCGGCACCGCCATTGAAATAATGCGGTGACACGACGACGCCGGCAGTACCGCCGCGCGCCACGCCGCCGGTGCCATCGCTGCCGCCGTTGCTGCCGGTTCCCCCCAATCCGAACCGAGCCCGTGCCAAGACGGTTGCATCGGCGATGGCAACCGTGCCGCCACGGCCTTCGATCCGGGCGATCCCGCCGGTAGCGCTGCCACCGATGCCGCCATCAGCGGCCAGGAACGGCCCATAGCCAGTGCCCGAATCGCCTTTGCCACCGCGGCCGCCAAAGGCCGATGCAGTGGCGAACAGGTCGCCATGGGTCGCCGATCCGGTCAACGGTCCACTGCCGGTGCCATTGCTCTGTGTGCCGAAATAGCCTTCGCCGCCCATGGCGTTGCCGCCCGCACCGCCAGCGCCGCCATTGCTGCCGGCACCACCGTCGCCGCCGCGCGCCGACATGTCGGCACTCAACACGCCGGTGCTGAAGACGCCGTTAAAGGCATGGGCATAGGCTTCGATATTTCCGCCGGTGGCATTGCCGCCGGCGCCGCCGGCGCCGCCAGCGCCGCCGGCCGCAGCGCTCGACAGCGTCATCGCACCGGTGGCAACGCGCGAACCACCCGCCGCGACGCTGCGCGCCTTGACTTCGATGAAGCCACCAGTGGCATTGCCGCCGCGCCCGGCGCTGGCATTGCCACCGCGCGCTTCGGCCAGTGCCGAGACATCGCCGACAATATCGAGCGTGGCCTGGCTTGCGGTAATGATGAGGTTGTTGCCGAACGCATCGCCGCCGACCGCGCCCGAGCCGCCGATTGCCGAGCCATCGAGCCCGACCGCGCCGGCGATGGTCATTACACCCGAACGCGCTTCGACCGTGATATCCGACGCTGTCGCCGCGCCGCCGGTGCCGCCACTCGACGTGCCACCGAACGAGCGGCCATCGATTGTCAGCGCGCCACCGATCGCCAGCGTGGATGCGGTGCCCGCCACGGTCGCGATATCGGCATTGCCGTCGATCGCCGCGCCACCCGTTGCCGCGCCGCTGTTACCGCCGCGCGCCGTCAGCACCAGGTCGACAGCGCCGGTGATCGACAGCGCGCCGCCGGCGCCCGCATCGATGGCAAGATCGCCGGCAAAACTGTCGCCACCGCTCGCGGCATTGCCACCGCGCGCCGCGATCGTCGCCGATACGGCGCCATCGATCGTCGTGCTGCCGGCATCGGCGCGGATGGTCAGGCCGTTGCCAGAGGCTTCGCCGCCAAGCTCGACGCCGTCGCCGCCGGTGGCGCGGCCATCGAAGCTGACCGACCCACCGATGATCGCCGAGCCGCCGGTCGCGGAAGACACGCGCAGGAAACCGCCGTCGCCATCGCCGCCATCACCCGTCAGCCCGCTGCCACCGCTGCCCAGCCCGGTGGCCAGGATGCTGCCGGCGGTTTCCAGACGGGCACCACCGGAGGCGCGCAAATCGATGCTGCCGGCAACGCCGAAGCCGCCGTTGCTGCCTGTCCCGCCGAGCCCGCTGGTTTCGGCGAGGATCCCGATGCCGGTCTGGCGCAGCGTCCCGGCCTGGGCGAGCATCTGGAACGAGCCGCCAGCGCCATCGCCGCCATTGGCCGCGGTCGCATTGCCGCCGGTGCCGACCGCATCGAAGAAGATCGGGCCACCAAGGGTCAGCAGCGAGTTCGCGCCGGCCGATACCAGCAGGCTTGCACTGCCCGCCGCCGCGTCACCGCCGCCGCCGCCGCCAAGCGCCTGCGCGCCCATGGCATCAAGGTTGATCGCCAGCGCCGGCGCGATGCTCGTCGTGCCATTGCCGAGCACATTGACCGTAACCGAGCCACCCGTCGCATCGCCGCCCGCTGCGCCAAGGCCGCCGGTCGCCGTGCTGAACAGGCCGACCATGCCCGTCCCGGTGAACGCCAGGATGCCGCCATCATTCGTGACCAGCACGCTGCCGCCAGTCGCTTCGCCGCCGATGGTGCCGTTGCTGCCCGCCGCACCGGCGGTCGCGCTGGCGACGACGGTGACATTGTCGCCGAGCGTCAGGCTGCCGCTGCCCATCACATAGGTTTGTGCCGTGCCACCGGTGCCGGTGCCACCATTGAAACCATCGCTGCGCGCGTCGCCGCCCGCCGCCGCCGCCGAGACGCGAACCACGCCGCCAACGCTGGTCGTGCCGGTGAATGCCGCCAACAGGGCGGTGCCGCCGATGCCGGCGCTGCCAGCGCCGCCAAAACCTTCCGCGGCAATATCGGCGCCACCGGTTATCGCCAGCGTGCCGATCCCGGCGTTGACATCGATGCGCCCGCCGGTACCGACCGCGCGGCCGGCGCCAAAGCTGCCGCCATTACCGCCGCGCCCGGCACTGCTGACCATCAGGTCGCCGCCGATCGTCAGGCTGGCGCTGCTGTTGCCGAGCACGCCGGCGTTACCACCGGTGCCGTTACCGCCGAAGTTGAAGAAATCAGACCCGACACGGCCATCGCCGCCGCGGGCATCCGCGCCGAGGCTGGCATTGCCGGTGATGACGATGCTGCCGCTACCGGTCGTCTGCACCAGCGTCTGCACGCCCAGCGCCGCGCCGCCGTTGACACCGCTGCCGCCAACCGCGTTGCTGCGCGTCGTCAGGCTGGCGAGGGTGATGCTGCCCGCCGGGGCTTCGACGTGCGTTTGCGCCGCCGTTGCCGCGCCGCCGTCGCCGGTCGTGCCGGCGCCACCGGTGCTGGTGCCATCGAGCAGGGTCGCCCCCAGCGCCAGCGTGTCCGCCGTGGCCGACGTCAGCAACCGTGCGCTGCCGCCGCGGGCCGATCCGCCGGCGCCGGCGGTGCCGGCACCGCCCGTCGCCAGCGCGCGCAACGCCACGGCGCCCGCCGAAGCAACCCTGCCGCCGGTGAAGCCCAGGATCGCTGCGCTGCCTGACAGCGCGTTACCGCCACTGGCCCCGACACCGCCGCCGGCATTGGCGGCAAGGCTGATGGCGCCCGCCGTCACCGTACCGCCAAAGGCCGCAATCGTGCTGTTGCCACCCGTGCCCATCCCGCCGGCGATGCCACCGGCGCCGCCAACCCCGGCGCTGTCGAGTGACAGCGTACTGCCGATCCCGATGCTCGCCGAGGCGCTGCCAACCTCGATACGCGTGCTGCCGCCCACACCCTGGCCGCCAAGCCCGCCAAGCGAGGCGCCGCCGCTGCCAAGCGCGCTGAGCGTCGCCAGGCCAGTGACATCGGCATCGGCACTGCCGAGGCCGAGTTGCACGGCACCGCCGGTGCCGCGACCGCCGGTGCCGGTTGCCGAGCTACCCCCGGTGGCATCGGCCGAGAAGGACAGATTGCCGGTCACCATCAAGGTGCCGGTGCCGCCATCGATCAATTCGGCAGTGCCGCCCAGGGCAATGCCGCCAGCGCTTGCCGGACCGCTGCTGTTGCCGGCAATCGCATTGCTGCTGGCGGACACGCCGGTACCAAGCGTGACGGTGCCATTTTCAACGACAAGGCGCGCCACGCCACCGCGCGCATTGCCACCGCTGCCACCGTTGCCACCGCGCGCATCGGTGGTCAGCAAGGTCGGTCCGCCGGTAGCGAGATGGCTTATGCTGCCGCCGGCGCGCGCTGTCAGTTCGGCGCGACCGCCCGCGCCCGCGCCACCGGCATCGATACCGTTGCCGCCAAGGCCGGAGGCATCGACCGTCAAACCGTCACTTGCCAGGCTGGCGGCGCTGCCTTCGGCGGTAATCGCCACGCTACCGCCCGTGCCATCGCCGCCGGCCCCGCTGGTGGTTGCTGCGCCACCGACGCCGCGCACCGATACCCGCACCGGCTGGGTGACGCTCGACCCTGCGCCGATGGTCAGTGTGTAGCTGCCGCCGATGCCGGCGCCGCCACCGGCAACGCCATCGGCACCAACACCGTCGATCGAAATGGTCCCGGCCGCTGTATCGGCAACGGTGCTGCCGCCGGCGATGGCGATGGCGATCGTGCCGCCCGTACCGGCTCCGCCGATGGTGCCAGTGCCCGCTGCGCCCCCCGCCTGCAAGGTGAGCCCGAGAATGTTGAACTGGGCACCATCGAGCGCAACGCCGACGGTACCGCCGCTGCCGCTGCCGCCGCTGCCAGCCCCCGATGCGGCCGCGCCCGTACCGCGCGCCGACAGGGTCACGGTGCCTGCGGCAAAAGTTTCGCTGTTGAGCAGGGCGATCCGCGCCGTGCCGCCCTGGCCGTTGCCGCCGTCACCGGCCACGCCAAAGCCGCCGCTGCCATCTGCGGACAATTGCACGGCACCGCCGATGCTCACATCCGCAATTGCCGCCTGCGCTCCGCCGCTGATTTCCGCCGTACCGCCGGTGCCATTGCCGCCCGCGCCGATGAAGCTGCCGCCGCCGCTGCCGCCAGCCGTCAGGCCCAGATTGCCGCCCAGCGCCAATGAACCGCCGAGCAGGGCCACCCGCGCGGTGCCGCCGGTCGCCGCGCTGCCGGTCGCCCCGCTGCCGCCCGTCGCGGTCGCCGAGAGCGCCGCCGCCGTGCCGATATCGATCGTGCCAAGCGTACCGACCTGCAGCAGCGCCAGGCCGGCGCTGGCCGTACCGCCGGTGCCGCGGGTGATATCGGCACCGCCGCCGCTGGCATTGGCGAGCAGATCGACGCTGCCGGTGATCGTCAGGGTGCTGATGCCACTGCCGCTGTTGACGGCGTTGACCTGTACCAGCGTACTGCCGGCAGCGGCGTTGCCGCCCTGGTCGATCCCGCTGCCACCCAGCGCCCGGGCATCGAAGGCAAGGCTGGCGAGGCTCACGCTCGCGCCGGCGCCGGTCAGATCATGCTGGCCGATCAGCAACGACGCGGTGCCGGCGCTGGCGTTACCGCCGATGCCATCACCATTACCCCCGTTGCCGCCGCGTGCCAGCGCCGACAATGATACAGCGTCTGCGGTCAAGGTACCGCCATAGACCGTGAAGCCGGCATCGCCGGTCGTCGCCGCGCCGCCAGTGCCGCCGGCGGCCACGTTCAGCCCGGCGCCGCCATCGCCACCGAGCCCGCCGGTGGCATCGAGCACCAGCGTGACCGCGCCGAAATTTGCCGAACCCTGCGCGGCGGCGTCGCCAGCACCGCTGGCGAGGCCAAAGCCGGTGATCGCGCCGCCATCGGCGCTGCCGCCGGCGCCGCCACGACCGCCGATGGCCCCCGCATTGTCGGCGCCCGCGCCGCCGGTGCCGCCCAGCGCCCGCGCCGTTATGGCGACATCGCCAAAATCGAGCCGCGTGTCATTGGCCTGGCCGACAAGCGCGATCGCCCCGGCACGGGCATTGCCGCCGATCCCGCCATTGCTGCCCGGCGCATTGCCGAACCCGCCGGCGCCACCGGTGGCGCTGATGTCGATCGTCGCCGTCGTCGCCGACAGCCGGGCCGGGCCGGTGCCGGCGCTGTTGTCCGGCGTCGAACTGGAGTTGTTGCTGGCAAAACCACCCGACAGCGCGTTGCCGCCACCATATTGGCCAAAGCCGCCGGTCGCCCCACCATCGACCCGCAAGCCGTCGACGCCGGCAATCTCGATCGTACCGCTGGCGACGGCGACCGTCGTCACGCCGCTGGTCGCCGCGCCGCCAAGGGCGCCAGCCGCGCCGGTCGCCACATTGTTGAGCGTGACGCCGCCGGCAACCGAGATCATGCCGTTACTGGCGGTTACGGTCGTCGCGGCGCTGGTCGCGCTGCCGCCGACCGACGCGACATTGCTGTCGACGGCGATATCGCCAAGGCCACCGCGCGCGCTGTTGTCGATCACCAGGTCGCTGCCGATAGCCAGCGAACCGCCGGCGACGCGCACCTGTACCGCGCCCGAAGCGGCACTGCCGCCGGCAGCGAGGCTGCTGTTGCCGCCTTCGGCAAAGGCGAAGACCGACAGTTGATCGTTTATCGCGATCGAACCGCCGGGGGCACCATCGACCGGAGACGCCGCCAGCACCGAAACCGCGCCGCCGATGGCATTGCCGCCATTGCCGGCAGCGCCCTGTCCGCCGATGGCAAAGCTGCTGATGGTGACATCGGCGCCCGAACCCGAAAGCGTGATGCCGCCGCCCGCATCGCCGGCGCGCACCAGCACGCTGCCGCCACGGGCATTGCCGCCACGATCGCCGCTGCCGCCAATTGCGCTGCTGTCGAGGCCAAGCGTGTTCGATTCATTGTCGGGACCCAGCAGGGTCAGGCGGCCGTTGCCCGAAGTGATCACCCGCGTATCGCCGCCCACGGCATCGCCGGCGATTGCGCCGCCACTGCCGCCATCGGCAAAGGCCAGGATGACGAGGCGCTGGGCAACGAAGCCCGCCGTGGCGACATCGACGCCGGCGCTGCCGCCGGTGGCGCTGCCGCCGCCGTTGGCGCCGAACCCGCCTGCGGCGAAGCTGTCAACCCGCACGCCGCCGACGGTGATGCCGGCACCGGCCACCGCGCCGCCATCGCCACCCAGCGCGATGCTGGCGGTGCCGCCGAACGCAGCGCCGCCGATATCGCCCGACCCGCCGGTTGCACTGGCGCGCAGGATCAATGTCGTCGTGCTGGCATTGTTGGGGACCAGCGCGCTGAAACCGGCATCGGTATCGACGGTCAACCGCGCCGTGCCAGCGCTGGCGCTGCCGCCAGCGCCCGCAGACCCGGCCCCGCCGATGGCGCGCGCCCGCAACTCGACCGGGCGAACAGCGGCAAAATTGCTGCCGCTGGCCACGGTGATCGCTGCGATGCCGCCGGTCGCGGCGCCGCCGCTGGCGCCGGTGCCGCCCGTGCCGTCGGCGGCAATGACAAGCGAACTGGCAAGGGCATTGGCCGCGAACACCGCGCCATTGGCGAGGCCGAGGCTGAACTGCCCGCCGCTGCCGGCACCGCCGCTGCCACCGATGCTGTCACCCGCCGCACCGAGGCCGGCGACATCGAGGCTGACCGGCGCGTTGCCGAGCACGTCGATCGTGCCGGCATCGGCGCTGATCGTTATGGTACCGCCGCTGCCGGCGCCGCCGCTGCCGCTTTCGATGAAATCGCCACCGCGGCCGCTGGCGAGCACACCCTGCAGGCCCAGCGTCGAACCCACGCCGACCATGACGTCATAGCGGCCGCCGGTTCCCGCGCCACCCGATTGGCCGACGCCATTGCCCAGCCCGCCGACACCGGTGACGGTGATGGTGCCGCCGACGTTTTCATAGCTGCCGGCATTGACCAATGCGATCGACACGCTGCCGCCGGTGCCGGTACCACCATTGCCGGTGCCCAGCCCATCGCCGCTGTCGCGCACCAGCGAACCGCCTTGCGCCGCCACGGTGAAATTCGTTGCTGCTCCGGTCACCGCGATGCTGCCGCCATCGGCGTCGCTCGCGATGCTGCCCCCGATCGCTGCCCCGGCATCGGCATTGACGCCATTGCCGCCGGTCGCGCCGGCAGCGACCGACAGGCCGTTGGCAAAACTGATCGACCCGCGACTGACAAGACCGACATCACCAGCCTGGGCCGAACCGCCGGCGCCGCCAGTATCGATATTGCCGTTACCGCCGGCGGCAGCCGTCGACAGCGTCACGCCATCGCCAAAGCCGACCGCGCCGGATCCGAGCGCCGAAATGTTGACGAAGCCGCCCAGGGCGTTGCCGCCGGTGCCGGGGCCGTTGCTGTTGCCAAGGCCCTGTGCATTGATATCGACGGCGCCGTTGATCGACATCATGCCGACATCGGCGGCGATCGTGGCAGTGCCACCTTCGCCGTTGGCGCCGGCGCCGCTGACGTTGATCAGCACGCCGTTCTGGATGGCCAGATTGCCGCTGCCCAGCGTCAATGTCGCCAGGCCGCCGCGCCCCAGCGCCGCTTCGGAACCGCCGAAACCGGTGCCATCGCCCTGCGCGGTCAGGCGCAACTGTCCGCCGATGTCGACTGTGCTGCTGTCCTGCGCCACGATGCCGACATTGCCGGCAATCCCCGTCGCCAGCGCGCCATGACCGCCGATGCCGCTGCTGGTCAGCGCGACATCGCCGTTGACGATCAGGACGGCCGCGCCCGTCAGCATGATGCTCGCCTGCTGCGCGGTACCGGCACCGCCATCGGCGCCGGTCGCGGTACTGTCGAGCGTCAGTGCGCCGGCCACCGACAGCCCCGCATCGCCGAGATCGAGGAACGTCGCGAGGCTGGTGGCAGAACCGCCGGTGCCGCCATTCGCAGCGCCGCCGCCGGTCGTGCCCGCGACGCCGAAACTGCCCCCGATGGTGCCGCTGCTGTTGGCGAAACGCAGGTCGATCGCCGCGCCGGTCGCGGCACCGCCATCACCGTCGCTGCCCGCGCCGCCCAGCGTTGCCGCCGAAATCGCGACTGCGCCGCCGCTGGTCAGGCTGCCGCCGCGGCTGTCCAGATTGACCGTGCCCCCGGTGGCGGCACCGCCGACGATACCATTGCCGCCGGTGGTGTCGCCATTGACCGACAGGCTGCCGACGCTGATCGAGCCAGCACTCGGGCCGATATCGATCCGCAGCGCGCCGCCGGTCGCTTCGCCACCACTGCCCACGACGCCAAGACCACCCGTCGCACCGGCAGCCAGCGACAGCGCCCCGGTCACCGTCAGCAGACTCGATTCGTCGATGGCGATCCGCACATTGCCGCCGCTGCCGGCGCCGCCGGCACTGCCTTCGCCGCCGGCACCCACGGCGATCAGCCCGGTATCGCCGGCGAAGCCGATCGACCCGGTGCCGACGACGCTCACATCGATGCTGCCGCCGAAGCCCAGGCCGCCATCATTGTTGTCGACCGCCAGGCTGCCGATGCCGCTGGCCAGCGCCGAAAGGCCGCCGTTCAGGGTCGTCGCGCCGGCGCTGGTGGCGATCGTGATGATGCCGCCGATCCCGTCGCCACCGCTCGAACCAATGCCGCGGGCATCGATCTCGGCCAGGCTGCCGATGCTGAGCGCGCCCGCGCCGGTAATCAGTTCGATCGTGCCGCCGAACCCGCCCGCCGGCCCGCGCCCCGAGATCAGCGCCCCGGCCCCGGAGCCGCTGGCGACCAGCCGCGCATTGGTGCCGACCGAAACCGTAGCGGTATCGAGCGACCGCAGCGCGATGCTGCCGCCGACACCGGCGCCATCGGTGCCATCGAAGCTGCCGCCGCCATTGCCCGCGGCAAAGGCCTGCAGGCTGCCGCCGGTGCTCAGGCTGGCGGTGCCGCTGGCGGTGCCGCTTGCGGCGACCACGATCGCGCCGCCGGTGCCGCTGCCGCCATCGCCGCCATTACCGCCGAACGAGAAGGCGTTGCCGCCGCTGCCACCGGCTTCGATGGTCAGCGCGCCCGCAACGTCGAACGTGCCGGCATTGACAAGCAGCGACGTATCGGCACCGCGCGCATTGCCGCCCGAAGAACCATCGTCACTGTCGCCCGCGACCGCTTCGCCGTTCAGGACCAGGCTGGCGGCACCAAAGCTGCCGCCGCCGGCACCGATGCCGATCAGCGCTATCCCGCCGCTGGCATCACCACCCGGGCCGGAATCGCCGCCTTCTCCCGTCACGCCCGCGCCACCGCTGGCGGTATAGGTGATCGACAGCGCGCCGGTGCTGGCAATGCGGCCACCGCCATCGATGAACAGCGTAACATCGGAACCCATCGCACTGCCGCCTGACGAACCATCATCCCCGCGTCCGCCGGTGGCGCCGAGCGTGATCGTGTTGGGGGCAATACCGATCAGCGCGATGCCGGTGCCGCCGGTCGACAACAGGGTGAAGGCACCGCCGCGCGCAGCGCCGCCGCCGCTGGTGCCGAACAGGTCACGCCCGCCCCGCGCTACGGCGTTGACCAGCAACCGGTCGGCAACAAGGCTGCTGTTGACACCGGTGACATCGATGCTGATGTCGCCGGCATTCGCCGCGGCACCGGCAAGGCTCTGGTTGCCATTGGCACTGGCGGCAAGGTTGATCGTCCCGGCGATGTCGACCGCGCCGCCGATCCCGATGCCGATGTTGCCGGCGGTGGCCAGAGCGTTGCTGGAACTGCCGCCGACCATGGCCGATGTCGCAATCGACAGGCTGCCGGCCATCAGGCTTTCACCGCCAAACAGCGCCAGTTCGAAATTGCCGCCGGTGGCGCCAGCGGTGGCGCCGGTGGAGGTTGCCGCGGTGGTGACCGTCAAGGCGCCAGCAACGGTCAGGGTGCTGGAGAAACTGCCATCGGTGCCAGTGATGCGCACGGCGCCGCCGGCGGCATTATTGCCCGTAGCGCTGGCGTTGAAACCGAGGTCACTACCAAAGCCTATACTGCTTGCATTCATCGACAGCATAGCGTCGCCGGCCCGGGCAGTGCCGCCAACCGCCACCGCATCGGTACGCACCGAAACCGGACCGGCAATGGTCAAAATGTCAGAGGTGAACACCGTTGAAATAGCGACGTTGCCGCCGACAGCATTGGCCCCAAAGGCATTGGCAAGAAGTTCGGCGCCGCCCCCACCCGAAAAAACACTCTCGGTAATCGAAACTATGCTGGTGCCGCCAACGGCGTCGCCGCGCTGCCCGCCACTGCCTACAAAACCGCCCGAGGCAGTCGCCAACATCAGCAGGCCGTCGATATCGGCGGCGCTGCCATTGAACACGGCCGACGTCGTGCCCGCCGTGGCTACACCAACCACAAAACCATTGCCGGCGCTGCCGCCGAGCGCATTGGCTTGCAGCGTCACATTGCCGACCTGCGTCAGCAATCCGCCCAGGCCGACCGCCAGTTGCGCCAAGCCCCCTTGGGCAGCGCCGGCATCGACCGACGACACGCCGCCAAGCGCGGATGCCGACAGCAGCAGGTTACCACCCGCCATTGTCAGCCTGCCAACGCCCAGATCGAGCAATGCGTGCCCGCCGGTTGCCGGGCCAGCATGGATACCATTGCCCACGACCGCACGCGCCAGCAACGACGCACTGCCCTCAACGCTAATGTCAGTGAAACCGGCCAGCGCATTCACCGCCGCCAGCCCGCCGCGCGCTGCGGTATCGGCGGCACCCCCCTGTGCCACCCCCGATGCGTTAACCAGCAGATCACCGCCGATCGCGATTCTGGAGAATGAACCCGATGACGTGCCGATAGTGCCGGCGGTGCCGCCCTGCGCGATATTGCCGGTGGCGCTGGCATCGAAACTGGCCATGCCGGCAATACTGACAAGCCCTGTATCCAGCCGGAGCTGAGCGGTGCCGCCACTGCCATTGCCGATCGCCGCCAATACCGAACTGCCGCCGCTGCCGTTTGTCGAAAGGAGCAGCGCCCCGCCGATGGTCGACACGCTGTTCAAGACATCAAGCGCCACCGCGCCGCCAAACCCGTCGCCGCCAGCGCCGGTGTTGCCGCTGCCGCCAACCCCGTCGGCGAACAGCGAAACACTGCCAGTGGCATCGAACCCGCCATTATCAACCGCGGATACCTGCACCGTGCCGCCAGTGCCGGTGCCACCCGTGCCACTATCGCCGCCGACGCCACCGGTACCACGCGCCGATATGCTGACCACGTCGCTGCGGAACGCCGATCCAAGGTCGTTTACCGCCAGGATGACGTTGCCACCAGCAGCCTGACCACCCCTGCCAACGCCAAAGCCGTTGCCGCCCTGGGCACTGACATCGATGGTTTCGGGCAAGTTATAGGTCGCCCCGGCAGATAGCGAGATCCGCACGCTGCCACCCCGCGCGTTGCCACCATCGCCATCGCCATCATTGATACCGCCATCGCCGCCGCGCGCCGTGAACGTCAGGTCGAGCCCGTTACCCAGATTGAAGCTGCTGCCCGATATATCCAGCGCCAGATTGGCGCCCACCGCATTGCCGCCGAACATGCCCGCACCGGCGGATACCCGGGCATCAACCGCAAAACCTGTCGCCGTAAGCGTGTTGATGCTGCCACTGCCATCGGTGTTGCCCACTAACACGCTGCCGCCGAACGCGCTGCCGCCAAGCCCTGTGTCACTGTTGCCAGCGATGGCACGAATGTCGACAAGCACATTGGCCAGCGTCAAGATACCGGCATCGGCAACAACCGCGACCGTGCCGCCGGTCGCATTGCCGCCATCGCTGTCGGTGGAACTGCGGGCGATGGCCGAGGCGTCAAGGCTCGTCGTCCCGGCAATCCCGGTATCGCCGAAGCTTCTTAACACCACCGTGCCGCCCGCAACGTTCGCCGACGACTCCAGCGGCACCACCGATGCATCGGCGCGCAGCGACAGGTTGGCCGATGCCGTAACCGTCGACCCCAGCGACGTGATGAATCTGGCGGTGCCGCCGGTTGCGCTGCTGTCCGCACCCGTACCGGTTGCTTGCGCCCGGGCGTCCATGCTGACGAGGCTGCCAAAATCGAGCATGGCCCCGGCGGCCTGGTTGGGGTTGGTGCCCAGCACACCGGCGCTGCCGCCAACGGCAATCCGGCCGGCTGCCGAAGCGTCGAAGCCCGCGACGCCATTGATGCTGGTCGCGCCGCCATCGAAGTCCAGCGTTGCCGTACCCCCGGTGGCGCGGTCGTTGTTGTTGCCGCCAGACCCGGTCGACGATGCGGCTGCCACCACATTCAGATTGCCGCCGATGGTAATTTCGCCAACGATCGATTGGACATTTGCGATGCCGCCCACCGCCAGATCGCCCGTCGCGCCGGCGAACAGCGATACAAATCCCGCGGCGTTCAACGTGCCGCCCAGCGCCGCTATGCGCGCCGTACCGCCCTGGCCATCGCCATCGGGAACCCCAATATCACTGATCCCGCCGACGCCATTGGCGATGAGCGTGATGTCGTTTTCTGGCGAATCGATGAAACCGCCATCGCGGGCGATCAATTCGGCGCTGCCGCCGGTCGCATTGCCGCCGCGGTTGAAGCTGCCCGTGCTGATCCCGCCGGCGCCCGAAGCATCGAAATCGATCGATCCGGCAACGGCAAGCGTCGCGCCATTGATCGCGGCAACGGCGATGGTGCCGCCCAGCGCCGTGCCACCGCCAGCAAATGTCGGGTTCTCATCCAGGTCAAGGCGCGACCCGCCCGAACGTGCCGTGGCATTGACCCTGAAATTGAAGCCCAGATCGACAAGCGCGCCGCCATCGATGGTCATCGCCAGCGTACCGCCAGTGGCGTTGCCACCAATCAAGGTCGCATTGGGATCGTTGCTGTAGATGCTGCCGCCAATGGCGCTCAGGTCGATATCGAGATTGTCGCTGAGATTTACCCTTGCATTGTCGCCGATGAAAATATCCGCCCGGCCGCCTTCAGCGGCACCGCCCGAGGCGCCAAAGCCGAAATTGGCGCCATCGCCGCCGGTCGCCCGCGCCGACAAGCGCAGGCCGCCATCGGCGATCAACTGGCTGTCCGTGCCGGTAACGTTCAATGACGTCTGACCGCCGCTGCCAACGCCGCCGGACGTTGTTTCGGTGCCATCGACACTGCCCGCCGCAATCCCGTCGGCATTGAGCGTAAGCTTGCCGTTGGTGGTGATCGCCCCGCCATTCCCGACGGCCAGCAGCGCCGTGCCACCCAAAGCATTACCGCCGGCCAGTGTTGACGCGCCGCCAAAGCCGCGCACATCGAGCACCGTGCCCGGCCCGCCGCGGCCGCCGCTGTTCTGGTTGCCGAACCCTTCGCCCTGCTGTCCGATACCGCCGACGCCGTTGATGCTGATCAGGCTGCCGACACCATCGCTCGACAGTTCGATACGGCCGCCAAAGCCCGCAGTGCCGAACGAGAATGTCGTGGCCCCGGCCCGGCCGATGGCGTTGAGGGTCGGCGCGTTGCGAAGCGTAATGACGCCACCAGCCGTGGCCGACAGCACGATGACGCCGCCCGTGCCATTGCCCGGTGTATCGTCGAATGAAAAGCCGCCGGTGCCGTTGGCCTGGAGCACCAGCGCCCCGGTAATTAGCGCGCCGCCGTTGACCTGAATCGTCAGCGTGCCGCCCGTCGCCTGGCCGGCACTTGCTGCGTCCACAAAGCCATTGCCGCTGGCTCCGCCCGTCGCATCGGCGAAAAGTGACATGCCGCCGGCGGGTTGGACGACCATCGCGCCGTTGAGGGTATAGGTGATCGCGCCACCCAGCGCCGCGCCGCCGTGGCCGCCATTGCCACCGTTGCCGGTGAACCCCAGCCTGCCGACAGCGCCATTCTGCGTGGCACCCGCACCGCCATTGCCGCCAAAACCGCCATTGCCGCCAAAGCCGGCATCACCACCAGCCCCGCCCGTGGCATTGGCCGATGCCATGATCGAGGCAACACCGAAACTGCCATCGGCCGAAGCCGTGCCATCCAGCGACCCGGCATTGATTATGCCACCCGTCGCACTGCCCCCAGCGCCGCCATTGCCGCCGCTGCCGCCGTTGCCGCCATCGCCGCCATTGGCACCGATAACCGCACCATAGCCGCCCTGGGTGAGGTTGTTGCCGCCATCGCCGCCCATGCCGCCGTCGCCGCCAAGCCCGCCAAGGCCACCCGCACCGCCGGTCGCATTTGCCGTCTGGGTGACGGCCAGCGTGGTGATGCTGACCGTCGCCGGGCCGCCGCGCAGCCCGAAATTGATCGTGCCGCCCTGCGCTGCGCCGCCAGCGCCGCCGCTGCCGCCCGCCGTGCCATTGCCGCCGGCGGTGCCATTGGTTGGCGGCGTGACATTGTCGCCATCAATCCCGGCGGTGCCATCGGCGCCGCGCACACCATTTGCCCCGGCGCTGCCGTTGCCGCCCGTCGCCGCGACATCCTGCAACACAGTGTCGGCGGTAATGTTGCCGACGTTGCCAGCGATGATGATTGACGCGGTACCACCGATGCCATTGCCGCCCGCCGCCGAAAAACTGCCGGAACGGGCGTTACCACCAAAACCACCGGCATATTGTTCGATAGCACCGATGGTCAGCGTGCTGGCCACGCTGGGCACGGTGCCGCCCGGCGTCGTGCCCAGGATTATGCTCGCCGTACCGCCAATGCCGCTGCCTGCCTGTGTGGCGGAACCGCCGCCATTGCCGTCCGAATCCATGTCGACCGGGCCCAGCGAGACCGTTGCGGCTCCCCCATCGGCCGCCGACAATATCCGGATTTCAGCAAAGCCCCCGGTGCCGGTGCCGCCGCCACGGTCCCGCTGGCCGTTGCCGCCGCCGCCAAAGCCGCCGTCGCCGAAAAGTTCGAAAAACACCGACTGCGCATCGAGCCTGCCGCCGCGCGATATCAACATAGCGCTGCCACCAAAACCGGCGCCGCCGCTGCCGGCAATGCTGACCGCGTTCGACGCTGCGCCGTCGGCACCCTGGTTGCCGCTGCGACCAGGTACAGGGCCGCCTTCGCCGCCGCCGACGGCACCGCTGCCGCCATCACCGCCACTGCCGGCGTTGCCATTATTGCCGCCACCGCCATTGGTGCTGCCGCCAGACGCGCTGGCATATATCTCGACATCGCCGAGTTCGATGAAGCTGCCGCTGACGCCCGCATCAAGATCACCGGTCAGGATATCGCCACCGCGTGCCGTGCCGCCATTGCCGCCGTTGCCACCGCTGCCGGCAGCGCCACCCGTGCCACCATCGCCGCCAGTACCGGTCGGGCCGGTATTGGCACCACCGGTGCCGCCGCGACCGCCGCTGCCGCCGCCGCCACCGCCGCCGCCCTGCCCGGCTTCGGCAGAGGCCGATTGCGTCAGGGTGATGCCACCCTCGGCCCCACGGAACCGTATCTGCCCGCCGGCCACACCGCCGCCGACACCGCCGCCGATCACGCCAAAGCGGATGGTGCCACCCTGTGCCGATCCGCCATCGCCGCCGGCCTGGCCATCGCCACCGAAGCCGCCGGCACCGCCCATGCCCGGGGCGCTGCCATCGGCACCTGCTGCACCATCAGCGCCCGTAGCCCCGTTGGCGCCGCGGCTGCCGTTACCGCCAAAGGCTTCGACATATTGATCGACCGAAAGGACTCTGATGGTGCCGCCGGCCTGGGTGGTGAAGGTCGCGTTGCCGCCGGTCGCATCGCCGCCGGCGGTGCCATAGGCGCCGAAATCGCTGAACGCCCCCACGGCGTGGGCAGCCATCGAGACATTGTTCGCCGTCAGCGTGCCGATCACCGGGGTAGTGGGATCGCCCGGATCTTGCTGTTCCAGGCGGACGAACACATTGCCGCCAATGGCCGCGCCAAGCTGTGCCCCGGGCGCGCCGCCAGTCGCGCTGCCGGCAACGGCCGAGGCATCGAGACTGACATTGCCCAGCGTCACAGTAACCGGATTGAAGCTGATGGCATGGGGTGTCGCCAGCACCCCGGCAGTGCCGGCAAGGGCATCGCCACCGCCGCGATCCACACCCTGGAAGCCGCGCGGCCCGGCCCCATCACCCCCCAGGGTGAACACATCGAAGCGGACATTGCCCGCCGCCAGCGTTCCGCTGCGTGCCAGCAGCAATGCATTGCCGCCAATGGCGTTACCCCCGCGGCCGCCAATGGCCAGCGTCGTGTCACCGCTGCCCAGCCCGCCAAAGCCGCCGCGGGTTTGCATATTCGCCGTTGTGTCACCAAATTGGGCCAGGGTGGTGATCGATGCCGCGCCGACCGGACCCGATGCGCTGCCCAGGGTCAGATTGCCACCGGTTGCACTACCACCATCGCCGCCATTGGCCGCCAGCAACGGGCCATAGCCAACCGCGCTGCTGCCGCTGCCGCCGGCACCGCCCTGCGCCGTGGCATTGATGATCGTGTTCGCCGATGTCACTTCGGCATTGATGCCGCGCGCCAGGATGCTGATGCCGTCCGGGTTGGCGCCGCCCACATCATTCACCCGGGCATCACCGCCGCGTCCGCCATCAACGGCGCCAACGCCATCGGTTGCGCCATCACCGCCGCGCCCGCCGGTAGCATCGGCATTGATACTGATCGCGCCGAGCGCCAATGTTCCGCGAACGCTTTCCGAACCGACCGCTGACCAGTCGATACCGCCGCTGCTGGCATTGCCGCCCGTGCCGCCGCCACTATCGAACGCCGCCAGCGCCGCGCCGCCGGTTGCCGAAACATTGGCCGAGGTGAAGGAAGCGCTGAATACGGCATCGCTGACCCGCATGATCGACATGCCGCCACGGGCATTACCGCCGCTGATACCCGTGCCGCCGGTGGCGCTGACATTGCTGAACAGGCCCGAGCCGATCTGGGCCGCGCCGGCCAGGATATCCAGCTTTGTCGAGCCGCCACTGGCATTGCCGCCATTGCCGGTGACGCCATTGCCGGTGCCGCCACGGGCGCTGGCGTCCATATCGACGAAACTGCCGAAAGACAGGAGGGCATTTGCCGAACTGCCGCCGGTCGACAGCGTTATCGCCGTGCCATTGCTCTGCGCAACGCTGGTCGCATTGCCGCCATTGCCATCGCTACCGGTGCCACCCAAGGTCGTCGCCGTCAGGAAGACGCGGTAATCGGTGGTCACACGGCCGCCGTTGGTCGCCGAAACGACAATACGGCTGCCAAGGGCGTCGCCGCCGACAGCGCCATTGCCGCCGGTCGCTTCGGCCAGCACCCGCACATCGCCATCAAGCCCGGTCGTGCGGATAATGCCGGCATTGGCGACAATCTGCGCCAAGCCGCCGGTCGCGGTGCCGCCGGTGCCAACGCCGGTATCGCCGCCCTTGGCTGCGGCAGTCAATCTGACGCTGGCGCCACCGATGACGATCTCGCCAGCCGTGGCGAAGGTGTTGATCAGCGCGGAACCACCGGCGGCGCGGTTGATATCTCCCGGCGCCCCGATGGTGACGCCCGCGTCATTGGAGCCGTTGCCAGCGGTCGCACCAGCCTCGATCTGGACATCGCCGCCGATCGACAGCGTGCCATTGCCGGCACCGATCTCGCCGCTGCCGCCCAGCGCAAAGACGCCGACGCCGCTGCTGCTGTTGCCGCCAAAGGCATCGACAAGGATGTCGACACCGCCGCCGACGCTCAGGCTTGAACTAGCCAGCGTCAACAGCTTGATCACCCCGCCGGTGCCACGACCGGCGACACCGTTTGTGCTCGCCCCGCCGACACCGCGCGCCGTGGCCAGAACGCTGCCGCCGATGGTCAGGGTCGAACCACTATCGGCGATAATGCCGCCGGCCAGGGCGATGGTGCCGCCGCCAGCGCCCGTGGCCCCGGTGGAAAAGTCGCCGCCACTGCCGCCGGTGCCCGACATGTCGAGATTGGCATTGCCGGAAAAACTGAGGCTGGCGTTGTTTTGCGCGAGGATCCGCGCCACGCCGCCCACGCCATCACCGCCGCGTTGGAAGTCGCCGCTGCTGCCGAGCGCCGACGCATCGAGCGCAACGTCAAAACCGCTGGCACTGAAACTGCCGCCGTTGATCGCCTGCAGAAGCGCTGTCCCGCCCCGGGCATCGCCGCCGGCACCCGACGCATCGATGGTCACGCCATAGCCGCCGCCGCCGGTCGTCCGGATAATGCCATTATCGGCACTGATCTGCGCGCTGCCGCCATTGCCGCCGGTGCCAACGTCGTTCCGGCTGGCGCTGAAACCAACAGCGCCTGTGCCAGAGGCGTCCAGAACAATCCGGGAGCCGCCGATTTCGACAATACCGCCGCTGGCAAAGGTGTTGAGCAGCGCCGACCCGCCGGTCGCAAAACCGCCCAGGCCCAGCGGCCCGCGCGCCGATGCATCGATCAGGACATCGCCGTCGATCGACAGCGTGCCATCGCCCGAACCGATCTGCCCGATGCCACCGGAAATCGTTCCGAACGACGACGTGCCATCGGCGCCGACCCGGATTTCGACATTGCCGCCAATCGTGATGCTGCTGCCGGTCTGGTTGAGCAGGACAAAGCGGCCGCCGGTGACATCGCCATCAAAGCTGCCGGCGCCACCTGTGGCGCGGGCGCTGCCCATGACATTGCCAAAGATCGACAATATGCCGTTGGTATCAGCCGAAATGTCGCCGAGCGAACCGACAACGCCGCCGCCTATGGCATCGCCGCCCCGGCCCGTTGCGCTGCTGCCGCCGGTCGCATCCATGATGACCGCGACGTCATTGCCAAAGTCACTATTGCCGATCGACACGGCAGCATCCTGCCGCGCCACAATCCGCGCCGTGCCGCCGGTGCCGGTGCCGCCGGCACCATCGCCATCGGAATCGCCGCCGGTACCGGTCGCGCTTGCCGTCGCGCCGTCCCTGAGAAGCCCGAGGTCCGAGCCCAGACCAAAGGCCGTTATCACCGCGCTGCCGCCGGTGCCGGCGCCGCCATTGGCACCACTGCCGACCGAATTGCCGCCGGTGCCGTTCGCCTGGGCAATTGTTGCACCGGAACTGAACAATTCGCCGCCGCTATCGGCCTGGATCAGCGCGACACCCCCCGTGCCGGCACCGGGCGCGCCCGATGATGAACCGGTGCCGTCGGCCATGACGCGCAACCCCTCGGACGAGATGCGCCCGTCGCTGGCAATGGCCCGCGCCGAGCCGCCGAAACCCGCCCCGCCAGGTTCGAGATCGGCATTGCCGCCGACGCCGCTGGCGGTCAGGGTGACCATGCCCGACGAATTGATGTCCGAGCCAATGCTCGACAGCAGGGCTTGCCCGCCACGGCCGACCCCGCCGAAGCCGACGGTCGCGTTGCCACCGAAACCCGATGCCAAAATCATGACGTCGCCGAACGTCATGAGCCCGCCGTTTTCACTGCGGAATTCCACCATGCCGCCGGTGCCATCCGCGCCGCCGAATGTGCCGGCCACATCATTGCGGCCGCCGACACCATTCGCATCGGCAAAGATGCGACCGCCCACCCGGATTTCGCTTCCGCTGCCGGCGGTCAGTGTGATCCGCCCACCCTGTCCCGATCTGTCCACGCCCCCAACCTGGGTGGCCGTGGAGCCCAGGCCGACCACCGACAAGGTCAGCGCGCCGCCGATGATGATATTCTGCTGGTCGGCAGTAACCGAGATCGTACCGCCGACGCCGCTGCCACCAATGCCGACGTCGGCGAGGCCATCGGCGGCGATGATCGCTTCGCCACCGATCTGCACGGCCAGGCCGTTGACCGCCGCCAGGCTGGCGGTGCCGCCGATACGGACATCGGACGTCTGCAACGTGTTGAAACGGGCTTCGGCCGATAGCAGCAAAGTGCCGGCGATATCGAGCAGCACCCCATAGCCGCTGTTCTGATCGCTGCCGCTGATGACCGCTTCGGTGCCGCCGCGCAGCGTCAGATCGGAGGCGAAGTCGGCCGAAACACCCGGGTCGCTGCCGATGATCGTCAAGCGCGCCGAATTTGTCGCCCTGGCTTTCAATGCCGAGGTGTAACTGCCGTGATTTATGACGATATTCGCCTCGGTCGCATTGACCGGCGTATCGGCGAAGGGGTCTTCCAAGGCCGTGCCGACGACATTGTGCCCGGCCGACAGCACCACCTGGTTGCCTTCGACATCTGCCGCGCCGGCGATCGCGAAGCCGAGTTGCGAGCCCCCCGAAACGAGCAGTGTCACCGCATCGTTCTTGGGCACCGCCACCATGTAGACGCGGTTGTTGGCCCCGGCCTGCGCCTGCGGGCCGCCGGTCGAGCCGCTGTGGATGATGACGTTGCCGGCGGCGCTTGTGCCTTCGGTGACGGTAACGTCGAACAGTCCGCCGTTGAGGGTGAAGTCCACCGCATCGGCCGCGACCAGCGCCGCCGAGCCATCGACCCGGATGGCGCCGGCCTGGGTGACCTTGGGCGCAACGGCGATGACATAGCTGCCGGCGGCCTGATCGGCGTTGATCTGCGCGCCGTTTTCGATGTCGATCGCCGCGCCCGCCTCGGTCGCGGTCAACAGGCTGAAGCTGTTGCCGGCTTGCAGGAAGTCGCCGTTGCCATCGGTGAACGGATCGCTCGCCGTCAACAACAGGCTGCCGACGTTGATCTGCGCCGAACTGCCGATCAGGAACCCACCCGGCGCATAGAACCACACGCCGATATTGGCCTGTGAACTGATGCTGCCATACAGCCCGATCTGCCGCGACGAATCGGCCGCAATGATCCGGTTGAGCACCGTGACCTGCCCGCCGAGCGCGGTGACATAGCTGACATTATTGCCGTTCGGCAGGAAGTTGATCGGGCCGCCGCCAAAGCCGGTATCGGTCGGCGTCCAGTTGATCGTCGATTGCGCCACCAGCGCTTCGATCGTCGTGTTGCCCGGCGACGTGTCGGTAATGATGATCTTGCCGAAATCGAAGCTCGCCGTGCCGTCATAGGCCCCGCTTCCCGGGGGCGGCGGCGTGCAAGGGCCGAAGCACAAATCGATGCCGTCGATACCATTGTTGCCGAACTCGCCGGGGTTGCCATCAAAGCCGCGCGCGCCTTGCTGGGCCGCCGCATTCTTGGTGAGCGTCCCGATCTCGATGATGCTGCCGCCGACCGCCTCATCGGTCTGGATGCTGCCGGCAAAGGCAAAGCCGCCCAACCCGCCGCCTTCGCCGCTGCCGCCGGCGCCGCCGGCGCCGCCAAAGCCAAAGCTGCCGAAGCCGTCGGCACCATTGCCGCCGTCACCGCCGCGGCCACCATTGCCGCCGGTGCCGCCGGTGCCGCCCGCTGCATTCGCTGTCTGCAAAAGGCTGATACCGGCCTGTTGATCGAACGCGCGAATGTCGCCGCCCGGGCCACCACTGGGGTCGATTCCAAACCGGATCGTGCCCCCCGTCGCCGAGCCGCCGAAGCCAACGGGCAGGCCATAGCCTTCGCCCGGGCTGCCATCACTGCCATTTTCGCCAGCAAATTGGCCGTCCTGGCCGCGCGCACCGTCGGCACCATCGGTGCCATTGCCGCCACTGCCGCCCACGGCGTCGACGCTCTGGTCCACCCTGCCGAACCTGAGCGTACCGCCAGCCTGAGTGGTAATCGATGAACTGCCGCCAAAGGCCGAACCACCATTGGCCCCCGGGCCCGCGTTTCCGCCGGCAGCAAGGGCCGACAGGAAAACGCCACCCGGGTCGCCGGAAAAAGTGCCGTCGACACCAATCTCGATATCGACCCGGCCACCTTGCGCAGCACCGCCGCTGCCGCTGGCGCCATTGCCGCCGGTGGCATCGGCGTCCATGTCAATCACGCTGCCGATCTGAACGACGCCAAGCGTTTCGGCAAAGATCCGTGCGGTGCCGCCGATCGCCTCCCCGCCCGCAGCCGACCCGTTACCGCCAATCGCCCAACTTTCCAGCGAAACCAGGCCTTGATCGGTCGACAGGTTCACATTGCCGCCAGCCGTGGCGATGATCGCCACGGTGCCGCCGAAGGCGCTGCCGCCGCTGGCGCCGCCACTGGGTCCAACGAAACCTTCGCCGCCCAGTGCCGTGGCAATGAACGAGAAATTCCCCGCTCCGCCGCCGGCGAGAATCGAGCCGCCATTGGCGGCCACCGTCACCAGGCCGGCGGTGCCGTCGCCACCCCTGAAGCCGTTGCCGGCACCGGAGCCGCCGTCACCGCGCGCGAACATGTCGAGATTGAAGCCGCCGGCCGAATAGCTGCCCGCACCGGTGGTCTCGATCGTCGCGCTGCCACCCGAACCCGCACCGCCGTTGCCAAAATCCGACCTGCCACCAAAACCACTGGCGAAAAGCGTCACAGCTTCGGTCTGCAAAATGTCGCCGCTGGTCAGCACGGCCGAACCGCCGATGCCGCTGCCACCGGCGAACCCGACCTGGCCAACGCCGCCGAGACCCGACGCGTCGATTGTCACATCGACAAGGGAAAGCCGGCTGTCCACAGCCGCTTCAAACCGCGCTTCGCCGCCCCTTCCGGCGCCACCTGTGCCATCGGAAGCCGCTTCACTGCTGTTACCGCCAGTGCCCGTCACATCGACAAAGGTGCTGCGGAACCCCTTGATCGCGCCGCGACCCTGCGCATCCACCGTGACCAAACCGCCCTCGCCGGCGCCCGCGACGCCGTCCGAATTGACGGACGATCCAACGCCAGCGGCTGACAAATTCAAGGTGCCGGCAAAGACGATGTTCGCCACCGGATCGCCGTTGCCATCGCTCCTGCCGCTGAGGCCGGTCGCACGGACCCTTACGGTGCCGCCGGCCCCCGTGGCGCCGCCGCCGCTATCGGCGGTGCCATCGGCGATAAAGGTCGCATCACCGCCGATCGCAACATAAAGGCCGGCGCCCGCGTCAAGCATGGCGGTGCCACCCGTTCGCTTGATATTGGTATTCAGGTTCGCAAAGCGCGCTTCGGCCGACACCAGCAGATTGCCCGCGACATTGAGATCGACGCCATAGCCGGTGTTGAAATCATTGCCGCTGATAATGGCTTCGGCGCCGCCGCGCAGCGAGAGGTCGGAGGCAAAAGCCGCGGCAACTCCCATCTGGTCACTGGCGATCGTCAGCCGCGCCGATGTCGTCGCCCGCACCGTCAGCGCCGATGTGTAGTTGCCGTGGTTGATGACAATATTGGCCGCCGTCGCATTGACCGGCGTATCGACGAAAGGATCAAACGCCGACGTGCCGACGACATTGTGCCCGGCCGACAAGACCACCGTGTTGCCATCGATATTGGCCGCCCCGGCGATGGCAAAACCGAGTTGCGAGCCGCCCGAAACCAGCATGGTGATCGCATCGTTGCGCGGCACCGCGACCATGTAGATGCGATTGTTGACATCGGCACCCGCCGCCGGCCCGGTCGTCTGGCCGCTGTGGGTGAGGACGGTTTCGGAAGCACTTGTGCCTTGCGTGACGGTGACATCGAACAGCCCGGCATTGAGCGTAAAATCCACCGCATCGGCAGCGACCAGTGCTGCCGAGCCATCGACCTGGATGGCGCCGGCCTGGGTGACTCGCGGCGCGACGGCAATGACATAGTTGCTGGCGCCCTGCAGCGCATTGATCTGTGCCCCCGCTGCAATATCGATGCTCGCACCGGCCTGGGTGGCGGCACCCAGGCGGAAGCTGCGGTTCGGCCCGATGAAATCGCCATTGCCGTCGGCCATCGGGTCGCTGGCGGTGAGCAACAGGCTGCCGACGTTGAACTTGGCCGTGTTGCCGACCAGCACCCCGCCCGGCGCATAGAACCAGACCCCGACATTGGCCTGTGAATTGACATTGCCGAACAGCCCGATCTGCCGCGTCGGATCCGCCGCGATGATGCGGTTGAGCACAGTGACGGGGCCGGTCAGTGCGGTTGTGTAATTGACGGTATTGCCGGCGGGGAGGAAGTTGATCGGGCCGCCGCCAGTGCCAGTATCGGTCGGCGTCCAGTTTATCGTGGCTTGCGGCGCCAGCGCTTGGATGTTGGTGATCGGCGAGCCGTTGGTGGGGATGTTGGATATCGTGATCTTGCCCGGATCGAATACCGCGCCGCCGTTGAAAGCCTGGGCCAGCAACGGCGCTGTCGCCAGCGGCTGGCTGACCAGCAGGATCGCCAGCGCGGAACGCGACGCGCTGCCGATGGCGCCGCTGTGCACGCTTCCGGCCGGGCGCACGACCGTCTTGCGCACGCCATCGTGGCGGAGCGGCATCCAGCGCAGGCGGCGATCGCGGCGCATCAGCGGCCGTTCCACGGGATCAACCGCGCCGTCAGCGACATCAACACACGCACATCACCGCTTTTGGTCGGCCCGGCATCCTTCAATGGCACCGCCACGGCCAGATCGAGCCGCAATTTGTCCGAAACGCCGACGCGCGCACCGGCGCCGACCGATGTCACCTGCTGCGGATCAAGGCCCGCCGGCGTGTTGCGGTTCCAGACCCATTCGGTATCGACAAAAGCATAGGGCTGCGCGCCGATGCCATAGCTGGGCAGCAGCGCCAGCCGGTCATAACGCAATTCGGTGGCAAAACCGACGCCGCTGTCGCCCGACAGCACGCCCGGATCATAGCCCCGGCCAATGGTGTAGCTGCCCGCGGCGAACGCTTCGAACGAGAACACCGCTGCCGATGAAAGCTGCGCGCGCGGGCTGATCGCCAGCACGATGCTGGGGGCAAAGCGCCATTCGGCATTGCCGCTGAAGCGAACCACCGTCGCCTGCGGATCGCCATCAACAAGGCTGGGCGGCACGACGGCGCCCGCACAATTGGCAACATTGGCGAGGCAATTCGGACTGGCATCGAAAATGTCGATGCCCTTGCGCACTTCCAACGAGCCCGTCAGCCGCCAGCCGACGGTGCCGCCGGGGCCAACGCCCTTCATGTCGACGGCATCGGCATCGAGCCGCAGGAAGCCGACCCGCAAACGATCCTGGCTGAGCGGCTGGGTGGCGAAATCGACCTTCTGGTTGATGAAATCGAGCCCCGCCGTGCCACGCAGCGTGAAGGCCTGGCTGCGCACAAAGGGGTAACTCGCCTCGATATTGGCATAAAGCGAGCGCGCATCGACATCGGGAACCGTGGGCCCCAGGCCGGGCTTGGTCCAGGCATAGGTGAAACGCCCCGCCAGCCGCAGACCGCCACCACCCAATCCGAAATCATGGCCAAGCTGGACGACCTGCTGTTCCCTGAAATCCGCCGTCGAATAGAATGACACCGTGGTGCGATCGGCCAGCCCGGTCAGCCCATAGGCCTGGGCGCG
Organism: Sphingomonadales bacterium; assembly: GCA_038246995.1. Classification (GTDB taxonomy): domain Bacteria; phylum Pseudomonadota; class Alphaproteobacteria; order Sphingomonadales; family Sphingomonadaceae; genus Sandarakinorhabdus. The sequence goes on from JBBRVH010000009.1 coordinate 31,809, forward strand.
CAATTGCCCGCCAAAGCGCCCCGTTTCAGCAGGCGCAAAATTCTGGACATTGAAATCCGCTTCGAACGGCGTGCGCCGCACGGTCACTTCGCCGATCATGTCGCCGGCCGCCGTTCCGGCAGGCTTCAGCGCCAGCCGCACGTCGAAGCCCGGAATATCGCGGGCGAGCAGCAGATAACGCTCGGCCTCGAACCGATTGAACACCTGGCCGGTGGTGAGATGTTCAAGATAGCGCGCGATCTGGCGCTCGTTCCGGCTGGCATCGCCGCGCACCCGCACCGCGGTCAGCTTGGCAAACAGTATTTCGAACTTGACCGTGCCGCCCTCGATGCGCTGCGCCGGCACCTGCACGGCGGCGAGGTAGCCCTTGTTACGCAAGATCGTGCCGGCCGCATCGCGAATGTCGCAGACCACCGCAATCGGCTGTTCGGTGCCGAGATAGCGCTGCCACGCCGGCGCCAGTTCGGCCGCGTCGACCGGACCGAGATTGTTGAAACTCGCCGAGGTGAGCGTCACCTTGATGGCAGCATAGGACGGATCGGCAAGCGCACAGGGACTGCGTTCGATATCGCCTTCCACGCTCAGTTTCGTTTGCGGTTGCACCGGCGGCGCCTGGCGGCGAGTGGGGTCGATTTCCTCGCGGGTCGGCAGGCCGACGGTGCCGACCTGCGCCATAGCCGGCGTGGCGATCAGCAACGCGCCGAGGACGCACGACAAAACCGGGCGAGACGGCAATGCCGCAGCCCGGTTCGTCACGCGATTCGGCACGACCCCTATCAACATAATCCCCTTATTGGTTTCAAATCTAGACCGGTCGGGTTAAGGAGTCATGTCCCATTTGGGGGTAGTGGTTGGATAAAAACGCCATTTCGACCAATCGGCGACGGCGACTGCGCGATTGCCGCGGGCGGTCACCCCGGCTAACTAGCGGCATCGCTTCAACAAAAGAGCCGCCGCAATGCCCGACACCCCTGCCGCCGACCGGCTTGTCATTCGCCGCCCCGATGATTGGCATGTCCATTTGCGCGATGGCGACATGCTCGCCGCCGTGGTCGATGCCACCGCCCGGCAATTCGCCCGTGCCATCGCCATGCCCAATCTCAAGCCGCCGATCACCACGGCCGCCGCGGGTGCCGCCTATCGGGACCGCATCCTCGCCGCGGTCGATCCGGCACTGGATTTCACGCCGCTGATCACCTGCTACCTGACCGATGGCATTGCCGGGGACGAACTGGCGCGCGGCCATGGTGACGGCGTCTTTACCGCTGCCAAACTCTATCCCGCCCACGCCACCACCAATTCGGCGCATGGCGTCACCGATGTAAGCCAGATCCGCGACGCGCTCGAAACCATGCAACGCATCGGCATGCCGCTGCTCATCCATGGCGAAGTCACCGACGCCCATGTCGATATTTTCGACCGCGAAGCAGTGTTCATCGAACGCACGCTCATCGGCCTGGTGCGCGACTATCCGGCGCTGAAGGTCGTGTTCGAACACATCACCACCGCCGAAGCCGTGGCCTTTGTCCAAGCCAGCGGGCCGAATGTCGCCGCGACGATCACCCCGCACCATCTAGCCGTCAATCGCAACGCCATGTTCGAAGGCGGCATCCGCCCGCATCTTTACTGCCTGCCGGTGCTCAAGCGCGAGAAGCATCAGTTGGCGCTGCGGCGCGCGGCCACGAGCGGCAACCCGAAATTCTTTCTCGGCACGGATTCGGCCCCGCATGTCGCTGCGACCAAGGAGACCGCCTGCGGCTGCGCCGGCTGCTACAACGCCCCCTATGCGCTCGAAAGCTACGCCCGGACCTTCGAGGAGGAAGCCGCGCTCGACCGGCTCGAAGGTTTTGCGAGCGAATTCGGCCCGGCGTTTTACGGGCTGCCGCTCAACGACGGCACGATCACCCTCGAACGCAGCGCCGTGATCGTGCCCGACCGTATCGGTGATATCGTCCCTTTCCACGCCGGCGAAACGCTTGACTGGCGCTTTATCGGCTGAACCTGCGCCGGGGGCACGCCGTCGCTAATCCAGATAGCGCCGCCCGATCGCCGTCAGGTCATCCGCCAGCTCATAAACCATCGGCCGCCCGGTCGGGATTTCCTCGTGAACGATATCGTCGTCCGAAATCCCCGACAGATGCTTGACCAGTGCCCGCAGCGAATTGCCGTGCGCCGCAATGATCACCCGCTTGCCGGCTTGCAACTCCGGCACGATCGCGCTTTCCCAATAGGGCAGCACGCGGGCGATCGTGTCCTTCAGGCTTTCGGCTTGCGGGATCGCGATGCCGGCATAGCGGCGATCCGCCGAGAGGTCATATTCCGACCCAATCGCCAGCGGCGGCGGCGGGATATCGAAGCTGCGCCGCCAGATCTTGACCTGGTCCTCGCCATGTTTCGCCGCCGTCTCGGCCTTGTCGAGCCCGGTCAGCGCGCCATAATGGCGCTCGTTGAGCTGCCAGTTCTTGGTGACCGGCAGCCACAGCCGCCCCATGCTTTCAAGCGCGAGGTTGAGCGTCTTGATCGCCCGGGTCTGCACGCTGGTGAAGGCGCAATCGAAATCGAGCCCGGCCGCCTGCATCGCTATGCCCGCCGCGCTGGCTTCGGCAATGCCCTTGTCGGTCAGGTTGACATCCCACCAGCCGGTAAAGCGGTTCTCCAAATTCCACGCCGATTGGCCGTGGCGCAGCAGGACGAGGGTAGGCATGGCGACTCCGCGAAAAATGGCTGGGTTCCTGTGCCAGTCACAACCCGCCGCTGGCAACCGGCAAGTCGCCGCGCCCGGCAGCACGCGGACCGTGACCGGGCGTCAAAGCCCCGCTACGGCCAGCCCGACGCACAAAAAAGAGGCCCGGCAGATTGCTCTGCCGGGCCAGTTGGTTTCCTTGGGGAGGAACCTGTCGAGATGTGGGCCTTATCGGCGGCCGATCATCAATTGTTGTAGGCGCGTTCACCCAGTTCGGCGATGTCGAGGCCTTCGCGTTCGACTTCGACGCTGGGGCGCAGGCCGATGGTGTATTTGAGCGCCAGGAAGAGCACCGCCGACACGCCGCCCGACCACAGCAGGGTCACGCCGACGGCGATCGCCTGGGTCTTGAGCTGGCCGGCCATGTCATAGGCGCCCGCAACCGCCGGGATGACGGTGTAATCGAGGAAGCCCTGGCCACCCAGCGCCGGGTCGGCGACGATCGCGGTGCCGATGGCGCCAAGGATGCCGCCGACGCAATGGACGCCGAAAACATCGAGCGAATCGTCATACTTCAGCTTGTTCTTGATGGTGGTGCAGAACACGTAGCACACCACCGAGGCTGCAATACCGAGAACGATCGAGGTCATCGGCGTGGCAAAGCCCGAGGCCGGGGTGACAGCGACTAGGCCGGCAACGGCGCCCGTGACGCCGCCGAGCATGCTCGGCTTGCCATGGGTGAGTTGTTCGATGAGCATCCAGGCAACCGCGGCACCGGCCGTGGCAGTGAAGGTGTTCATCATCGCCAGCGCGGTCAGGCCGTTCGATTCAAGGTTGGAGCCGGCGTTGAAGCCGAACCAGCCAACCCAGAGCAGCGAAGCACCGATCATCGTCATCACCAGGCTGTGGGGCGGCATGGCTTCCTTGCCGAAGCCGGTACGCTGGCCGATGACGAGGCAGCCGACGAGGCCCGCGATCCCGGCATTGATGTGCACCACGGTGCCGCCGGCGAAATCGAGTGCGCCCTTGCCCCACAGGAAGCCGTAATCGGTCGGCGCGTCCTTGAGGAAGTCCGGGCCGGCCCAATACCAGACCATGTGCGCGATCGGGAAATAGACGATGGTGACCCAGAGCACGACGAAGATCATCAGCGACGAGAACTTCACGCGCTCGGCAAAGGCCCCGACGATCAGCCCGGGGGTGATCATCGCAAAGGTCATCTGGAAGGCGATGAAGACATATTCGGGGATATAGACCCCGTTCGAGAAGGTTGCCGCCATCGACGAGGTCGTGACACCCTTCAGGAAAACCTTGCTGAAGCCACCGACGAATTCACTACCGCCAGTGAAAGCCATCGAATAGCCATAGGTTACCCAGACGAGGCAGACGATCGCACAGATCATGAAGACCTGGGTGAGCACCGACAGCATGTTCTTGGAGCGGACAAGCCCGCCGTAGAACAGCGCCAGGCCCGGAATGGTCATCAGGAAAACCAGCGCGGTAGCGGTCAGCATCCACGCCGTGTCACCCTTGTCGGCGACTGGCGCCGCGGGTGCAGCAGCGACTTCGGCAACCGGGGCTGCGGCAGCAGCGACGGCCGGCGCAACGGTGGCAGCGGCATCGGCGACCGCAGCCGCTTCCTGCGCAAAGGCCGGGGCAGCGGCGAACAGCGCCACCCAGGCGGCCCCCTTGGCCAACGTCTTCAGATCGAAATTCATATGTCCCCCTCCGGTCATGTCAGAGTGCGGTTTCGTTGGTTTCGCCGGTGCGGATGCGCACCGCCTGGCCGATATCGGCCACGAAGATCTTGCCATCGCCGATCGAGCCGGTGTGCGCTGCCTGCTGGATGGTTTCGACGACCTGCGCCGCCTGGCCATCCTCGACAACGACTTCGATCTTGATCTTGGGCACCATGTTGGTGGTGTATTCGGCGCCGCGATAGATTTCGGTCTGGCCCTTCTGCCGACCGAACCCCTTGACTTCGCTGACGGTCATCCCCTGGACGCCAGCAGTCGACAGCGCCTCGCGAACATCGTCAAGCTTGAATGGCTTGATGACTGCAATGACGAGTTTCATGGCCCCTCCCTGACGCGAACAGCCGCGTTGGGCTTCACCATGCATGTATCGTGCCAAATGCAGGCGTCCCTGTATGACAGGATGGTTACGCGGCGTTCACACCTGTGGCGCTGCCCGATTCAACAGCATCAAGACGGCAGTGGCGCGTTTTTGTGCAGGCGCGAACAAGCCTGCCAAATTTCAGAACAGTGCCGCAATCGCTGCCCAGTTTTCGGTCACTGCGGCTTCACCTAGCGTAATCAGTTCGTCGGCGCGGGTGAAATTGCGCACGTCGATATGGCCGATCGCCGGCGCCAGTTCGATATCGGGCGGATCGAGTGCCAGGCTTTGCCGCGCCAGATGCGCCATGACCAGCGACACCCCGGCGCGGCCGACGCGAAATGGCGTCATGACGCGCTTGTCGGGGGGCAGCGCCGCGGCGGCACGGCGGGTGTAATCGCCCTGCAGGTTGACCGCGAGCACCGGCGCCTTCGAAAGCGCGCGCACCGCCTTCACCGGCACCGGCGTCATCACCCCGCCATCGACGAGGATCATCCCGTCCCGGCGCACCGGCGGGAACACGCCGGGAATGGCGATGGAAGCGAGCACGGCATCGACCACCGGGCCGCGGGTGATCGACACTTCTTCCCCGGTCACCAGATCGGCAGCGACGATCGCGGTGGGCAGGAACAGGTCCTGCAGGCGATCATGGCCGAAATGCTGGCGCAGTTGCCGCGTCACGGCGCGGCCGCCGAGCATCGAGCCGCGACGTGGGTCGATATCGATGAAGCGCATGACCTGGCGGGCGGTCAGCGAGCGGGCAATCTCGTCGAGGATATTGAGCCGATCAGCGGCGAGACAGACCGCCGCGACGGCGCCGATCGAGGTGCCACTGACGGCGTCGATCGCCACGCCGCGCTCGTGCAGCGCATGCAGGACGCCGATATGCGCCCAGCCAAGCCCGGCGCCGCCGCCCAGTGCCAGCGCCAGCCTCATTCGCGCCAGACCTGCAACGCCGGCCTCATTCTGGCGCGCCAAGCAGCGCTCGGGCGGCGTCCGCATCCTCGTCGAGCACCATCAGCCGCACCCCGGACAGGCCGCTGCCGATCAACGAGGCAATGCCGGCATCGAACAGCACCGCCTCGATCCCGGCCGCTTCCAGCGTCGCACGCTTCACTTCAGCCTCGATCGGCGAAAAGATGGTTTCCAGCGTGACAAGGCTCATGATGTTTTCTTCCTGCCACGGCGTGTGGACCAGATCCGCCAATACAGCGCGGCGTTGAACGCCAACAGCACGGCGGCGCCCGCCAATTGGGTGCTGCGGTCGAGCCCGGGTGGATAGATCAACGGCATGATGTAGTGATCGATGAAACCACCCGAATAGCCCGGGCGCTGCGCCGCATCGCGAAAACCATTCTCGATCGGCGTCAGCGGACAGATGCCGCCGACGATCATGATGCCCCCGGCCCAGGCCAGCGCCGGCAGGTGCAGAAACGCCAGCCGATGCCAGCGCAACGCCAGCAGCCCGCCGAACACGGCGAACAGGATGAAAGCAAAATGCACCCCCACGACCAGCGTCGCCGCGATCGCCGGGTCGATGACCATCAGTTGTAGGGCAGCACGGTCGGCGGCCGCACCGGCAGGCCATCGATGCTGCGGTTGCGGTCGGCATATTTCTGCAGGCGTTCGGCGGGTTCCTCCTGCGCGTGGAACTTGCGCAGCGTCTGGCGTTCGGCCTTCAATGCCATTTCCGGCACCGCCCAGCCGCACGAGCCCTGGGTCGATTCGACGGTCATGTCGAAAATCTGGCGCACGCCGCGTTCAAGGCGGAAATGGCTGGCCAGCGCTGCAAAAGCCTCGTCCTGCGGCAATACCGGCACGGCGCGGCCATAAAGCCGATAGATCAGCGCCGGGCGATCGAAGGCGCAGAACATCACCGTGATGCGGCCATCGGCGAGCAGATGCGCATTGGTTTCATTGCCCGAGCCGCCATAATCGAGCCAGGCGACGCGATTGGGGCCGATGACACGGAAGGTGTCCATCCCCTTGGGGCTGAGGTTGATGCGCGCGCCGGGTGCAGCGGTCGCGACGAAGAACACGGGCTGGCAGGCGATGAAGGCCGCGTGTTTTTCATCGATATGGTCGTAGAAATCCATGCCGCTCTCGCTCTTTCTGCCTTCTCCCCTCCCGGAACGGGAGGGGTCGGGGGTGAGTTCTCCGCCGCACCATTATCTGTTCCAGTGGCAAGCAAAAGCCCACCCCCGACCCCTCCCGCGAGCGGGAGGGGAGAAACAACGACCCCTCCCTTACCGGGAAGGGAGAGGTTACGCCGCCGTGCCGCCCACCGTCAGCCCTTCGATCAACATCGTCGGTTGGCCAACGCCGGCCGGCACGCTCTGGCCGCCCTTGCCGCAGATGCCGACGCCTTCATCGAGCGCGAAATCATTGCCGATCGCCCGCACGCGGGTCAGCACATCGGGGCCATTGCCGATCAGCGTCGCGCCCTTGATCGGCGCGCCAAGCTTGCCATTCTCGATGCGATACGCCTCGGTGCAGGTGAAAACGAACTTGCCGCTGGTGATATCGACCTGGCCGCCGCCGAAGCTTTTGGCATAGATGCCCGATTTGGCGCTGCGCAGGATCTCGCCCGGGTCCTCGTTGCCGCCTTCCATGAAGGTGTTGGTCATCCGCGGCATCGGCGCATGGGCGAAACTTTCGCGGCGCCCGTTGCCGGTGGCGGCGACACCCATCAACCGGGCGTTGAGCCGGTCCTGCATATAGCCTTTCAAGATGCCGTCTTCGATCAGCACGGTGCGCTCGGTCGGGGTGCCCTCGTCATCGACGGTAAGCGAGCCACGGCGGTTGTCGATGCTGCCATCGTCGACGACGGTGACACCCCGGGCCGCCACGCGCTCGCCGATGCGCCCCGAAAAAGCGCTGGTGCCCTTGCGGTTGAAATCGCCTTCCAACCCGTGCCCGATGGCTTCGTGGAGCAGGATCCCCGGCCAGCCTGGCCCCAATACCACCGTCATCTCGCCCGCCGGCGCGGCCACGGCATCAAGGTTGGTCAGCGCATTGGCCAGCGCGATATCGATGGCGCCGTTCCAGTTCTCGGACGTGATCAGCCCGTCATAAAGATAGCGCCCGCCCAGCCCGTGGAAGCCCGTTTCGCGGCGGCCGTCCTTTTCGGCGACGATCTGCACGTTCAACCGCACCAGCGGCCGCACATCGCGGACGCGCTGGCCATCGGCGCGGATGATCTCGACGACGCTCCAGCTGCCGAGCAGGCTCGCCGACACCTGCACCACGCGCGGATCGCGAGCCCGGGCGGCAGCATCGATGGTCTGCATCAGCGCCACCTTGTCGGCAAAGCTGATGCCGTCCAAGGGGTTGGCATCGGTATAGCGCCGGGCGTTGGTGCGCGGCGGCGCCAGGGCCATCGTCCCACCATGGCCGTCACGAACGACGCGAATGGTATCGGCCGCGCGGCGGATCGCGGCATCCGAAAGTTCGTTGGCATGGGCAAAGGCGGTCATTTCCCCCGCCACGCCGCGCAGGCCAAAGCCTTTTTGGGTGTCGAAGGTCGCCGCCTTCAGCCGGCCATCGTCGAAGGCAAAGCTCTCCGAAACCGCATATTGCAGGTAAAGCTCGCCATCGTCGCAGCCATTGAGCGCGTCGGCGACGAGCCTTTCGGTGCGGCCGGGGTCGAGCCCGGTGTCGGCGTAGAAAATCGTGGCGGGGTCAAGATTGCTCATGCGATAGATATAGGGGCGCCGCAGCGGCAAAGGAACCGGTCATGACGCGACAATTTACCCTCTCCGCCATCGGCCATGTCGTGGGCGGTCGCGGCCCGGCCGAAGACGACCATTGGGGCAGCAGCCGGGCGGCGATCGTCATCGACGCCCTGCCCGCCGACGCACTCGCCGGGCTCGACAGTTTCTCGCACTGCGAAGTCGTCTTCATCTTCGACCGCCTGCCCGAAAGCGAGATCACCACCGGCGCCCGCCACCCGCGCGGCAACCCGGATTGGCCGCTCGTCGGCATCCTGGCCCAACGCGGCCGCAACCGGCCCAACCGCATCGGCGTTTCGGTGTGCCGGGTGATCGCGGTCGACGGCAATCGCGTGGAGGTCGAAGGCCTTGACGCGATCAATGGCACCCCGGTGCTTGATATCAAGCCGGTGTTAAAGGACTTCCTGCCGCGCGGGGACGTGCGCGAGCCCGTCTGGGCAGGTGAACTGATGACCGATTACTGGTAGAGCGTCACAGCGCGCAGGTCAGCCGCCAGACCTTGGCCGGGCGATCGAATTCGATCTTCGAACAGGTATCGAGCACATCGCGGCCGATGAGGATCCACGGGTCGCGGCCCTTCTTGCGGTCGGCGGTGACGGTAATCGCGTCTTCATCATCATCGGCGGTGCTGGTGCCGGCTTTGGCGCGCGCATCGAGTTCCTTTGCCTGGGCATCGGTGATGCGCACGCCGGCGCGCGCCAGCGGCAGGCCGAGCAGAGTGGCCCCAGGCGTCGGGGTCATCCGTTCGAAGGGCAGCGCCATGCCGGGGAATGGCGCCCAGAAACCGACCGCGCCGTTGCGCTTGAGCAGCCCGGCGCTGACCAGCGCAGCGGCGGCGCGGGCGTTCATCACCGTATCGGGCGAATTGAGTTCGAGCGACACGCGGATTTTCTCGTCCCCGATGCGCGCCTCCATCGCCACTTCATCCTTGTCCTTGCGGGGGATGGTGTGGAGCTTGGCACCGGCCACCTGCGGTCGCAGGTTCAGCGTGATCAGGTCGGATTTCAGTGCCGACAGCGCCAGCACGCCATCGGCTTCGGGCGCGATATTCTTGCTGACCCACACGACCGGTGCCTTGCCCTTTGCAAGACCGCGCGGCGTGATGTTGAGCAGGTTGAAGCGGAAGGTCGCTTCGCCGCCGGGAATCAGCGAATTCTTGAAAGTGCGCTTGCCGATGAGCGGGAACGCCTTCAACTTCGCCCGCTCCGCCGGCGCCGGATTGAGGATCATCGCCAGATCATAGCTCAGCGCCAGCCGGATATCGAGATCGACGTCCTTGATACGCACCGGCATGTGCGGCTGCGTGCCCGGCGCCACCGCGAGGGTGACCGGCGGTGGTGGCGGCGACGCGGCCTGGCCGGGGCTTGCCAGCAGCAGCGCACCAAGCGCGGCGGACTTCAATGCCGACGGTCTCACCTTTTGTCTGCCGTGCTGCCGGCGAGGATGAAGCGCCGGTCGCAATAGCCGCAATCGGCAAAGCCATCGCTGCCGATCTGCAACCAGACGCGCGGATGGCCGTCGCCGCCGCGTTCATCGCCGTCGCAAAAGACGCGCGCCGCATCGGTGACAAAGACTTCGGGGGGCGGGTGATTGTCCATGGCACTTCCTACCAAGACCGCGCCGTCAAGTCACGCCGCGCCGGCCCTGCGACAGATGGCGCCAACAGCGACTTGAAATTGTACAATTTTTGCAACGCCCCGGTCACATGATTGCGGCATCGCCCCGTTCACGCACTGCGGAATGCCGCACTGCACCATGTCTTGATCAACCCGGGGAACCATCATGCGCGCCGTCTGCCTCGCCACCACTGCCCTGTTCGCCCTTGCGGCCGCTCCGCTCGCGGCTGCCGAGATCGCCGCTGCCGACGCAGCCGTTGCCGACACCAGCAACGATTTCGCCGAAATCATCGTCACGGCGCAAAAGTCCGAACAGAAGATCGTCGATGTACCGATCACGCTGACCGCCTATTCGGGCAAGACCCTGCGCGAGCTTGGCGTAACCCAGTTCGACCAGCTTGCAGCCTTTGTCCCCGGGCTCAACGTCCAGGAACAGAGCCCCAACAACCCGGGCTTCGTCATCCGCGGGGTTACCTCGGATTCGGGATCGTCGCAGGGCGCCCCGGCGGTAACTGTCTATCTCAACGGTGTCGATGTCAGCCGCTCGCTCGGGTCGTATTTCGACCTGTATGATCTCGAGCGCATCGAAGTCGTCAAAGGCCCGCAGGCAACGCTGTTCGGCACCGCTGCTGCCGTTGGCGCCGTCAGCATCATCACCGCGCGGCCCCGGCCCGGCCTGTCGGCCGAAGTGCGCGGCGCCTATGGCAATTTCAACCAGCGCCGGGTCGACGGCTTCCTCAACTGGGGCAATGATGTCTTTGCCGCCCGCCTCGGTTTTGCCGTCAAGCTCCGCGACGGCGTTGTTGAAAACATCGCCGGCCGCCCGGGATCGCAAACCCCCAACGGCCCGCGCATCGATGATTTGAACGGCCAGGGCCAATATGGTGGCCGCCTGTCGCTGCGCTTTACCCCGAGCGAGCTATTCAGCCTTGATCTCGTCGGCACCTATGATGGCCAGCGCGCGCCGGGCACCGCCTTCAAATCGGGCACCTTCGCCCCGACCGGCGGCACGACCTCGCCCTTCACCTTTGCCGAAGCCGCCGGGTCGCCGCTCAGCGCCACCGTGCTCGGCGGTGACCAACCCGGGCTCGACCGCAACGTCTATGATGTCAACGCCACGGCGAAGATCGACCCCGAAGGGCCGTTCAGCTTCACCTTTGTCACCGGCTATCGCCAGTTCGATTCGAACGAAGTCTTCGATGCCGATGGCACTCAGGCCTGGTATCTCGAATTTGCCGAAGACGCGCGCGGCAAGCAGTTCAGCGCCGAAGCCCGGGTGAATTACGATTCGCCCAAGTTCCGTGCCTTTGGCGGCGTCAATTTCTTCCGCGAAGACGGCTCGCAGCGCGTGCCCTTTTCGACCGAGGAAGGCACCTATCTGCAGTGCGCCGCGCGGCTGGTGCCGGGCCTGCCCTGCATCAACAGCGCCGGGGTGGTGACCGCGGCGCAGGCGACGGCGTTGCTCACCAACGGCGCAGTGCGCGTGCTGCCCTATTCGTCCGAATTCAAGAACAGCGCCGATCTGCGCAACCTGTCGCTGTTTGCCGATGCGACCTGGATCCCGGTGCCGCAGCTCGAAATCACCGCCGGTGGCCGTGTGCTGTGGGAAAGCCGCACCAGCTATTTCTTCACGCGTGCGCCGAATTCGGTGATCAGCCGGGCGCCGCTGCTCCCGCAGATCGACACCAATGGCCAGACCTTCGGCGCCAGCGGCAACAACACCGCTTTCCTGCCGCGCGCCAACATCCTGTTCCGCGCCAGCGATGCAGTGAATTTGTACCTGACCTGGTCGAAGGGTCGCCGCTCGCCGGTGGTGCAGTTGGGGGCGCAGCGCATCGGCGGCGTGCCGGCCCCGCTGCGCACCGATGTCGCCGCTGAAAAGATCACCAACTACGAAGCCGGCATCAAGGGTGCGTTCGGCGCGGTCAACGTCAGCGTTGGCGCCTATTACATGAAATACAACAACTTCCAGGTGACCATCGTCACCCCCGGCGCGCCCAATCGCACCGAAAGCGCCGGCAGCGCCAGCAATTACGGCGTCGAAGCCGAAGTCAGCGCCCGGATATCGAAGAACCTCAGCCTGTTCGCCAATGGCGCCTATATCAGCGCCAAGGTTGACGAAGACATTCGTTTCCCGGCGTTTTCGGGCGATCGCTTCCGTCTGCAATCCGAATGGCAGGGCGCCGCCGGCGGCACCTTCACCCTGCCGCTCGGCGACAGCTTCGAACTGTTCATGACGCCGACCGTCACCCATCGTTCGGGGGTTTTCTTCGAACTCCCCAACAATCCGGTCACGTCGCAAGGCCCGGTGACGCTCGTCAACATGCGCGCCGGGGTGCAGGACCCCAACGGCAAGTGGCAGTTGCTCGGTTATGCGACCAACCTGGGCGGCAAGGACTATGTGCTCGATGCCGGGAACACCGGCGGCGCCTTCGGTATCCCGACGTTCATTCGCGGCCTGCCGCGGCTGTACGGGGTGGAAGCCGTCGTGCGGTTTTAGGCGCAAACCACTCCCTCCCCGCAAGGGGGAGGGAGTTCATGCCACCCTTGCCCCCTCCCCCCGGCGCGCCTATTCCCAAAGCCATGACCCAGGCCGCCATTTCGCTCCGATCGCTGACCAAGACCTATGCCGGCGGCAAACAGGCCTTGCGCGGCATCGATCTCGACATTCCGCGCGGCAGCATGTTCGGGCTGCTCGGCCCCAATGGCGCCGGCAAGTCGACGATGATCAACATCCTCGCCGGGCTGGTCAACAAGACCGGCGGCACCGCCAACGTCTGGGGTTTCGATATCGATGCCCAACCGCGCAATGCCAAGGCGAGCATCGGCATCGTGCCGCAGGAACTGGTGTTCGACGCGTTTTTCACCCCCTTCGAAACGCTCGAACTCCAGGCCGGGCTGTTCGGCGTGCCACCGGCCAGGCGCCGCAGCATGGAATTGCTCGAAGCCGTGCATCTGGCGGACAAGGCGCATGTCTATTCGCGCACGCTGTCGGGGGGCATGAAGCGCCGCCTGCTGGTGGCGAAAGCGCTCGTCCACAACCCGCCGGTGCTGGTGCTCGATGAACCCACCGCCGGGGTCGATATCGAATTGCGCCAGCAGCTTTGGGACTATGTCCGCGCGCTGCACGCCATGGGTACCACCGTCGTGCTGACAACGCATTATCTCGAGGAAGCCGAAGCGCTGTGCGACCGCATCGCCATCGTCAACAATGGCGCGATCGTCGCCAATGACCTGACCAGCGTGCTGCTCTCCACCGCCGGCGACAAGAAGCTGATCGTCACGGTCGATCGCGATCTTGCCGAAATCCCGGCCGGTCTGGGCGATCGTGTCGAACTCAGGAACGACCGCGTGCTGACGCTGACCTATGACAAGCGCAGCCGCAACGCCGGTCAGGTGCTGGCAGCGGTCGCCGCCGCCGGGCTGGGCGTGGTCGATGTGTCGACGCAGGAAGCCGATCTCGAAGATGTGTTCCTCGATCTGACCCGCAGCCGTGGCTAAGCACCCCGCGCCCGATGCGCGCAGCTTCGATATCGTCATCATCGGCTCGGGCGCTGCCGGGCTGACGGCGGCGCTCAACCTTGCCGAACGCTTCCGGGTCGCCGTTCTCGCCAAGGGCGATGTCGCCGCCGGATCGACCGCCTGGGCCCAGGGCGGCATCGCGGCGGTGCTCGAACCCGGCGATACCTACGAAAGCCATATCGAAGACACGATGGTCGCTGGCGCCGGGCTCAACCACCGCGCCACGGTCGAATTCGTCGTCGAAAACGCCGCGCGCGCCATCGACCGGCTTGCCGACCTGGGCGTGCCCTTCAACCCGGGCGAAACGCTGTCGGAACGCTGGCACCTGACCCGCGAAGGCGGCCATTCGCACCGCCGCATCGTCCATGTCGACGATGCCACCGGCTGGGCGGTGCAACAGGCGCTGCAAAAGGCGGCAACCGCGCACCCCAATATCACGCTGGTACCCGGCATGGTCGCCATAGACCTGATCACCTCGGCGCATGTCGAGGGCGAACGTTTTGCGGCGCGCGCCGTGCACGGCGTCTATGCGTTCGATACCGCCAGCCGCCAGGTCCAGCGCTACATCGGCAAGGCCGTCGTGCTGGCGACCGGCGGGGCGAGCCGGGTCTACCAATATTCGACCAACCCCGATGGCTCGACCGGTGATGGCATCGCCATGGCGTGGCGCGCCGGCTGCCGCGTGTCGAACATGGAATTCAACCAGTTCCACCCGACCTGCCTGTTCCACCCGACGGTCAAGAATTTCCTGATCACCGAAGCGGCGCGCGGCGAAGGCGGGCATCTCAAGCTGCCGGATGGCACCCGCTTCATGGCGCAGTATGACGAGCGATTGGAACTCGCGCCACGTGATGTCGTGGCACGCGCGATCGATGCCGAAATGAAGCGGCTCGGCCTGCCCAACGTCCTGCTCGACATTTCGCATCTGGGTGCCGATTTCGTGCGGCACCATTTCCCGATGATCCATGCCCGGCTGCTCGAACTCGGCATCGACTGCACGGTCCAGCCGATCCCGGTGGTGCCGGCGGCGCATTATTCCTGCGGCGGGGTGATGGTCGATCTCGCCGGCCGCACCGACCTCGCCGGGCTCTGGGCGGCGGGCGAAGTCACCCAATCGGGGCTGCACGGTGCCAACCGGCTCGCGTCGAACTCGATCCTCGAATGCCTCGTCTTCGGCCAGGCCGTTGCTGACGACATTGCCGCGCACTGGGACCCGGCGACCGCGCCGCCCGCCATCCGCCCCTGGGACGAAAGCCGGGTCACCGATTCCGACGAGGAAATCGTCGTCGCGCATAACTGGGACGAGCTTCGGCGCTTCATGTGGGACTATGTCGGCATCGTGCGCACCGACAAGCGCCTCGAACGCGCCGCCCACCGGGTAAAGCTGCTGCGCAAGGAAGTCGCCGACTATTACGGCAATTTCCGCGTCACGCCCGATCTGATCGAATTGCGCAACCTCGTCACCGTTGCCGACCTGATCGTCCGCTCGGCGCGCGCCCGCAAGGAAAGCCGCGGGCTGCACTATACGACCGATTATCCCAGGCTCGCCGCGACGGCGAAAGACACGGTGCTCGACCCCGTCGCGGCGAGGAACTGACCAACGCCCTCCCCGCAAGGGGGAGGGCGTTGCTGTTACCCCTGCGGTGTGATCAGGAACTTTTCGCCCGTCGCGCGGCGGTTGTACGCCGCAATCGATGCAAGGCTCAGCGCGTCGGCGAGCGAAACGCGCGCGGTGTAATGGCTGGCAAAGGTCGTCGTCAGCTCGGCAACCACCCGGGCGCGCAACCGCATCACCTCGGCGGCGCCGATCTTCTGCAGGAACGGCGTCAGCAACCAGCCGCCAAGCCCCCAGGCCATGCCGAAGCCGCGGTTGAGTTCGGTCGGCCGGGTGTCGAGCCCGCCGTAGATATAGACCTGCTTGTGGGTGGTCGAACCATAGCGGCTGTATTCCTTCGCCGTCTTGTTGGCGGCGATTTCCATCGCGGTGAGGATCTGCCCGGCCAGCTTGCCGCCGCCGATGGCATCGAAAGCGACCGTCGCACCGGTGGCAACCAGCGCATCGACGAGCGCGTCCATGAAGCCATCCTGGCTCGAATCGACGACATGCGCGGCGCCAAGGCCGTTCAGCAACGCGGCCTGCTCGGCGCTGCGCACGATATTGACCAGCGCTATGCCGTCCTTCAGGCAGATCTTGTTGAGCATCTGCCCCAGGTTCGACGCCGCCGCGGTGTGGACCAGCGCCGTGTGGCCTTCCAGCTTCATCGTCTCGGTCATGCCGAGCGCCGTCAGCGGGTTGACGAAGCACGACGCGCCCTGCTCGGCGGTCGCGCCGTCGCCAAGCACGACGACATCGCTG
>JBBRVH010000010.1:0-45189 GCA_038246995.1 Sphingomonadales bacterium
AGAAGCAACATTTGATTTCCCCCCCCGCGATGGCGGGGGCCCATCGCTGGCACGGGCCTACCGGGGACTCCACTCCGGCGAGGGCCCCCCGCCTTCGCGGGGGTGACGGCATGGTTGGAGTGGCGGCCCACCGGTTTTGACGCGCCGTGCCTACCCCGCGGCGCGCAACAGATGCAGCCGCGCCTTGCCATGATCACGCACCGCCAGCACTTCGTGTGCGGTTTCGAGCACCTCCTTGCGGCCGGTCTCGACCGAAATCAGCGCGTGGGGCGCGATCCAGCCATTCGCCGCCAGCCGCGCCAGCGCGGGTTCGGCGAGCCCCGAGGCATAGGGCGGATCGAGCATGATGAGATCGCACGGCGCCGGGGCAAGCCCCAGGCTTTCCATCGGCGCCGCGATGATTGTGGCGTTGAGCTTCATGCCCTCGACATTGCGGCGCAGCGCCTTGATCGCTTCGCCGTCACGCTCGACAAAAGTGCCATGCGCGGCGCCGCGCGACAGCGCCTCGATTCCGAGCGCGCCGGTGCCGGCATATCCATCGAACACCCGCAGCCCTTCGAAGCTGCCGAGCCGGCTGGTCAGCATCGAGAACAGCGCCTCGCGGACCCGGTCGGCGGTGGGGCGGGTGGCCTCGCCTGCCGGGGCGATCAGGGCGCGGCCGCGCCAATGGCCTGAGATGATGCGCATTCTCTGCCTCCGGCGGCTGGGGCCTGAGGCCCCAGACCCCCAATTGTTGGGTGCCTCTCAACGGGGGTCCGGGGCCTCAGGCCCCGGCCGCCGGAGGCAAAAACTATCCCCGCGCGAGTGACTTGCGCAACGATGCCACCACGCCATCGGGGACTTCATCGGCATCGCGCGCGCCAAGGTCACCGAGTTCGATCGGGCCATAGGCGACGCGGATCAACCGCGAGACCTGCAAGCCCAGATATTCCAGCACACGGCGGATTTCGCGGTTCTTGCCTTCGGTGAGCGTCATCGTCAGCCACAGGTTGCGGCCGGTGCGGCGTTCGATTTCGGCGTCGATCGGGCCATAGCGCATGCCGTCGATGGTCAGTCCTTCGATCAATGCCTCGACCGCCGGCTGCGAGATTTCGCCATAGGCGCGCACCCGGTAGCGGCGCGGTACGCCGCTGGTCGGCAGTTCGAGGGCGCGTTTGAGCGCGCCATCGGTAGTCAGCAGCAACAGCCCTTCGGTGTTCATGTCGAGCCGACCGACCGGCACGACACGCGGCAGGCCGGGGGGCAGGATGTCCATGATCGTCGGGCGGCCACCGGGGTCGCGCGCCGTTGTCAGGAAACCCGCTGGCTTGTGGAAGCGGAACAGCCGCGACGGTTCGAGCGCGGCGACGGGATTGCCTTCGAAGGTGATGCCATCGAGGGTCGAGACGATGGTGGCGGGCGTGGTGACGACCTGACCGTGAAGCGCGATCTTGCCTTCGGCGATGTGGCGTTCGATGTCGCGGCGCGAGCCGATGCCGGCGCGGGCGAGCAATTTGGCGATGCGCTGCGGCTCGACGGGAACGTTGGCACCGCTGCGCTTGGCCTCGCGTTCGGCGACGCGCGCGTCACCGCGCCCGCGGCGGCCGGTGGGGGCGGCGGCGGGCAGGTCGCTGAACGGCGCCGGTTTGCGGCTCGGGCGGCCGGCGCGCGGCGGGCGGGCGAGGTCCTTGGGGGCGCTAACGGGCAATTTGGGCAGGCGGCCGCCGGGGATATGGCGGCGGCGATCGGCGGCGGGTGCGGCACGATCCTGCGCTTCGGCATCGCGGCGCGAGGTGAACAGCGTTTCGTCCTGGGCACGCGGCGGGCGGGGCGGTGCTCCGGCCGGGCGGGCGCGTTGTGCGGGCGGTCGGTCGGCAAAGGGTCGATCGGGGCGAGGCGCGCGGTCCGGCCGGGGTTGATCGCTGTCGCCTTCGGGGCGCGGTGGGCGGGCGCGGGCGGCATCACGGCCACGCAGGGGCGGCGCGCCGGGGGGGCGGCGGTCATTGCCGCCGGTTTTACGGGGTGGTCTCATCGGCCTCACTTGGGGCTTGTTGCTGCCCAAGTCCAGTTTGTTCGGGTGGCGGCGGATAGCAAAAGGGGGCCAGCCTTGCGGCCAGCCCCCTCGATTGCGTCGTTAACGTCCATCGGCGATCAGAACTTGACCGCGAAACCGCCATAGAAGAAGCGGCCGGTGTTGGTGTAGATAGCGCCGTCGCCAAGCCCGGTCAGGTCGAGCGGCGGCAGCAGGTCGAAGGCGTTGTCCACGCCGACATAGAGGCGCTTGCCTTCATCGATCTTATACTGAACGCGCAGATCGGTGTAGACGCGGGCGTTGTAGAAGCTCTGCGGGAAGGCATCGGCGTTAAGCGGCGCGCGGCCCTGTTCGACATTCTGCGAGGCGAAAAGACCCGCCACCGTCATCTTGCCGATATAACGGAAGTTGGCGCTCGCATCGATTGCCTTCCAGCCGACATTGACGCGCAACTGGCCCTGCCATTCCGGATCACCCAGCGCGAACTTCTGCTGGGTCAGGCGGTTCGGTTCGGTGATCGAGGTGAAGAAGTTGCGTTCGATCAGGTACGAAACGATGGCACGGGTGTTGAAACGCCAATCGGCACCGAAATTGGTCGAATAGGTCAGGTCAAGATCGATACCCGAGGTGCGCTGCTGCGAAAAGTTGAACGGACCGGTCAGGAACGACGAGCCGTTGCCGGTGACCGCGAAATCAACCTGGGAGCCGGCATGCAGGACATTCTGCTGACCAGCGAAGGTGCCGTTGGGGTTGCGGGTGATGGCACGGCAGAAGCTGTTGTCGATGCCATCGGGGCTGTCATAGCATTGGTTGATGACCGTCTGGGCGCCAACCGTGGTAATCGCATTCCTGAGCTTGATGTTATAATAGTCGACGCTCAGCACGAGGCCCGGAATGAAGCGCGGCGTGAAGACCCCGCCGATCGTGTAGCTGTTGGAAATTTCCTCGTTCAGCAGCGGGTTGCCGCCGTTCAGGCCCGAAATCCCCGATGCCGCCCGGTTGGTGAACGGTTCTGTGATGCCATTGAACGTCTGCGTCGTCGGCACGCCACCGGCGGCGCAATTTGCGACGCGGAAGCTGGTACCGGCATTGATGTTCTGCTGGCCGCAAGGATCGGCAAGGCCGTTGAGGAAGGTCTGGCTTTGCGCGCCGAACAGGTTTGCCTGCGTCGGTGCGCGCACGGCGCGGCCGTAACCGGCGCGGAAGCGCAGGTCTTCAACCGGCGACCAGACGACATTGCCGTTCCACGCAAAGGTCGTGCCGGTGTTCCCGGTGCTGTAATCCGAGACGCGCGCAGCGCCTTCCAGGGTCAGTTCCTTCAACAGGAACACATCCTTGATCAGTGGCACGCGAATTTCACCGAACGCTTCCTTCACTTCCACCGGCGGCGGCGCAAAGATCGCGATCGAGTTCAGGAAGGTGCCGGCGACGCCGGGACCGCGCCCGTTGCGGGTGAAGTTATCAAACGCCGAGAAGCTGGTTTCACGCCGCCATTCGCCGCCGATCGAGAAGGACACGGCGCCGCCCGGCAAGCTGAACAGCTTGGACGAATCACCCGAGACGAAGCCCATGATGTCGTACTGGCTCGATGTCTGTTCGCGCGACGAGGTGAAGCCGAAATAGTTCAGCGCTGCCTGCGAGGGCGCGCCCAGACCGAACAGGTTGACGGGCACGCAGGCGGCATCGTCGTTGGTGGTATTGGCATCGTTGTTGATGCCGCAGACAATGTTGCCGGCGGCATTGCGCACGGCGTTCACCGAATTGGTGAACTTGTCGAGGTTCACGTTGCCACGCGTTTCGTAAAACGTCTTTACATGGCCATAGTTGAACGACAGTTCGTACTTCCAGGTGTCGAGGAACGTCCCTTCGGCGCCGACAACGAAGCGGTACAGGTCACGCGTGTGATTTTCGCCGCGACCATCGAAATCGATGTTGAAACGCTGAATCTGGAACGTCTGTGCCCCGGGCGCCAGCAAGGTTACCAGCGTGTCGCGCGCCTGTGTTGTCAGGAACGGGTTGTTGATCGACAGGTTCGGGTTCAGCGCGCCAGACGAGAAGGTCGGTTGGCCTTCCTGGAGCGATTCGGTCTTTACATATTTGATTTCGGTGAAGAAATTCAGTGCTTCGCTGACTTCGTAGTTCCCGAGCATGTTGACCGCATAGCGAGTCGTGCCAGTCTGCAACTGGCCGGTTTCGCGCAGCGTCGAACCAATGCCGCCAACGCCATTGCCCGATCCGAACGGCCGGAAATCGGTCGACACGACGTTCCGAGCCAACGAACCATCAGGAAGGAAAGCGAAAACATTACCCAGTTGCGCGCCGGTGCCGGTGAACAGGCCCGAACAGTTGAGCGCGACGCGCGCGGCGTTGGTAGGCGTCGGTGCCGGGCAGGCCGAAGTGATCGCGCCACCCGTCGAAATGCCGATATTCTTGATACCGCGCGTGAAGGTGGTGTCGAAAATCCCGTCACCCGCCGCCGGTTCCGGCGTGCGGTTGGGCCCCGAGATCGACGTGTCCTGGGTCAACTGAAATATCGAACGGCCGCTGAAGGCGCCGGAAAAGTCGTCACGCTGGTTGAACAGCAACTGGTCCTGCTTGGAAAATTCGGCGTTCACCGCGATGTTGCCGCGGCCATCGTTGAAATTCTTGCCGACCGTGCCGCTGAGGAAATAGGTCGGGCGGTCACCGCGCGACGAAACGCCGGCCTGGCCATCGAGGGCGACGCCTTCAAAATCCTTCTTCAGGATGAAGTTGACGACACCGGCAACGGCGTCGGACCCATAGACTGCCGAATTGGCGCCGGTCACGACATCGACGCGTTCGACCAGCGCGTTCGGGATGGTCGCGGTATCGACCGTGCTGGTGCCCGGCTGCGACGTGACGTGACGGCGACCGTTCTGCAGGACGAGGGTGCGGCCGGTGCCTTGCCCGCGCAGATCGAGGATGTTGAGGCCGGCGGTGCCGATGAAGCCGCCCGAGTTCTGCGTGCCGAAGCTGACGCGGAACGACGGCAGCTGCGACAGCTGATCCCCGATGTTGACTTCGCCGTTGATGCTCAGTTCCTGGCGCGTCAGCGTGGTGACCGGCACGGCGGAATCAAGCGCGGCCCGTGCGATGCGCGAGCCCGTGACGATCATCATTTCAGCATCGTCATCCGCAGCATCGGCGGCAGCGACCTTGGTGGTCGGCGCGACGGGTGCAGCAGCTTCGGTTGTCTGCGCAAAGGCAGGGAAGGCAGTAAGCGCCAACGCCGAAACGCCAGCAAGGATAGATGTACGCATTGAGAGCCCCTCGGTGCGATTGTTGATGCATTGCAACTGAACGAAAATCGGAGGCATCAAAAGAGCCAACCTGTCGCGTCTGTCACGCAACGGTCATATAGTTGCCGGCTGTTGCAATCCTGCATCATACACTTAGCGTCAGCGAGGCGTTGAAACGCGTTCCGCAATGCGCTAACCGGTGCCCCAGTGCCCCTGTGGTGAAATGGTAGACGCGTCCGACTCAAAATCGGATGGAGAAATCCGTGCTGGTTCGAGTCCGGCCAGGGGCACCATTTCCGCTTCGCTACAATGCTGACCCTGGCGCTGTTTGCGGTTCGGACTTCGTCCGATTGGGGGCACCAAAATCAACTCTTCCTGAACATTTGTTCCGATGGCTCGTCATGGCCCATCGGCCGCATCCCGCCCGCCGAGGCGGACGCCAATGACCATGCTGCCGAACGGGACCTCGATAGGGTCGCGTGGTTCAAACCAGACCGCCGCCGGCAAATCCGGCATGGTTGAGTCGCCAGGCAGACCCGCTCCCCCGATTGCGCTTCGGCAAGCTGTTGCGCCAGGCGGCTTTTTGCCGATCGGGCGCCGCCCGGGAAAAACGTCACGCCGGTTGTCGTCACGCTTGCCCTTTCATCGTTACCTGCATATCGAGGCTTTGCGACAGGTTTCCAGAAATGGAAATAATAGGGAACCCGGAAGCAGGCTTCATGCCTGTAATCCGGGGCTGTGCCCGCAACTGTGACCGGATAGCGGTCGTTCCAGATGCCACTGGCAGTGCAAGCTGCTGGGAAGGCGGAGCGGACGTGATGACCCGGGAGCCAGGAGACCTGCCTGTCGCGGTCGGTCCTTTGTCCTGACGGGGTGTTCGGGATGATCGAGGGGTAACCTCGCGCGGGCGGCATCGAAGGAGGTGGCGCGCGTGAAGGGTTCCGGCCGTTTCGCAAGACTGCATGACCGTGCCCATCGGGTGCGCTTCCTCCTGTTGTTCAACAAGGAGGTTCCATGCGCGTTTCCACTGCCCTGATATTGTCCACCAGCCTTGCCGTTTCGGCATTGGCGCCCGCACTGGCGCTTGATGCGCCCGATACCATCGTCGTTACCGCCAACCGATCGCCGCAACCGCTGTCGCGCGTCGGCCAATCGATCAGCATCGTCGATTCCGCCGAACTGGCGCGTCGCCAGACGGCAAGCGTGGTCGATATCCTGCGTACCTTGCCGGGTGTGTCGATCGCCCGAAACGGCGGGATCGGCACTGCGACAACGGTGTTCATCCGCGGCGCTGACAGCGACCAGACCGTGGCATTGATCGACGGCGTCAAGCTCAACGATCCGTCGTTGCCCGGCGGCGGCTTCAACTTCGGCAATTTGCTGGTCGGCAATATCGACCGCATCGAAGTGCTGCGCGGCTCGCAATCGGTGCTTTGGGGCAGCCAGGCGATCGGCGGCGTCATCAACATGATTACCCGCCCGCCGACCGAAACGCTCGCGGTCAATCTGCGCGGCGAATATGGCTATCGCGACACGGCACAGCTTGTCGGCAATGTAGCGGGCAAGGCCGGGCCGCTTTCTGCCAGCGTCGGGGCGGGGTATTTTCGGACCGATGGCATCTCGGCGTTCAGCGAAGCCCGTGGCGGCACCGAACGCGATGGCTATGAAAACTACGGCGGCAACGCCAATTTCAACCTGGCGATCAACGATGCCATCTCCATCGACGCGCGCGGCTGGTATTCCAATGGCAAGGTCGGGTTCGATGGTTTTGCACCACCAAGCTTTGCATTCGGCGACACCTTGGAAACCGCCACCACACGCGAGATCGTTGCCTATACCGGCCTGAATACCGCCTTCTTCGATGGTCGCTTTCGCAATCGGCTGGGCTTTGCCTATACCGACACGCGTCGGCGCAACGATAACCGCGGCACCGAAACCTTTGCCGGCGTCGGGCGCAACGAACGGCTGGAATATCAGGGCATTTTCGACATCGCCGACGGCTGGCAGGCGACTGGCGGGCTGGAGCGGGAAACATCGCGCTTTACCTCGTCGAGTTTTGGCGGCGCCCCCACGATCGGTCGCGCGCAGATCGACAGCATCTATGGCCAGCTTGTCGCCACGCCGGTCACCGGCCTGACCCTGACGGGCGGTGTGCGCCATGATGACCATGATCGCTTTGGCGGCGCCACCACTTTTGGTGCCAGCGGTGTCTACACCCTTGCTGCGACCGGCACGGCGTTTCGCGCCAGCTATGCCGAAGGTTTCAAGGCGCCGTCGCTGTTCCAGTTGCAAAGCAATTTCGGCAATCAGTTGCTGCGGCCCGAACGATCGCAGGGCTTTGACGCCGGGATCAGCCAGAGCGCGCTTGGCGGCGCGCTGGAAGCCAGTGTCACCTATTTCAAGCGCGACACGACGGACCTGATCAACTTCATTTCGTGCGTGCGGCCTTTGACCGGCATTTGCACCAATCGTCCATCGGGCACCTATGACAATGTTGCCCGGGCGCGGGCCGATGGCGTGGAAATCGGCCTGGCGCTGCGCCCGGTCGCTGCGTTGCGGGTGCAGGCGAACTATACCTACACCAAATCGGTCAACCGTTCGCCCGGCAATGCCAATTTCGGCAAGCTGCTGGAGCGTCGTCCGCAACACATCGCCAATACGCTGGTCGATTACAGTTGGGCGTTCGGGCTGACCATGGGCGCGACCTTGACCCATGTCGGCGCCAGTTTCGACAATGCCGGCAACACCCGCAAAGTGCCGGGCTATGTGCTTGCCGACCTGCGGGCAGCCTATCCCGTGACGCCGAATATCGAGCTTTATGGCCGTATCGAGAATCTTTTCGACGAAGGCTATGAAACGATCTTCCGCAACGGGCAGCCCGGCCGGGCCGGCTATGCCGGCGTGCGGCTGCGCTATTGATGGCGGCGGCGCGCGCCCTCGCAGCCGTTACCGTCCATGGTGGACGGATCGGACCGGCGCGCGCCGCATTTTTCGGCTTCAAGGCGCAAAAGGGTGTCGAATATTGATGCGCATTGTCGCCTTCATGCTGGCGGGCGTCGCCATTCCCGTACAGGCGGCCGC
This sequence comes from Sphingomonadales bacterium, assembly GCA_038246995.1. Classification (GTDB taxonomy): domain Bacteria; phylum Pseudomonadota; class Alphaproteobacteria; order Sphingomonadales; family Sphingomonadaceae; genus Sandarakinorhabdus. The sequence continues at coordinate 8,353 of JBBRVH010000010.1, forward strand.
ACCGGAGCGCATCGTGTCGATCAACCCGTGTGTCGATGCGATCCTGATGCATGTTGCCGACCCTGGCCAGATTGCCGGGATCAGCCATTATTCCAGGGATCCGCGCGCCAGTTCGATCAGCGTGTCGCAGGCGGCGCGGTTCAAGGCGACCTCGGGCACCGCCGAGGAGGTGGTGGCGCTGGCGCCGACGCTGGTCATTGCCGGCGCGCATGTCGCGCCGGCGACGATTGCCGCGCTGAAACGCATGAACATCGCGCTGCTGCAACTGGGCGTACCCGAAACCATTGCGCAAAGCCGTGACCAGATCAGCCAGATTGCCGCTGCCGCCGGCCATCCGGAACGCGGTGCCCGGTTGAATGCCGGCATCGCTGCTGCCCTGGCCGCTGGCCGTGTGGCCGGGCCACCGGTGCCGGCGCTGATCTGGCAGGGCGGCGGGTTGGTGCCCGGCAACGACACGCTGGCCAGCGAATTGTTGCGCACCACCGGCTTTCGCAACCTCAGCCATGAATACGGCCTGAAGACATGGGATGTCCTGCCGCTGGAATATCTGGTGGCGCGGGCGCCCCGGGTGCTGTTTTCGGTAGGCGATGCCCGCGGTGCGGACCGGATGCTCGGCCACCCGGCGCTGAAGCGGATGGCCGGGCATATCGCGATCCGTCCGTTCCCCGAACGCCTGCTGCGTTGCGGCGGCCCGACGATCATCGATGCCGTGGCGGCGCTCGCCAGTGCCCGGCGCAGCCTTGGCGCTCCGTCATGACGCACCGGCTCAACCTCGTGCTGATGCTGGCACTTGTCGCTGCGATGGCGCTGTCGCTTGTCGCCGGCAAGGTCTGGGTGCCTTTCACCGCCTGGCATGGTGACGATCCGCGCTGGCTGATCATCATGGAATTGCGGGCGCCGCGCACCGTGCTGGCGGCATTGGTCGGGGCGGCGCTGGGGCTGTCGGGCGCGGCAATGCAGGGTTATCTGCGCAATCCGCTGGCCGATCCGGGGCTGTTCGGCGTGTCATCGGGCGCGGCGCTGGGGGCGGTGATTTCGCTGTTTTTCGGCTACACGGCGCAGGCCTGGTTGCTGCCGGCCTTCGCACTGACCGGCGCCGCTGTCGCGATGGCGCTGCTGGCGCTGCTGGTCGGGCGTTCGGGTAGCCTGATCGTCTTCACGCTGGGCGGCGTCATCCTGTCGAGCATTGCCGGATCGATGACGGCGCTGGCGATCAGCCTGGCACCGACACCGTTTGCCACTTCGCAGATCGTCACCTGGTTGATGGGGGCGCTGACGGATCGAAGCTGGAACGATGTGTGGCTGGCGCTGCCGTTGATTGCGGTGGGTGGCGCCATGCTTGCCATGACGGCGCGCGCGCTCGATGCGCTGACGCTGGGCGAGGCGGCGGCGCGGTCCATGGGGGTGGATCCGTTGCGCCTGCAGATCCTGATCGTGGTCGGCGTCGGCCTTTGTGTGGGGGCTTCGGTGGCGGCGGCGGGCATCATCGGCTTTGTCGGGTTGATGGTGCCGCATCTGGTCCGGCCCTTTGCCGGCTATCGCCCATCGGCGGTGCTGCTGCCATCGGCACTGGGCGGGGCGCTGTTGCTGGTGGTTGCCGACAGCCTGGTGCGCGCGGCGCCGACGGTCAGCGAGTTGCGACTGGGCATTGCCATGTCGATGCTCGGCGGGCCGTTCTTCCTGGCGCTGCTGCTGCGCCTGCGGCGGCAATTGCCATGACGCCAGCGGCGAGAACTGGAACGACGGCTGCGGCGACAACGGGAACTCCGCCTGCGGCGACAAATGCAACCACGCTGGTGGCCGATGCGCTTTCGCTGCACCTTGGTGACACAATGGCGCTGGATGCCGTCAGCGCGACGTTCGCTTCCGGGCAGGTGACGGCGGTGCTTGGCCCCAATGGCGCCGGCAAATCGACGTTGCTCGCCTGCCTGGCCGGGTTGCGCGCGCCCGATTCAGGGGTGGTGCGGGTTGGCGGCGTGGCGCGCGCGTCGTTGCCAAGGCGTGATCTCGCACGGCGGATCGGGTTCTTGCCGCAGACTGCCGATGTGAACTGGGATGTCGATGTGGCAGCGCTGGTCGCGTTGGGACGGTTTCCCCATCGCGGTCGCTGGGGTGAAAGCGATGCCGATCGCCTTGCCATTGCGGCGGCCATGCAGGCCACCGATATCACGGCGCTGTCGCGCCGCGTCGTCAACACGCTATCGGGCGGCGAACGCGGGCGGGTCCTGCTGGCGCGGGTGCTGGCCGGCACGCCCGAATGGCTGCTGGCCGATGAACCGCTGGCCAGTCTTGATCCCGCGCACCAGCTCGATGTGCTTGCTTGCCTGCGCAATATCGCTGGCCGCGGTGCGGGAGTCGTCGTCGTTCTCCACGATCTCAACCAGGCCGCCCGGGTTGCCGATACGGTCGTGCTGATGCGCGCCGGGCGGATCGTGGCGCAGGGCCCGCCGGACGCCGTGCTGACCCCCGCCCTGATGGCGCAGACCTATGGCGTCACGGCGCATGTCGGCCACACCCCCGATGGCCGGCGGTTCATCATCCCGATGCAGCGGCAATGATCATTTGAATCGGGGAACAAGGAAGTCACCCCGACGCTGCCTCAATGCTGGGCGAAAACCGATGCTTTGCCGGCGCCGAAGGCTATGACCGTATATCTGTCGGCAACGCGGCCGGGAACTTCCATCCCGAGCGAGCCGATCGGCATCCCCGGCACAGCAAGACCTGTTACGCCTGTCGGCCGTTTGGCCAGCACACGCTTGATGTCGGCAATCGGTACATGACCTTCGAAGGCCATGCCGTTTATGAGGGCCGTGTGGCACGACGCCAGCGCGGGCTGCATGCCGACGCGCTTGTGAAGGCTGGCGCGGTTGACATCGTCGATGATCTTGACGACCTGACCAAATTCCTTGGCGACCTGCGCGGCCCAGGCTTCGCAGCAGCCGCAGCCCGGATCGCGGTGCATGACGATATCGCCTGCGGCCATCGCAGGGGCGGCGACAAGAGCAAGTGCCAACAGATATTTGCGCATCGAGAGCAACCTTTCCGTTTCACGAAATCATGACAGGGTGGAGCGACGGCGCAATAGCCCGCGCTTGATCGGCCAGCGGATGATCAAGAGTATTGTTCCCGCCAGCCCCAGTACCAGCCCCCCGACAGCGAATGCCAGCAGCCACCAGGTGTTGAAATTGTCGCGTTCTGTCCAGTCCATGATGTGCAGGCCCCAGAAGAAGTCGAACAGCCGCCAGTTGGCGGTGCGGACGGCGGCGATCTGCCCGGTTTCGGCGGCGACGAAGACGCTGGTGTCATCGGGATCGGGGAAGGCGACGCGCCATGCCGGCAACGGGCCGCGATATTCCGGGCTCGCCGCGGTGATTCTGGTTGTCGCCGGCGCGCCAACGTCGCTGCCGATCCACGCCTTTCGGGCGATGGCGGCGGCCAGAACGGCATCGACGGGCGGTAGCGGCGCGCCGGTGGCGGCATCGAACAGCCGGATGCGACTGCCGCGGACGACTTCGGCGATGGGCCGGCCGTGCAGCATGCGCAGCGTTACCCGGTCGGCGCCGGCGCTGCCGAGATAGGTCGCGGGATCGGCGAGGGCGATCGCTGCCGGAAGCACCTCGATGGTCGTGCGGTCGACGAGGTGGTCGCCATGGATTTCGTCGATCGGCCAGAAGCTCATCAGCGCGCCGCTGGCGAACCAGATCAGCAATTGCGCGCCGATGATCAGCGCCAGCCATTTGTGAAGCCGGCTGGCGCCAAGGTGAAGGCGGTGGCGTCGTGAACTCATCGCGAATGTCTAGAACCAGAACCGGATACCGGCAACGTAACTGACCGCACTCGGTCGGTCGCCGGCTGCACGCGCAAAGCGCGCCGTTTCCCCGACCTTTGTGGCCCATTCGACCCCGACATAGGGCGCGAATTCACGCTCGATCTCGTAGCGCAGCCGCAGGCCAAGCTCGATATCGGTGAGGCCGGCGCCGACGCCGATCTCGGGGATCGACTGGGCGGAGGCTTCGATCTCGGCGCGGGGTTGCAGAATCAGGCGCTGGGTGATGCGCTGGTCGTAAAAGCCCTCGACGCGGCCACGCAGTTCGCCCCTGGTCGACAGGAACAGCGCGCCGGCGGCCTTGAACCAGTAAGGCGCCAGCCCTTCGAAGCCGATCACGGCGTGAGTTCGCTGCGGATCGGGGCGGATGTCGTGGCGGATGCCGGCCTGGAGATTCCACCATGGGCCGATGGCGCGCGAATAGAGCGCCTGAACTTCGGCTTTTTCCAGCGGCCCGCGCAAATCGCCTTCGCCTTCGGTCTTGACGACAAACCGGTTCATGTCACCGCCGAACCAGCCTTCGCCTTCCCAGCGATAGCCGTCGCCGCCCGTGCGCGCCTGATATTCGGCGAGGTTGAACAGGATCATCGAGCCGGTGAAGCCGCCATGTTCGCGGCGAAGCGCCGCCCGCGACGGGGCGATCGCAGCGGCGCCCCAGACGGCATCGGCGGCGTGATCGGTCGGCGGCGCCGGGGCAGGGGCGGTGCCGATGGTGTCACCGGTGGTTGGCGCGGCCATGTTGTGGCCGGCGTGGGGGTCGGCGGACGGGGCAGGCGTCGCCGTCGGCATGACGTGCCCGGCGTGCGGATCGGGGGCGGCGGGGGCTGTCGCCATCGGCATGGTGTGCCCCGCGTGCGGGTCGGCGGCCGCAGCGGTTTGCGCCAGCGCACCGCCCGGGACCAGCGCCAGCGCGATCATCGCCCCGATGGAGGTGCGGATCATGCCGCTTCCTCGTCGTGGCGCACCGTGACGACGCGGAACATCCCGGCGTGCATGTGGAGCATCATGTGGCAATGGAAGGCCCAGTCGCCCAGCGCATCGGCGGTCAGGTCGAACGACACCTTGCCGCCTGGCAGCACATTGACCGTGTGCTTGACCGGGCGGTTGCCCTTTTCACCCATCACGACCTCGAAGAAATGGCCGTGGAGGTGAATCGGATGCGGCATCATCGTGTCATTGATCAAATTGACCCGCACCCGTTCGTTGTGGCGGAAGGCCAGTGGCTCGGCACCTTCGCTGAACTTCACCCCGTCGAACGACCACATATAGCGTTCCATATTGGCGGTAAGGTGAATGTCGATCTCGCGCGACGGGTCGCGGGAGTCGGGGTTGGGGGCGAGCGAGCGGAGCTGGCTGTAGGTCAGCACCCGGTGCGGTTCGTTCTCGAGGCCGGTCGGGCGCTCGCCGGTGCGGTCCATCGGCATCGACGACAGCATCGCCACGCCGGGCCCCATCTTGACCTGCGGCGCCACGGCAGGGTCGAGCATCTTCATCGAGCCCATGTCGTGGCTCATGCCGGGCATCTTGCTGTGGTCCATCCCTGGCATTGCGCCGGCGCTCATGTCCCCGCTCATGTTCATGTCGCCCATGCCCATGTCCTTCATGGTCAGCAGCGGGCGTTTGCGCAGCGGCGGTACGTCGGCGACCATGCCCAGCCGCGGCGCCAGCGTGGCGCGCACCAGGCCCGACCGGTCGATGCCTTCGGCGATGAAGCCATAGGCACGATCGCCCTCTGGTTGGACGATGACGTCATACGTCTCGGCAACGCCGATCTGGAACTCGTCGGTCTCCACCGGCTGCACATTATTGCCATCTGCAGCGACGACGGTCATCGCCAGCCCGGGTATCCGCACGTTGAAGTTGGTCATCGCCGAGGCGTTGACGATGCGCAGCCGGACGCGTTCGCCGGGCACGAACAGACCGGTCCAATTCTCCGCCGGCCCGTGGCCGTTGACGAGATAGGTGTAGATCGCCCCCGTCGCGTCGGAAATGTCGGTCGGGTCCATCCGCATCTGGCCCCACATCCGGCGATCGGCGGCAGACTGGCCCTTGCCGGCGAGCAGGCCGGCGAGCGTCTGCTTCTGGAAGTTGAAGTTGCCGCCGTTCTGCTTGAGGCGCGTGTAGATCTTGTGGGGATGCATGAAGCTCCAGTCGCTCAGCACCAGCACATGCTCGCGGTCGGACGTGACCGTATCGGCACCGGCGGGATCGATGACGATCGAGCCGAAATGGCCCATCGCTTCCTGCAGGCCCGAATGGCTGTGGTACCAGTATGTCCCCGCCTGGCGGACCGGAAAGTCGTAGACAAAGGTTTCGCCGGGCTTGATGCCGGGAAAGCTGATCCCCGGCACACCGTCATATTGAAACGGCAGCAGGATCCCGTGCCAATGGATCGACGTGTCCTCCGCCAGCGTGTTGGTCACCGACAGGCGGACGTTCTGGCCTTGCTTCAGCCGGATCAGCGGGCCGGGCACGGTGCCGTTGACCGCGATGGCATGGCCGGCCCGGCCGCCAACACTGTGCATCGCATGGCCGACGCTGAGCCTGATGTCTTCGCCGGACAAAACATCGCCGCCCGTCGCAAGGCCGCCAGTGCCACTGCGCGCCCAACCCGGCACAGCCATCGCACCCGTGACAAGCGAGGCGGCCCGCAGAAAGCCGCGGCGAGAGGTCGATAATATCATGTCTGTCCCTGGAAATTCAGCAAAGCGCAACAGACTCGCATTGACATACGCACGGTTTTTAATCGCCCCTCAGGGTCCGCCTGCGGCATTATTGCTTCTCTGGTCTAACCGGTCAGCGCCTTGCGGGCGCGATAGATCCGCACTTCGACGGCCTTTTCGCTGATTCCGAGCACCATGGCCGCTTCCGCCTGTGAAAGACCGTCCACCGCCGTCAGGATGAGAGGCTCCTTCAGGTTCGCCGGTAGCGCCGCGATCGCCTTGGTCACGCCCGCCAACGCGCGGGCAGCGTCGATCGCTGCTTCGCCCGTTACGGCCGTGTCGACAATCTCGCGCGCCGTGTCCAGCGGCAGCGCAAACCGAAACAGGCGCCGGACTGTGCGCCGGCGCCCCCAATCGCGGCACTTGTTCAGGGCAATGCGGTTGATCCAGTGGCGAAACGGCCGGCTGCCATCATAGCGTCCGATCGCTGCAAAGGCGGCGACAAAGCTCTCCTGCACGACATCAAGGGCCTCGTCGGCGTCGCCAACATGGCTGCGAACCAGACGGAACACCGGCTCGCGGTAGCGCTGCATCAGTTCGCCATACGCCGCCTGGCGGCCGGTCAGCGCCAGCGCGGCGAGTTCGCCGTCGGTGCAGCCGGTCAGTGGCATCGTCACCGGAGGGGCGTTCGGGCGCCTCACGCCGCCGGGGCAGTCAGCGCCTTGACCGCCGCCTCGTCGAACTTTCGCGCCTGATCGGGGCGCAAGACACCGCGCAAGCGGAAAACATGCTGGAGCGTCTCCTTCTGAAGCTCGCCCATCGCCTGGTGCGAACGATCAACCGCTGCCTGGACCGCCGGGCCATAGCCATGTTCGGCGGTGATCGCTTCGGCCAGGCGCGCGTTGTCGGACCGCATTTGCTGTTCGAGGGCGCGTTTCCTGATGGCAAACTGCTGTTCGAGCCCCTCGATCTGTTCCCGCTGTGCGGCATCGAGCGCGAGCTTGTCGTGCAGAATGGCGTGAAGCTCGGTTTCAGGCGGAGAAAGCCGCGTGACCAGCGCCCGGCCCACAAACACGCCGCCAAGCGCTGCGACAAAGGCCACCAGCGCGACGATGGCGAACCGCCTGAGATTGTTCATCCGATATGCGCCAGCAGTGTCGAGGGCGCGAGGCTGGCCCCGGCGGCAAACGCCGAGGTTTGCGCTGCCGCCGCCGAACCGCCGGGCAGAACTGCCGCGCCAATACCGATTGCCAGTGCCAGAACCGCGGCAAGGCTTAGCGCCGGTCCGGCCGCCAATGCCGATGCGCTGCGTTCGGCGTCGATGCGCATCAGCACATCGCCTTCAAGCGCCGCCAACCTTGTCGGCACCGGCAGGGTCCGTAGCTGCTGCAACGCCCGGTCAAGGTCGTCCATGAAAGGTTCCTTCTCAAATCCAACCGACATTACGCACCCGCCGCGCTCATCCCTCAACGAAATTTCTTGAGGGGCGCGGTGCCGGGGTGCGTATATCTCCCCAGTCCACCGAGGAGCCATCAATGACGTTCAATTTTCGCGCCGTTCTCGCTGCTGCCATGATTGCTGCGCTCGGCACCGGCACCGCCGCGCTTGCGCATACCAGGCTGGTATCATCGACCCCGGCCGCCAACGCCACCGTCGACAAGCCCGGCAAGATCGTCCTGGTTTTCAACGAGAAGCTGATGGCAAAGTTTGCCGGCGCCGAACTGACAATGACGAGCATGCCCGGCATGGCCGACCATCAGCCGATGAAGATGACCGGCTTTACCACCGCGCTGGGTGCCGATGGCAAGACGCTGACGCTGTTGATGAAGCGCGCGCTGCCCAGCGGCAGCTACGAGCTCAAATGGTTTGCCGCTGGAGTCGACACCCATCGCATGGAAGGCAGCTTTCCGTTCACCGTGAAATAGCATGCTCGCGATCGGCATCAGGTTCGCACTTTACGCCAATCTGATGGTGCTGTTCGGGTGGCCGCTGTTCGCGTTGTACGGCAGCCGGAGCAAAGCCAGCGGACCATCACGAACCCAGTTGCTTGCGCTGGCGCTGGTCGCGGCGCTGCTATCGGTTGCAGGCTTGCTTGCGATGACCGCAGCGATGGCCGGGATCGCGATCATCGACGTCGATCGCGCTTCGATCGCGGCGATGGTGTTCGAAACCCCGATGGGATGGGCGTGGCAGGTTCGCATGCTGGCGCTGGCGGCCATCGCAGCGTCGGCCATTGCGCGCAAACCTGTCGCTCGGGTTGCAGCGCTGGCCTTTGCCGCCGCGTCGTTGGCGTCACTGGCCTGGACCGGCCATGGTGCCGCCGGGGAGGCGACGACGGGCTGGGTGCAACTCGGCGCTGACATTGTCCACCTGCTTGCCGCCGGGGGCTGGCTCGGCGCGCTGGCAGGCTTGGGACTGATGCTGGCGCGCGACACGTCACGCCTGACATCGGCCGACGTCATTTCAATGCATGGCGCGCTCGCCGGGTTTTCGAAAGCCGGGACGATCTTTGTCGCGCTGCTGATCATCACCGGTTCGATCAACAGCTGGATGCTTGTCGGACCGGAAGGCGCAAGCCTGTTCGGCAGCAATCGGTACGTCCAGTTGCTGGCAATCAAGCTGGCGCTGTTCGCGGCGATGCTCGGGCTGGCGGCGATGAACCGCTTCCGCCTCACTCCGGCGCTGTGGCGCGATCTGGATGCTGGCGCTGTGCCGTCAGGCGCCCACCGGGCGCTGCGCCGGTCGATCGCAATCGAAGCCGGACTTGCGGCTGTGGTGCTGGCGATCGTGGCCTGGCTGGGAACGCTGGTGCCTCCCGCATCGTTATAAACTGTGTGCCTGACCTTTTTTGTTCCGAGGGCCGATAACGCGCTTTGCGTATCACCCATTAGCAGACACACGGAAAGGCGTTCCAATGCCCAAATATCTGACGCTTGCAGCCTTGCTCGTCGCTGCCCCGATTGCGGCACAAACGCCGCCGCCCGTTGATCACAGCAAGATGCAGGGCATGAACCATGATGCGATGGCCAAACCGGGCGAATCGACGCCCGCCATGGACCACAGCAAGATGCCGATGATGGACCATGGCAAGATGGAAGGCATGGACCATAGCAAGATGGGCGGCATGGGCGAGATGATGAAGAATACGCCCGCCAATCCCTATGCCGAGGCGGGTATGGCGATGCATCACAAGATGATGGTCGTCGGCGCCAACGCTTCGGAAACCTGGACCCGCCAGATGATCGAGCATCATCGCGGCGCAATCGCCATGTCGAAGATCGCCGTCACACAGGCTTCCGACAAGGAAGTCCGGACGATGGCGCAGAAGGTTGTCACGATGCAGGAAAAGGAAGTCGCCAGTCTTCAGTCGTGGCTGAAGCGGCACGGCAACGCGGCACAGTAATGGGCATGGCCGATCACCAGCACACAAACGCCAGCGGAACCGATGCGAAGGCCCATGCTTGCTGCGGTGGCGGCAAAGGCGATGCCATTGCAACAACCATGAAAGACCCGGTCTGCGGCATGTTCGTCGACCCGCATACCGCTGCGCATCGCGCCGACCACAACGGCCATCCCTATTATTTCTGCTCGGCCGGATGCCGCACGAAGTTCATCGCCGATCCTGCGAAATATCTGACGCCTGCCGAATTGCCGTCGCACGAGCCGGTGCCCGAAGGCACGGTCTACACTTGCCCGATGCACCCGCAGATCCGGCAAGTCGGGCCGGGTGCCTGTCCGATCTGCGGGATGGCACTCGAGCCGGCAGTGATGACCGCGGAAACGCCGCCCAACCCGGAGCTGGCAGATTTCACGCGTCGCTTCTGGATCGGCCTTGCCCTGACGATCCCCGTGTTCATCCTCGAAATGGGCGGGCATTTGTTCGACATCGGTCATCTCGTCGCGCCGCAGATTTCCAACTGGACCCAGTTGCTGCTCGCGACACCCGTCGTCCTCTGGGCGGGGTGGCCGTTCTTCGAACGCGGTTGGAAATCCATCGTCAATCGCAGCCTGAACATGTTCACGCTGGTAGCGATGGGGACGGGCGTCGCCTGGACCTATAGCGTCGTCGCCACGGTCGCGCCCGATGTGTTCCCGCCGGCGTTCCGCCGCATGGATGGCGCGGTCGCTGTCTATTTCGAGGCCGCTGCCGTCATTGTCGTCCTGGTCCTTCTGGGGCAATTGCTCGAACTGCGCGCGCGAGAGGCCACCGGCGGTGCGATCCGCGCCTTGCTCGATCTCGCGCCAAAGACCGCCCGGCGGCTGCAGCCCGACGGCAGTGATGAAGAGGTCGCGCTCGGGCTGGTCAGCGCCGGCGACGCCTTGCGCGTTCGCCCGGGTGAAGCCGTGCCGGTCGATGGCACGGTCACCGACGGGCGTTCCACGATCGATGAATCGATGGTGACCGGCGAATCCATGCCCGTGACCAAAAGCGTCGGCGATACCGTCATCGCCGGCACCATCAACCAGACCGGCACCATCGCCATGCGCGCCGACAAGGTCGGCAGTGACACCATATTGGCGCGAATCGTCCAGATGGTCGCCGATGCCCAGCGCAGCCGTGCGCCTATCCAGCGGCTTGCCGATCAGGTTGCGGGATGGTTCGTGCCGGCGGTGATCGCGGTCGCTGTGCTGGCCTTCGTCGTCTGGGCGACCTTCGGCCCTGAACCGCGCTTCACCTTTGGCTTTGTGGCGGCAGTCACCGTGCTGATCATCGCTTGTCCGTGCGCGCTCGGTCTTGCCACCCCGATGTCGATCATGGTCGGCGTTGGCCGGGGTGCGGCGGCTGGCGTCCTCATCAAGAATGCCGAAGCGCTCGAACGGATGGAAAAGGTCGACACGCTGCTTGTCGACAAGACCGGTACGCTGACCGAAGGCAAGCCCAAGGTCGTCGCCATCGAGCCGTTCAGCGGGATCACCGAAGCAGCGCTCCTGCGCTTCGCCGCCGCTGTGGAGCGTCCGAGCCAGCACCCGCTTGCAGCGGCGGTCGTCGCCGAAGCCGCCGTCCGGTCAATCGCTGTGGAAACCGCGATCGACTTCGATGCCCCCACCGGCAAGGGTGTCATCGGCACGGTCGATGGCCGCCGCGTCGCCATTGGTAATGCAGGCTATTTGTCCGAGCTCGGTGTCGATACCGCCGCGCTGAGCGAAGCCGCAGATCGCCATCGCCGCGAAGGCGCCACCGCGATCCTCGTCGCCGTCGATGGCAAGGCCGCCGGCGTGATTGCGATTGCCGATCCGGTGAAGCAGTCAACGCCCACTGCCCTGGCAGCGCTCAAGGCCGAGGGCATTCGCGTCATCATGGTCACCGGCGACAATCGCGTCACCGCCGAAGCCGTGGCACGGCGCCTGGGACTCGATGAAGTCGAAGCCGATGTCCTCCCCGACGCCAAAAGCGCCGTGGTAGCCCGGTTGAAAGCCGAAGGCCGCGTCGTCGCCATGGCCGGCGACGGCGTCAACGATGCGCCGGCACTTGCCGCCGCCGATGTCGGCATTGCCATGGGCACCGGCACCGATGTCGCCATCGAAAGTGCCGGGGTGACCCTGGTCAAGGGCGACCTCAATGGCATCGTTCGCGCGCGCCGTCTCAGCCATGCCACGATGGCCAACATCCGGCAGAATTTGTTTCTGGCTTTTGTCTACAACGCCATCGGCGTCCCGGTCGCAGCCGGTGTCCTGTATCCCGCGTTCGGCCTGCTGCTCTCGCCGGCGATCGCTGCCGCGGCGATGGCGTTGTCGTCGATATCGGTCGTTGGCAACGCGTTGCGCCTCAGAAATGCCGAACTGTGACGACGCTGCTCGATCATCCCGCGTTCACCATCGCACGCTTCGGGCTATTGTTGCGCCTGCCGTGGGCGTTCGGCCAGATGGGGCTGTACGCCGGCAGCGCCGAGATGCCGCATCTCGACGAGCCCGAAATCTGCCGGGGATGCGTGTTCCCCGGGCAACCTTGGGCAGAATTTTCTCGTCTGATGTTGCTGTCGATGCCGGTGACGCGGCGTCGTTAGAAATCCGTACCGGCGCATTGCGTCACGTCGACCGGTTCCGGCCGCCAGCCAGTCTTGGTGCGCCACGCGTTGATCGCGGCGATTGTTTCGGCAATATTGGTCGCGCGCAGGTCGAGCCGGCCATCACGCAACAGGGTGTCGCCCAGCGGGTTTTGGCTGGCTTTCAGCCAATCGGTCAGCGCGCCAAGCCCCTTTGCCATCGTGCGGGAACAGGCGGCGACCAATTCAGGCTGAACGATGGCGGTGATGCGCCCATCCTCGATGACGATTGTCGAACGGATTGGCTGGGTGCGCACGATGTCCAGCCCCATGGCGCGAAAAATGCTGCTGCTCTCCAGCACGCCGGCGAAGTGCATGTGCCAGCCATTTTCATGGGCTTCGAAACTGGCGCCGAAAGGGTGGAGGACCGATCCCGCCATGGCGTCGAACAGTTCGAGATTGCGAACCGCCGCCTTGCCGACCACGGTGCCGCGACCCATGCTGAGCGTGAAGCGGGGGTTTTCCGCGTACAGCGCCATCACATCATCGAGGCGGTGGGCATTGTGCGCGGCGAAATACAGCGTGGCCACGGCGCGCGCCGATGCTTCGGTTTCCGTTTTGGCCGCCAAGGGCCCGGCCGCCAGGGCCAGCCAGAGCGCGATGACGATACGCAACCGGCGCGTTGGATCAGCGCGGTGTTCGGGCATGGCTGTCGAGCGTGAACGCCAGAAGATCGGCGTTGAAGCGGTCGGGCGTTTCGGAAAAAGGGGAATGCCCGACGCCCGGGTAGACAAGGTTCTGCACAACGGCAGCGGGCAGCGCCGCGCGCAAAGCGGCGATCGATTCCTGCGGGATCGACAAGTCATCGCTGCCCGAAATCAGCAGCACCCGGTATTTCAGCCTGGGCGCCAGGTCGCGGTTGTCGAGGCTCAACCCCAGCATTGCGCGGCGTGCATAGGGTGGCGTCATCATCACCATGAACTGGTTCTGCTGCAATTGCAGGGCGCTGGGCGGGGCGCTCGACATGGCGCGGGCCAACCAGCCGGCCGACAGGAAGACATCATGGAAATTATCGACCCGCGCATCGCCGGCGGGTGGCGGCAAACCGGACTTTTGCGGATCGGGCGGTGGCGGCCGCGGCACCAGCCCGGCAAGGCTGCTGGTAAGCACGATCGCCGACGGGCAGTTGGTCGTGCAGTGGCGGACATAATCCATGGCAACATAGCCACCGAACGACCAGCCGAGCAGCACCGGATGGCGCACATTCAGCGCCCTCAGCACGGCATCGAGATCATCGGCCCAGACCTTGGTGCCGGCATAATCTTCGGGCTTCCACGGCTTGCCCGAAAAGCCATGGCCGCGCAGATCGGGGGCGATGATGCGCAATTGCGCCGAAATATCGCCGATCTGATGCTTGAACGACGCCGCGGCGAAGTTGAAACCGTGCAGCAGCACCAGCGGCGGGCCAGCCGGATTGCCCCATTCCTGCACGGCGATCGGCACGCCGCCCTGGCCGGCGACCGTGCGGCTGTGCGACACCATGTGCGCCGGTGGCGCCGGCCGGGCGGGGGCTGCCTCCGGCGCGGCGAGTGCTGCCGGCGCCTGCGCCAGCAGCGCGGCGGTGAGCAGGAACAGACGGCCGCTAAAGATCATGGAACACCCCCGGGTGGTCGCGTTCGATGCGGCCGCGCAGCGTGGCATCGACACCCGACCACATCGGCAGCTTGATGGCGTTGATCCGCATGATGACATCGCCCTGGGTGTTGCCCGTGTTCATCCACGGTCGCAGGCTGTTGACGGTTGTATACTGCATGGTCGCCGGCACGAACGCCATGTCGGAATAGACATCACTGGCCTGCGCCTGAAAATTGGCCAGCGAGTTGGAAATCCGCGCAGCGCCCTTGGCCGTCGGCGGCAGCGACACGAACAATTCCTCGGCCATCCAGACATAATCGCCCTTGCGGTCCGGCCGGGTGATCCGGCCGCGATAGTCAAGCCCGGGCGGCAGGTTCGCCATGTCGGGCTGTACCGACAGATCGGGGAGGAAGCGCAGTTTTTGCGGCGACAGATAATGTTCCGGTGTGATCATCGCCCCGTTGAGGGCATTGACGATCGGAGCATCGGCGATCTTGCCGGTGGTGATGTCGCCATAATAGCCAGCTTCGACCAGCGCATAACCGATCGAGCCATCGGGATCGCGGGTGATCTGGCTCTGGCTGGCGCCGACGACGCTGACCAGCGGCCGCGCCGCTTCGCCGCTGCGTCGCGCCAGCATCTGGCCCGAATACCACCAGAAGGTGCGCTTGCCTGCGGGCCGGCAGCGGATGCGGGCGAACAGTTCAAGGTCGGACAGGCTGGTGTCGGGCGCGTCAAGCGAGCGTGTGCCGATGGTGGCGGCAAGGCCGGCGGCTGCAAAGGAGCGTCGGCTGAGGATCATGGCTGCCCCCGGGTGGCGAGCGGTGCCGCCGGTGTGCGGGTGCGCATGTAGCGGGCAAGGCTCGATTCGGCGCGGGTGATGGTGGTGGGCGCTTCGAGAAAATCGGGGTAGCGGGCGCGCGCCAGCGCAACGATCGCCGGCGGCAGATCGTCGAGCCGCGCGGACGACGCCGTGGTGCATGTGTACTGGATCGCCCCGGGCGCCTGCCCCATCAGCATCCAGGGCTGCCAGGGGCGGGAGTGCGACCAGAAACCGAACGAAGCAATCTTCTGCAACTTCGGGTTCTGCAGATCGGCAAGGCTGACATTATAACTGTTGCTGTCGGATATCGCGATCTGCGCGCCGCTGCTTTCGCGCACCCAGACGGCGGGATCGAGCGGGTTCCTGGCCCAGAGATGGGCATGTTGTTCGGTGACGACGCGGTCACCGATCCGCGTCCAGGGCAGGATGAACGGGGCCCGCGCCTCGGCATCGGCAACTGCGGTATACAGGCCCTGCTTGAGCGGAAATGGCTCGATCCGGGCATTGATCGCCGGGTTGGCGAGATGGACGACTTCGACCTTTTCGGCGGTATAGGGGTTTTGCCAGGTGTCGAGCACATCGCCGCTCGCCAGATCGAGGAAGAAGCCCAGCTCCTTGCGCAGCATCTGATAACCATTGCCTTCGGCGAGCGGCAACAGGCGCACCGCCCCCATCCCGATGATCCGCATCAGGTCGCGCGCCGCTTCGCCCGGCCGCATGCCGGTGACCCGGCCGCCATACCAGCTGTAGCTGGTCACGGCCGGGTCTGTCGAACCGTTGATCCTGGCCCAGGCGTTGACGTTTCCGGCCGGGGTAGCGAGATCGATGAAGGGACCCGAAAGGCTGGCAACAGGTGCGCCGGCAGCGCGGGCGCTGGCCGCCGGTGCCAGCGCCACCCCGGCCAGGCTGCCGGCCAGCATCGTGCGGCGATCGAACATCGGCATGCGGCGATCAGAACTTGGCACGCAGCGTGACGCCGAATTGCCGGCGGTGCGGCAGCACGGCTTCATAGGCCTGGGTGGAGCAGGCACCCGTGGTGGCGCAATCGGCATTCAGCCGCAGGCTTTCGAATGTCTTGTTCTGCAACAAATTCTCGACAAAGATCGTGGCGCTGTAGCGGTCATTCTCGATACCCAGCCGCAGGTTGAGATCGAACGATGCGCCGGTTTCCGCCAGGTTGAGCACGCTGGCGTAACGATTGCCGATATAGATGCCCTCGGTGCGGCCGAACCAGCTGAAATCGCCGCTGCCGATGTCGCCGCGATATTGCGCCCAGGCGCTGCCGCTGGTTTCCGGGGCAAGCGCCAGGCGTTCGCCATTGGGGGTGGTATCGAGCAGGAAGCGCGCGATGGTGGCGTTGCTCGAACTGCCGGTCAGCGCGGTGTGATTCCACGCAAAGGCAGCGCCAAGGCTGAACTGGTCGCTGACCATCCAGCTGAGATCGGATTCGATACCATAGGCGCGGATGTCGGTGCCGTTGACGGTGACCAGCGTGCCGGCGACGGTGCCGTTGACCCCGATCGGCGCCAGCAGCGAGCGCAGGTCCTGTGAATCCTTCCAGTAGGAATAATAGCCGTTGATGGCGAACAGCAGCTTGCCATCGGCGAGCCGCGCCTTGCTGCCGACCTCGAAGCTCCAGATCGATTCGGCTGGTGCCAGCGTTTCAACGGTCACTTCGGGAAAGGTGGTGCGGATGATGTTCTTTTGCGCGTCGGTGAGCGCTGCGAACTGCGAATTGATCGTTGTCGGTCGCAGGCCCTTGGCAGCGCTTGCATATACCAGCACGTCGGGGTTGGCTTTGTATTCGGCGATAAAGCGCGGCAGGAAGGATTTGGTGCTGCCGGTCAGCGTCTGGCCGGTGGCCCGGCTCAGCGTGTCCTCGATATCGTCCTTCTGGTAGCGGCCTTCGGCCGACACGCTGAGCTTGTCGGTCACGTCGAACGCCAGCGAGCCGAAGATCGCGTAATTATTGATCTTGCGGTCGACGATCACCCGCGGCCCGGCGCCGACCAGGATGGTGCCGGCGACGAGCGGCCCGAAAAAGCCGATGTCCGACCCGAAGATCGCGCCGGGATCGCGTTCGAAAAGGGTCTGGTGCAGGTAATAGGCGCCGATCAGCCAGCGGAAGCGTCCGGTGTCGGGCGACGCGAAGCGCACTTCGTTCGAATAGGATTTGGAGTCGGTCCGCCGTGACAGGAAGTAATTGTTGGTGGCGGACAGCTCGAAATCCTGGGTGCGGTTGGCGTTTTCGTCCGAATAGCCGCCGAGATAGGACAGGGTGTAGCCATCGGCGATATCGATGCTGACATCGAGCGAGGTGAAGAGGAAATTGCGCCGCAGGCCGGTCTGGCGGAACGAGAAGCGGTCGGCACCGGGGGTAGTGTCGAACTGGGCAAAGCCGGGGAAGGCCTTGATCAGCGCCGGATCGGTGGGGATCGTGTTCTGGGCGATGACGGTGGGGAACGGCACCTTGCCCTTGAACAGGGTAACGCCGCTGGGCGCGGTGAAATTATGCGTTGGTTTGCGGCCGACCAGCGCGCTCGACGGCGGCCCGTCATTCTGGGTGAGATAGGATGCCGTCAACTTGGCGGTCACCCGTTCGCCCGGGGTGAAATAAAGCTGGCCGCTGACCGAAAAATCACGTTCCTCGCCAAGCGGCGCCCCGTTGAAGCTGTTGATATACTGGCCGCCGAAATCGCGGAAACGCCCCGAAACGCGCGCCGCCAGGATGTCCTTGACGATCGGCCCTTCGATATTGGCGGCGACTTCATATTCGTCGTCGGTCTGGGCGGTGGCGCGCACCGATCCCGACAGGGTGTTGCCCGGCGTTTTCGTGATGAAATTGACCGCGCCCGAAAAAGTCGATCGGCCGAACAGCGCACTTTGCGGGCCCTTGATGACTTCGACGCGTTCCAGATTGTCGGTGTTGATGGCGCTGACACCGCCGGTGAAATAGATGCCGTCGATGAAGACCGAGGCCAGTTCGCGGCTGGTGTCCCCCACCGGCGGCACATTCTGCATGCCGCGGATAAAGACCTGGCCGTAACCGCGATCGACATTTTCAAACAGTGTCAGGCCGGGTGCGAAGGCGGCGAGATCGGACAGATCGCCGATGTTCGATGCCGCCAGTTGTTCCGATGAAAAGGCCTGGATGGAAAGCGGCACGTCCTGGATCGATTCCGATCTCTTGCGCGCCGTCACGACAATCTCGCTGGCAAGGCCGGCTTCCGCCACGGTCTGGGCGGCGGCAGTATTGGCGAGCGTTGCGACCAACGCGCCGGCAGCGATGGCCAGCGTGCCGCGTCCGGGCCGACCGTGACGCCGCGTTGCCTGTGCGCCTGATGCGAAATTCTTGACCATCTTGCCCCCGGGTTCTTAAAGGATCACCGGCACCCCACCGCGTGCCGGCTTTCCTGCGACAGCTGCTGTGCCACCGACGACCTGTGTCCGCGCAAACCAGGGCAAGGGTAAAACCGTCTTTCGTCGCTACCGCTGATGTTGCACAAAATGGCCGGCACGCGGGGTGAAACGGGCATGGATGGCGTTCATGCAGCATGAATGGTGCCGGCATTTTTCGCGATATTGCAATTTCGGGGTGACGCCGCATACTGCCGCCATGGCGGGGACGAACATCTTTCCGAACAGCGACCCAGCGATGGGACGGGGCGAGTTCGGCTGGTCCGATTTTCCGAAATTCGTTATGCTGCCCATGGTGCTGATCGCCATCGCCAGCGGATCGAGCAATGCCGGCAGCGTGGAATATGTGACGAAATGGCCGCATATCGCTCACACCGTGTTGATCGCCATTCCGTTGTGGCTGAGCATTGAACTCTTTTCCCGCGTTTCGGCGAAGGTGCTGGCGCCCTGGCACCTGCAGCCAGCGATTCCGTTGATCACCGGGGCGCTCGTTTCCACCCAGCTCAATGCCTTCTTCTCGATGTTCCGCAATTGGGTGCTGACGCCCTATCTTGCCCCCGGGTCGCACTATTTTCCGACCTGGCCGTGGAACTATGGTGACGCCACCTATCGCATGGAAGCGGCCCTGATGATTTCGCAGGTGATCCTCTACTGGTTGTTCATGAACTTCGTGTTCGTGCGCCTTTTCGGCTTTTCGCGGTTCGGCAGCAGCAATTTGTTTCACCGGAACGGGCCGGCTGCATTGATCGTCGGGACCAACGAAGACGCTGCTGCCACGGCCTTACCCGCAGGTGCCCCCCCGGCGCCGCCCTTGAAAAGCCCGCTGCTGTCGCGCCTGTCATCGACCATCGGTCGCGACATCATCGCGCTAACGGCCCAGGAACATTACACGCTTGTGCATACCAGCGGCGGATCGACCCTGGTGCTGTTGCGCTTTGCCGATGCGATGACAGCGGCGGAAATGGTAACGCCCGGATCGCGCGTGCACCGCTCGCACTGGGTTGCCCATAATGCCGTGCGCGGCATCGAAGGCGAAAGCGAAAAAATGATCCTGTACCTTAACAACGGCCTGAAGGTGCCCGTAAGCCGGAGCTATCGTTTGCAGGCCAGAGAGTTGCTGATCGAACCTTGAAGCCGCGGGCAATGGCAGGCGTTGCGACCATGATGCCCTGAAGCGTGCAGGTTGCCCTGACGGAAATCGACTGACATCATGTCGGCGGCTGACAGGAGATAGTGGATGATGGTGCGCGCGATGGCGGTGGCGATGCTTGTGACAGGCGTCGCTGCGGCGGCGGACTTCGTCACCATCACACCCGACCAACTGGTCTGGCGTGAGCTACCGGACAGCCACGGGGTGCGCGCAGCGGTCGTCGCCGGTGACCCGTCGAAACCTGGGCCGTATGTCATCCGCGTGCGCTTTCCGCCGCATGTCATGGACCGGCCGCACAGCCACAGCCAGGACCGGCACGTCACCGTCCTCGAGGGGCGCTGGGCGGCGGGGACGGGCACGCGCTTCGACCCGGCAGCGGCCAGACCGATGCCGGCCGGCAGTTACATGTTCCACCCGGCCGGCGGTCTGCACTGGGATGGATCGAACAGCGACGAGCCGGCGGTCGTCCAGATCATCGGCATCGGGCCCGTGACCTCGACCGACGTCGATCCAGCCCTGCCGTCATGGGTGGAGACTGGCTGCGCGACCGCCAGCAAAGGCTGTTAGTATTGCGAACAGCACGTTCAGATCATCGGTGAGGCGCTTTGACAGCGTTGCGCGCCAGCCGAAGCCTGTGGCAAACCCGGCGCGGTTCAGTTTTTCAGCCCGGCAATTTTCCGGTTTGGCGCAGGGCCTCGCCAAGCGCGAGGGCGGCGGTTGTCGCGAGGTTCATCGATCGCACCTGGGGCTGCATCGGAATGCAGATGCGGGCATCGCAGGCAGCGGCAATCGCATCGGGTACGCCGGCGCTTTCCTTGCCGAGCAGCAGCACATCATCGGCCGTGAAGCGAAAATCATAGGCCGATTGCCGGCTTTTGGTGGTCAGCAATATCAGCCGGCGCGGTGCGATGCTGGCGCGAAATTCGTCGAACCCGGCGTGGCGTGCGATGCTGACATGATCGATATAGTCCATCGCGGCGCGCCGCACCCGCCGATCATCCCAGGCAAAGCCCAGCGGCTCGACAAGATCGACGGCAACGCCGAAACAGGCGCCGAGACGCAGGACGGCGCCGACATTGCCCGCGATCTCGGGCTCGAAAAGGGCGATGCGCATCCCGTTTCATTGGCGCTACGCGTCGGCCCATGCAAGCCCGCACCGGTTCGATGTCGCGCGGGCAGGCGGGTGAAATGCAGGGAAGCGGGATTTCCAGCGCCGCTGGGAGGGCGTCAGACCGCATCCGCCACAAGCAACTGGTCGCGCAATTCGCGCTTGAGGAACTTGCCGCTGGCGTTGCGCGGCAGCGGTTGGGACTGGAACCACAGGTAGCGCGGCACCTTGTAGCCAGCGATCAGTTCGGCGCAGTGGGCGCGCAGGGCGGCGGCGGTCACCACGACATCGGGCTTGAGCAGCAGCGCCGCGCCGACTTCTTCGCCCAGACGTTCGTCGGCAACCCCGAAAACGCTGCATTCGGCGACGGCGGGGTGGCGGTACAGCGCTGCCTCGACTTCGGCGCAATAGACGTTTTCGCCGCCGCGCAGCACCATGTCCTTCTTGCGATCGACGATATAGACAAAGCCGTCGCCATCGATCCGCGCGATGTCCCCGGTGTGCAGCCAGCCATCGGTGATCGCGGCGGCCGTGGCATCGGGGCGGTTGATATAGCCCTTGATGACCGCGGCACCGCGTACCCACAATTCGCCGGTTGCGCCCGGCGCCACCGTGGTGCCGGCATCATCGACGCATTTTGCCTCGAAGCTGGGCATGTAGGGCCCGGCGCTTTCGGGCTTGCCGACGAAGAAATCGCCCGAATTCGACGTGATGATGCCGCAGACCTCGGTCATGCCATAGCCGGTGTTGGGGCGCGCCTGCGCCACCTTGCTGTCGATCTTGTGGACAAGATCGGGCGGCACCTGGGCGCCGCCGCCGCCGAGCGAGATCAGGCTCGAGGTGTCGGTCGTGGCAAAATCGGCATGACTGATGACTTCGCGCGCCATCACCGGCACGCCGCTCATCGCCGTGACCCGCTCGCGCGCGATCAGCCGCAGCGCCTCGCCGGCATCCCAGCGATACATCAGCACCATCGTGCCGCCGGCGGCGGTGGTGGCAAAGGCGCCGCAGTTGTTGGCCGTGACATGGAACAGCGGGGTGGTGATCAGCGCCACCGGCGGCGGCACCACCGGTGGCACGATGCCCTTTGCCTTGTGCAGCGCCAGCGCGGTCGAGGCGCCGGCGTACATCATGTTGTAGAGGTTGGTGATGCAGCCGCGATGGGTCAATTGTGCGCCCTTGGGGTGGCCGGTGGTGCCCGAGGTGTAGAAGATGCAGGCATCGTCATCGGGGTCGATGGCGATATCGGGCAGGCCGCCGCAGCTGGCGATGACGCTGGAAAAATCAGTGACGCCCGCTGCCGGCGCCGGCAGCCGCACGCCGACCAGCAGCATGTTCGCTGCCATCTCGGGCCGCGCCGCGACCCGCGCCAGCCGTTCGGCATCGAGGAACAGCGCGCGCGGGGCGGAGTCGCCGAGCGCATAGGCCATTTCTTCAGGCGTCCACCAGGCATTCATGCCGACAACGGCAAGGCCCGAGGCGGTGCAGGCCCAGTAGATCAGCATCCATTCGGGATAGTTGCGCATGGCGATGGCGACGCGGTCACCGGCCACCATGCCCTGTGCCGACAGCCAGGCGGCGATCGCGCCGACCTGGGCATGGGCGTCGGCATAGCTCAGCCGTTCGTGTTCATAAACGAGGTAGGTGCGATCGGCGAAGGCGGCGGTGGCGAGCCAGAGCGCGCGGATATCGGGAAGCGCCGTCTTGAACGCCTTGACCCGCTGGCCGCGCAATTCGATTTCGGCAATCTCGAAGGTGCCGCCGGGCGCTGTCAATTCGGCGCGCGCGGCGGTCAATTCGGCGTAGTGCATCGCTCTCCCCAATCTTGTTTTGTCCTTGCATACGCTGCTTCGACAGCGCGGCAAATCGGCTATAGCGGGTTGGTCTTCCGTTCAGCGCAAAGGCCAGCCCCATGCACCTGCCCATGCACCTCCCCAGGGTCGAACCCGTCAGCGTCGCCATCGCCGGCAGCGAGGCGCGTTTTCCGGTGCGGCGGATCTTTTGCGTCGGGCAGAATTATGCCGGTCATGTGCGCGAAATGGGCGGGGACCCGGCGCGTCCGGCGCCGTTCTTCTTCACCAAGCCTGCCGATGCCGTGGTCGCCAGCGGCGCCATGCTGGCGTTTCCGTCACAGACCGCCGATCTGCATCACGAGGTCGAGCTTGTCATCGCGCTGGGCCATGGTGGCGCCAATGTGGCGGTTGCCGATGCGCCAGCGCTGGTTTTCGGCCATGCCGTCGGGATCGACCTGACCCGGCGCGACCTGCAGGCAGCGGCAAAACAGGCGGGCCGGCCGTGGGACATGGCCAAGGGGTTCGACCAATCGGCACCGCTGGGCGCGCTTTCGCCCGGCTTGCCACCGGCCTGCGGCGCGATAACTCTGTCGGTCAACGGCGAACAGCGCCAGGCGGGCGATCTGGGGCAGATGATCTGGAACGTCGCCGAAATCATTGCGGTGCTGTCGACCTATGTGACGCTGGCCGGCGGTGACCTGATCTTTACCGGCACCCCGGCCGGGGTCGGGCCGATCCACCCGGGAGACCGGCTGCACGCGACATTGACCGGCGTGTTGCCCCTCGCAATCGAATTTACCGACTGATCAGGGTTATTGCGGTAATTACCGTGTGACCAAGCAGTCGTTGTATTGACCGGATGCGGCGCGTACACCAACAACAACGGACGCTGGAACAAATGCCCCGGTGGTTTGAACAGACATGACCCGATCGCGCCGTGTGGAACGGCAGGGCGCCGATCATTTGACGCAGATCAATGTCATTCGGTTCCATCAAGGCCATGCCATTTTGCGACGCCTCGATCGGAAGAGCCATGCAAGCGACATTTTTCAAATCCTCCGGCTGGTTCCTGGCCGTGCTGCTGATGCTGGCGGCCGCCGCCATGGCGGTGGATGCCGCCTTCGCCGTGCACATGTCGATCCTGGCGGCGGCATCGGCGATCATGCTGGTGGTGACCCTGCGCAGCGCCGGCCGCCCGGCTGTCGTGGCCGACCCCACCCAATATGATGACGAGGTCATCCGCTGGGGCGTGATCGCGACGGTATTCTGGGGCATCGTCGGCCTGCTCGTCGGCGTGACGATCGCCAGCCAACTGACCTGGCCGTTGCTCAATTTCAATTCCGAATTCACCACCTTCGGGCGGTTGCGGCCACTCCACACATCGGCCGTGATCTTCGCCTTCGGTGGCAATGCCCTGATCGCGACGAGCTTTTACATTGTCCAGCGCACCTGCCGGGCGCGGCTGGCGTTCCCGACGCTCGCGCGCTTTGTCTTCTGGGGCTATCAGTTGTTCATCGTGCTCGCCGCCACCGGCTATGTCATGGGCGTTACCGAAGCCCGCGAATATGCCGAGCCGGAATGGTATGTCGATATCTGGCTGACCATCGTCTGGGTCAGCTATCTCGCGGTCTATGTCGGCACCATCGTGCGCCGCAGCGAACCGCACATCTATGTCGCCAACTGGTTCTACCTCGCCTTCATCATCACCGTGGCGATGCTTCATCTCGTCAACAATCTGTCGATGCCGGTCAGCCTTTTGGGCTCCAAATCCTATGCGGCCTTTGCCGGCGTGCAGGATGCGTTGCTGCAATGGTGGTATGGCCATAACGCTGTCGGCTTCTTCCTCACCGCCGGCTTCCTCGGCATGATGTATTACTTCGTGCCGAAACAGGCCGAGCGCCCGGTCTACAGCTATCGCCTGTCGATCCTGCACTTCTGGTCGCTGATCTTCCTCTATATCTGGGCAGGTCCGCACCATCTTCACTATACCGCGCTGCCCGATTGGGCCGGCACGCTGGGCATGGTGTTCTCGATCATGCTGTGGATGCCGTCATGGGGCGGGATGATCAACGGCCTGATGACGCTCAACGGCGCCTGGGACAAGATCCGCACCGATCCGATCATCCGCATGATGGTGCTGGCTTTGGCCTTTTACGGCATGTCGACCTTCGAAGGCCCGATGATGTCGATCAAATCGGTCAATTCACTGAGCCATTACACCAACTGGACGATCGGCCATGTTCATTCCGGCGCGCTCGGCTGGAACGGCATGATCACCTTTTCAGCGCTGTATTTCATGACGCCGCGGCTGTGGAATCGCACCCGTCTCTATTCGCTGCGGTTGGTGAACTGGCACTTCTGGCTCGCGACGCTGGGTATCGTGCTCTACACCGCCTCGATGTGGGTGGCGGGCATCACCCAGGGCCTGATGTGGCGCGAATATGGCAAGGACGGTTACCTCGTCTACGCCTTTGTCGAAGTCGTCGCCGCCATGCACCCCTATTACATGATGCGTGTTGCCGGTGGCCTGCTCTACCTTTCGGGTTCGCTCGTCATGGCCTGGAACATCGGCATGACCATTGCCGGCAAGCTGCGGGTCGAAGCCCCGATGTCGAGCCCGGCCTATGATCCGGCGCGTGACCGTCCGCTCGTTCCTGCGCTTGCAGAATAAGGCCTGATCGATGTCCAATTTCCTCAACCGTCACAAGGCTGTCGAGCGTAACGTCACGCTGCTCGCCGTGCTCACCCTGGTCACTGTCGCCATCGGCGGCATCATCGAGATCGCGCCGCTGTTCTGGATCGACAGCACCGTCGTGAAGGTGGAGGGCGTGCGGCCCTACACCCCGCTCGAACTCGTCGGCCGCAACATCTACATGCGGGAAGGCTGCTACAACTGCCACAGCCAGATGATCCGGCCGTTCCGCGATGAAACCGAACGCTACGGGCATTACAGCCTCGCCGCCGAAAGCATGTACGACCACCCGTTCCAATGGGGGTCGGAACGCACCGGCCCCGATCTGGCGCGTGTCGGCGGCCGTTATTCGGATGACTGGCACGTCCAGCACATGACCAATCCGCGCGCCGTGGTGCCCGAATCGATCATGCCTCCCTATGCCTTCCTGGCCGGACGCGAGTTGAAGACAGATGCCATCGGCGGGCATCTCGTGGCGCTGCGCCGCGTCGGCGTGCCCTACAGCGATGTCGATATCGCCAAGGCCAGCGCCGACCTGGTGTTGCAGGGCGATGCCGAGGCCGACAGCACCGAGTTTCTGGCGCGCTATCCCAAGGCACAGGTTCGGGATTTCGATGGCGATCCCAAGCGGCTGACCGAGCTCGATGCGATCATCGCCTATCTCCAGTCGATCGGCACGGCCGTCGATTTCAACGCCGCCGCTGCCAAGGAACAGCCGAAATGAGCTATGATGCGCTCCGCCACGCTGCCGACAGCTGGGGCCTGGTGTTCCTGGGTGTCGTCTTCCTGGTCCTGATCGGCTGGACCTTTCGCCGCGGTGCCAGTGACGTCCACGCCCGCGCCAAGACCATGATTTTCGAGCCTAATGATTTCAAGGACGACCAGCATGGCTGATGATCTGAAACCGGCACCCGGCCCGCGTGTCGATGCGCCCACCGGCACCTCGACCGTCGGTCACCAATGGGATGGTATCGAAGAACTCGATACGCCGATGCCGCGCTGGTGGCTGTTGACCTTCTATGCCTGCATCGTCTTTGCCATCGGCTATGCCATCGCCTATCCGGCGATCCCGCTCGCCAACAGCGCGACCAAGGGCTTGCTCGGCTGGTCGAGCCAGGGCGATCTCGCCACCGAACTCGCCGGCGAAGCGGCGCGGCAGGCGCCGATCAAGCTGGCGCTGGCACAATTGCCGATCGAACAATTGCCCGGCAATCCGCAATTGCTGCGCGCCGCCGAACGTGGCGGCAAATCGGCGTTCAAGGTGCATTGTGTGCAATGCCATGGCGCCGGCGCCGCCGGTTCCAAGGGCTATCCCAACCTCAACGACGATGACTGGATCTGGGGCGGGGACCTTGGCGCCCTGCAGACAACCCTGATCAACGGCATCCGTCACCCGGGCAACGACGAAACCCGTGTTTCGCAGATGCCGGCCTTCGGACGGGATGAAATCCTGCAAAAGAACGAAATCAGCGATGTCGTTTCGCATGTCCGGGTCATTTCGGGCCAGGACAAGCCCAGCGCCGCTGCGACCCGCGGGGCTGCCCTGTTCGAAGCCAATTGCGCCGTCTGCCATGGTGCCGCCGGCAAGGGCAATCGCGAGCTTGGCGCACCGAACCTGTCCGATGCCATCTGGCTGTATGGCGGCGATCGCGCCACGTTGACGACCACCATCGTCAATGCGCGCGGCGGTGTCATGCCGGCCTGGGGCGCGCGCCTCGACCCGGTGACGATCAAGATGCTGGCGGCCTATGTCCATTCCCTTGGTGGCGGCGAAGCCAATCCGGTGGTTGCGATTGCCGCCGCGGAACCAGAAGTGACCAGTCAGTGAACAGTGCCGACCCCGCCAGCGACCAGAATTTCTTCGTCGCCCGGCGCAGTGTTTTTCCCAAGGCCGTCGATGGCCCCTTCCGGCGGTTCAAATGGCTGGTGATGGCCGTCACGCTGGCGATCTATTACATCACGCCCTGGCTGCGCTGGGATCGGGGGCCCTATGCCCCCGATCAGGCCGTGCTGATCGATATGGCGAACCGGCGTTTCTACATGTTCCAGATCGAAATCTGGCCGCATGAATTCTATTATGTCGCCGGCATGCTGGTCATGGCCGGTATCGGGCTGTTTCTGGTCACTTCGGCGGTCGGCCGGGCGTGGTGCGGCTATGCCTGCCCGCAGACGGTGTGGACCGACCTGTTCGTCCATGTCGAACGCGCCATCGATGGCGATCGCAATGCACAGATGAAGCTGCAGGCGGCGCCATGGAGCGCCGGCAAGATTGCCCGGCGCGTCACCAAGCATGGCATCTGGCTGGCGATTGCCGTGCTGACCGGCGGCGCCTGGATTTTCTATTTCGCCGATGCGCCGACGCTGGCCGGGCAACTGTTCAGCGGCACCGCGCCCGGCGTCGCGCTTGCAACCATCTTCGTGCTGACACTGACGACCTATATTTTCGGCGGTCTGATGCGCGAACAAGTGTGCATCTACATGTGCCCGTGGCCGCGCATCCAGAGCGCCATGCTCGATGAAAAATCGCTGATGGTCACGTACAAGGGCTGGCGCGGCGAACCGCGCAGCCGCGGCCTGAAGCGCCAGGCGGTCGACGCGCCGGTTGCATATGCCGACATGACGCCGCCCCCGGCGCTGGTGCCGACCGGTGATTGCATCGATTGCAACGCCTGTGTCGCCGTCTGCCCGACGGGCATCGACATTCGCGAAGGTCCGCAGATCGGCTGCATCACCTGCGGCCTGTGCATCGATGCCTGTGACAAGGTGATGGCGCAGGTCCACCGCCCGGCAAAGCTGATCGGCTATACCTCGGTCGCCGATACGCAGATCGCCATGGCGGGCGGCACGCCGCCATCACCGCTCAAGCGCCTGATGCGGCCGCGCACGCTCGCCTATGGGCTGATCTGGGGCGGTATCGGGCTGGCCATGCTGTTCTCGCTCGGCACCCGCACCCGGCTCGACCTGTCGGTGCAGCCCGACCGCAACCCGCAATGGGTGCGGCTCGCCGATGGCGACATCCGCAACGCCTATACCGTCAAGCTGCGCAACATGGAGAGCCGCCCGCGCACCGTCGAAGTCGCCATCGCCGGCATCGAGGGTGGCAAGCTGTGGAGCGAAACGGGCAATCGCGACGGCGCCGGCACGACGGTGAAACTGGTTCTGGCGCCCGACCAGGTCGCCGAAGCCCGGCTGTTCGTTGCCGCGTCGGCGAACGGCCCCGAACATGCCGATATCGATTTCAGCGTGCGCGGGCTCGATGTCGAGGCGGGCGGTGCCACCACCGGCAGCCGTTTCGAACGCCCCGATGACGACAATGACAAGGAAGGCGAATGAAGGCCCGCGTCTTCACCGGCTGGCACATGACCGCGATCATCTGCGGCTTTTTTGGTGTCGTCGTTGCGGTCAACCTGACCATGGCGACGCTCGCCAGCCGCACCTTCGGGGGCACTGTCGTCGATAATTCCTATGTCGCCAGCCAGAAATTCAACGGCTGGATCGCGGCCGGCCGGGCGCAAAAGGCGCTGGGTTGGCAGATCGCCGTGGGGCTCGATGAAGCCCGTCATGTCCGGGTGACCGGCAAGGTGCCGGGCGGTGCCGTGGTTTCCGCCACCGCCACCCATGTGCTGGGACGGGTGCCCGAACAGCAATTGCAGTTCATATCGCTGGGGCAGGGGGTTTGGCGGTCGTCCACCGCCGTGCCCGCCGGGCGCTTCCACGTTCATGTCCAGGTGCGCGCCGGCGGCAAGACCGGCGATTTCACCGACGAGGTGCCGGCATGAGCACGGCAACCAGCGTGTTTGCTGTCGAAGGGCTGCGCTGCGCTGGGTGCATCTCAAAGCTCGAAGGCGGGCTCGCGGTGGTGCCGGGGGTGACCTCGGCGCGCGTCAATTTCACCACAAGGCGGGTCAGCATCGCGCATGATCCGGCCCTGGACGACGACAGCCTGAAGCAAGCGGTCGAACGGCTCGGCTTTGTCGCCGAAGTCTTTCGCGGCGATCTTGCACCGGCCGAAGATGCCGAAACCCGGCGGTTGTTGAAGGCACTGGGCGTCGCCGGCTTTGCCGCGATGAACATCATGCTGTTGTCGGTATCGGTCTGGTCGGGCGCCGAAGGCGCGACGCGCACCCTGTTCCACTGGCTGTCGGCGTTGATCGCCTTGCCCGCGGTTGCCTATGCCGGGCGACCGTTCTTCACCAGCGCCTGGGCGGCGCTGCGCCATGGCCGCACCAACATGGATGTGCCGATCTCGATTGGCGTGGTGCTCACGGTTGCGGTCAGCCTGTTCGAAACCATGGTCGGCGGCGAACATGCCTATTTCGACGGCGCCACCATGCTGCTGTTCTTCCTGCTTGCCGGGCGCTTTCTGGACAGCGCGATGCGCGCGCGCGCCAGCGACAGCGTGGCGGCGCTGCTGCGCCAAAGCGCACCGGGCGGTCATGTCATCGGCAAGGATGGCGCAACGCAATGGCGCGTCGCCGCCGAACTGGCGCCGGGCATGCGCCTGCTGGTGGCGGCGGGCGAACGCTTTGCCGCCGATGCCGTTGTCGAACAGGGGCAGAGCAATGTCGATCGCGCGCTGATCACCGGCGAAAATGCGCCGGTGCCGGTCGAACCCGGCGGCAAGGTGCTGGCGGGCACAATCAATCTCGATGCGCCACTGACGGTCAAGGTCACGGCCGCGGTTGCCGACAGTGTGATTGCCGATATCGCCCGGATGATGGCGACCGCCACCCAATCGAAATCGCTGTATGTGCGCGTCGCCGATCGCGCCGCGCGGCTGTATGCGCCGGCGGTGCACAGCCTGGCGGCGCTCAGCTTCATCGGCTGGATGCTCGCAGGGGCCGGCTGGCACGAAGCGTTGCTGATCGCCGTTGCCGTGCTGATCATCACGTGCCCGTGCGCGCTCGGGCTGGCGGTGCCGATCGCCCAGGTCGTCGCCAGTGGTGCGCTGATGCGGCAGGGGGTGCTGATCAAGGACGGTTCGGCGCTGGAACGGCTGGCCGCGGTGGACATGGTGCTCGTCGACAAGACCGGCACGGTAACCCTCGGCCGCCCGGTGCCGGCCGCAGCGCTGCCGCTTTCGGACGCTGAAAAACCCGTGGCGCTGGCGCTGGCACAGGCGAGCCGCCACCCGCTGGCGCGTGCGCTGGCGGCGGCGCTGACGGCGCAAGGCGTGCAACCGGCGGCGATCGGCGATGTTTTCGAAGCCCCTAGCCTCGGGGTCCGGGGCGTTGTCGAGGGCATGCCGGCGCGGCTCGGGCGCCCCGATTGGGTGGGTGGCGAAGCGTCGGGCGATACGTTGCTGACGGCGTTCCGGCTTGGTGACGGGCCGCTGCGTTTGCTGGCTTTCCAGGATGGTCTGCGCCCCGATGCGGCGGCGGCGCTGTCACGCCTTGCCGGCCTTGGCCTGCCGGTCGCGATGATCTCGGGCGATCGGCACGAAGCGGTGGCGGCAGTGGCCGGGCCGCTGGGACTGGCGGCGCAAAGCGAGATGCAACCGGGGGACAAACTGGCGCGGATCGAAGCGTTGCAGGCCTCTGGCCATCATGTGCTGATGATCGGCGATGGACTGAACGATGGCCCGGCGCTGAAGGCGGCGCATGTCTCGATGGCACCGGCGTCGGCGAGCGATGTCGGCAAGACGGCGGCCGACCTGGTGTTTTTGGGGGATCGCTTGCTGCCAGTGGCGCAGGCCGTCACCGCAGCGCGGCGGACGATGGCAGTGGTGCGGCAGAACTTCGTTCTCGCCATCGGCTATAATGTCCTCGCCGTGCCGCTGGCGATTGCCGGGCAGGTGACGCCGCTGGTGGCCGCGATCGCCATGTCGGGATCATCGCTGATCGTCGTCGCCAACGCGCTGCGGTTGCGGAACGCGGCGCGATGATCGGGCTGGCGATCCTCATTCCGGTTGCGCTGCTGCTTGGCCTGGTCGGGTTGGTGGCGTTCTTCTGGGCGGTCCGGACGCGCCAGTTCGACGATCTCGATGGCGCGGCGCTGCGCATCCTGAACGATGAAGGCCCCAAGGAACCGTCTGCGGAAACGCGCGACGAATAGGGTACTGCTTGCCCTCGGTGTGCATCTGGCGGCGAAGCAGGCTTGTGTCCGCCGCACGGATAAGGCCAATTAGATTGCCGTAACAGGCTCCGGAGCAGGCCAGATGGTCCCATGCAATCAGGTAGTGACGGCATGGCAGTGGCAAGAACAGGCAGACAGGTCCTTATCTGCGGCGGAGGCCCCAGCGGCCTTGCGGCGGCGCTGCTTTTTGCCGATCTCGGCTGGGACGATGTCGTTCTGATCGAAAGACGTAGCGGTCCGGCCGATTTCGAACCCGACAAGGCCTTCAATTACCAGATCGACCCGCGCGGCCAGCAATTGCTGATCAGGCTTGGCATTGCTGCGATGCTCGAGCGCTACGGCGTGGCGAATGACGATTTCAAGCTCGGTATCGTCGGGCCCGACGGCCGGCTGAAGCAGCAGGCCCCGCCGATCATTAACCCGTTGCGCGGCCGCTGTTACTGGATCCGCCGCGCGAATTTTCAGCAGATGCTGTTCGATGCGATTGCAGCGCGGGGCGGTTCGGGCATCAGGCTGCTTTATGGCCATCGCTTTGCCGACTTCGTCGATCATGACGACGGCGGCGTCGGCGTGGCCGTGGCCGCGCCCGGCGACGAAATGCTGATGTTCACACCCGATCTGGTGCTGGGCTGCGACGGCCTGTCGTCGTCGGTGCGTGCAGCGCTTGCGGCCCGGCGCGAGGTTCCCGATGGCTATTTTCGCATGATCGAGCACCCGTCGAAAAGCGCCGGCCTCGCCTATAAGGTCATTGGCCTGCCGGCCGGGTTTACGGTCCGCGGCGCCGATGGCGTGACGGCGCTCGACGACCATCGCATGTGCTATCTGCTGTCGAGCGTGGCCGGGCCGCGCACCGGCGCCTTGCAACTGGCGGTGTTTCCGGCCGCCAACCCTTGCGAGCCGCGCAGTGCCAACATCATCCGCCCGGCAGACCACATGATCTGGGGCCTGCGGTCAGCCGAGGCATTGCTCGGGTTTCTTGAAGCGTCCTTTCCCCAGCTCGATGTTCGTTCGCTGATCAGCGACCAGCAGGCCGAAGCCTTTGCCGCCACCGTTCCGGGTCGCTTCCCGATCCCGCAATATGCCGGCCATCTGCATCAATCGCTTGGCAGCCCGGCCATGCAAATCCTGCTGATCGGCGATGCCAGCCATGCCTTCCCGCCCGATCTCGGTCTCGGGGTCAATTCGGCGCTCGAAGATCTGGCCTGTCTTGCCCGACATGTCGAAGCCGTGCCGGACGATCTGCAGCGGGCCTGTTCGAATTTCGAAAACCAGCGCCTGCCGCAAAGCGCTGCGCTTGTGCGTTTGGTCCAGACAGTGTTTCCGGAACAATATGGCCATATGCCCTGGCGGCTGAAATTGTGGGTAGCCGGCTTTGCCATGCGCACGCTGCTGCATCGCATTGCGCCCTTCGCCTTTCACAAACATGCGTTTCTGCTGGTCCAGGAGCATTGGCTCGATTTCGAATCGATCGAGCGCATGCAGCAGCGGACCGATTGCCGGATCAGGCTTTTCGGATCGGCGATCGCCCTTGCCCTGATCGTCGTCGCCATCGCCTGACATACGCCGGCAACGCGAAACAGTCGCGCCGCTTCAGAAGCGGAAGCCGAGGCCAATGCCGGCGACGATCGGGTTGATGTCGACATTCACCGTCTGCACGCCGATCGCGGTGGTGGTGAGCGTCGCCCTGGTGCTCATGTCGATGTACTTGATGTCGAAGTTGAGGAAGATCTTCGGCGTCAGGTCGATGTCGGCGCCGGCCTGGACGGCCCAGCCGAAGCTGTCGGTCATCTGGATACGGGTCGGGCCGACAGCGGTTTCGAGCCCGGCTGAGGCATTTTCATTCCAGAAAATCGTGTAATTCACCCCGGCGCCGACATAGGGGCGGACCTTGGCTTTTGGCATGAAGTGATATTGCGCCGTCAACGTCGGCGGCAACACCCAGGTCGACCCCAGCTTGCCGATGCCGCCGGTCACGCCGCTCTTGCCCTTCAGGCCGTGCTTGGTCGTCGCCAGCACCAGTTCGAAACCGATGTTGTCGGTGGCCATATAGGTGAAATCGACTTCGGGCATGAAGCTGTTGCCGACACCGACCTGTTCGGTGGGCAGGCCGGGCAGGATGCCGCCCGAGCTTTCGTTCGGCGCCACCAGAATGGCGCGTACCCGCATCAGCACATCGCCTTGGGCAGCCGCGGCCGGAGCGGCGGCCAACAGGGCGAGGGCAGCGAGGGGAAGCAGGCGAGACATGATGTTGTCCTTTCGGGGTTGATGGCCTCCCCCTAGTCGCCGTGTCGGCTTTCACATTGATCTGGAACAAGTTTTTCCTTGATCTGGATCAACGACCAGCGCTGCGCCGGCGCGCTATGCACGGGGCATGACCTATCACCCCGCTCTTCTCGCCACGCCGGTGCCGCGCTACACCAGCTATCCCACCGCGGCCGATTTTCATGATCGCATCGGCTCGGCCGACATGGCGGTGGCGCTGGCCGCGGTGGCGAAGGACGCGCCGATCTCGCTATATGTCCACATCCCGTTTTGCCGGCAGATCTGCTGGTATTGCGGTTGCAACACCGGCAATGTCGGGCGCGGGGACAGGCTTTCGGCTTATCTGGATCGCTTGCGCGCCGAAATCGCCGTGGTCGCGGCGCATCTGGGCGGCCGGGGCCGGGTGACGCGCATCGCCTTTGGCGGCGGCAGCCCCAATGCCGTGGCGGCGGGCGATTTTGCGGCACTGCTGGCGACGCTGCGCAGCAGCTTTGCCGCCGATGATGCGCTGGTGTCCGTGGAGATCGATCCGCGCGCTTTTGATGCCGAATGGGCGGCAATGCTGGCCGACAATAAAGTTACCCGCGCCAGCCTGGGGGTGCAGACGCTGGCCCCCGCCATCCAGGCCGCAATCGGCCGGGTGCAGCCGCAGGCGATGATCGAAAGCGCCGTGGCGCTGCTGCGCGATGCCGGGGTGACGTCGCTGAATTTCGACCTGATGTACGGCCTGCCGGGGCAACGCGCCGCCGATCTTGCCGAAACGATCGACGGCGCGCTGACCATGGCGCCCGACCGGTTGGCCGTATTCGGCTATGCCCATGTGCCGCAGATGATCAGCCGCCAGCGCCGCATCGACGCGAGCAACCTGCCCGATTCGGAAGCGCGCTTCGAACAGGCTGCACTTGCGGATCGCCTGCTCGGCGATGCCGGCTATCAGGCCGTGGGTTTCGATCATTTCGCGCTGCCGGCCGACCCGTTGGCGGTGGCGGCACGCGAAGGCCGGCTGCATCGCAATTTCCAGGGCTTTACCGATGATGATGCCGTGGCAACGATCGGGTTGGGGGTGAGCGCGATCAGCGCCTTTCCCGACCGGTTGATCCAGAATGACAAGCATAATGGCCGTTACCACGCCGCGCTCGATGCCGGGCTGTTCCCGGCGGCGCTTGGTTGCCACCGCGATGCTGATGATCGCTTTCGCGGCGATTTGATCACCAGCATCCTGGGGCAGGGCCATGGCGATGCCGGGCTGCTCGCGGCCGATCGGCAAGTGCGGGAACGGCTGGCGCCGTTCGAAGCCCGCGGCCTGCTGCGCTGGCGCGGCAGCCGCATCGAACTGGCGGCGACGGCGATGCCCTATGCACGTTCGGTGGCGGCGGTGTTCGATCGCTATCGCAGCACGTCATCGGCGGCCTTCAGCCGTGCGGTCTGAACCCGGCCCGCTGGCGCTGTTCGCCGCGTTGGTGGCGGTTATCGGTTTTGCGACACCGCCGGCGGTCGTGCAGGCCGGTGGCGTGCTGACCCTGTGCAGCGGCGGCAGCGTGCCAGTGAAGCCCGGCGAGCGGCCGATGGACCCGGCGGCGTGCCATGCGCTGTGTGCGTCGCGGCGGGGCGAAGAGGAGCGTTAAAGACAGCAGGTCGAAGGCGAAAAAATGCCGTCACCCCCGCGAAGGCGGGGGCCCATCGCCGAAATGCCGATAACAAAAATCGAATCGCAGGCGATGGGCTCCCGCCTTCGCGGGGGTGACGTGCCTGTATGATGGTGCAGGGTCAGGCGAAAGTTTAGTTGCGCCTGTAGCGCACCACCGCGCGGTCCTTGACCTTGCCGCCATAGATCACTCCGGCCTTGTCGACCCAGATGCCTTCGGCACCGCTGGTCGAGCCGGCGTCGGGGTTGGGATCGGCATCGGGGATGAAGGCAGTTACCTTGCCATCGCGCACGCTGCCGATGCGGATACCGCGCTGCCAGCCGGGGTTATAGCCATAGCCGACGGGGTTGCGGCTTTCGGAATCGGCCGAATAGAGCGTGTCGTTGCGGTCGATGAACAGCCCGCTCGGCCGGCCGAACTGCTGCCAGCTATCGAGCAATTTGCCATCCTGGTCATAGATCTGGACACGGTTGTTCCAGCGGTCGGCGATGAACAGCCGGCCCTGGCTGTCGATGGCCAGGGCGTGCGGCGCGGTGATCTGGCCTTGCGCCGGGCCGGGTTCGCCCCAGGTCTTGAGCAGCTTGCCGCGCGCATCGAACTTCATGATCCGCGAATTGCCGCGCCCGGCGTCATGGCCGTCGTTGACGAAGATCACACCCTGCCGGGTAACAGCGACGGCGCTGGGCTCGGTGAATTCGTCTGGACCCGGCCCGGTGATGCCCGGCTTGCCGAGCGCCAACAGCATCTTGCCCTTCGGGCTGAACTTGATGACCTGTGCGCCCAATGCCTTGCGGGTGGCCGTCGCCGGTGCGGTGCGCGCGTCGGTCAACCAGACATTGTCCTTGGCATCGATGAAAAAGCCGTGCGGGAAAACGAACATCCCGGCGCCGAACGCCTTGATGAAATTGCCCTTGGCATCGAATTCCATGATCGGATCGAGCGGGCTGTCGAGGCAGGAGTTGGCGCCGCAGCGGTCGGCGACCCAGATATGGCCCTTGCTGTCGACCGCGACGGCGCTCGTTGACCCCATGGTGCGGCCGGGCGGCATTTTCAGGAAATCGCCCTGCGCGACATAAGGGTTGGGCTGGCGATTGGTCGTCGCAGCGACAGGGGCCGGCGCGGGGAGGTTTTCAAGCGTCCAGCGCTGTTGCTGGGCAAGTGCGGGGGCGGCGAGCAGCGCCGCGATCAGGAACAGGCGCTTCACTTGCCGCCTCCTTCAGGTTTCTGGGCGGTGATGCTGATCAGCGCCAGCACTTCGCTGCGCCGGTCGAGCGGTTTTTCGCCTTCGGGAAAGCCATTGTATTTCAACATATAGGCCAGGACATCGGCATATTCGTCGCGAGTCAGCGTCTGCGGCGCGTTTTGCGGCATGGTGGTGCGGACGCGATCGAACAGGTCGCCCACCGTCAGCGTGTCCCAATGGCTGACGAATTCGCCGCCAACCAGCCCGGGGGCCTCGCCGGTGCCGTTCAGCGATACGCCATGGCAGGCGGCACAGCGCGCCGCATAGACCGCCGCGCCGCGTTCCGCCTGTTCGGCGGAATAGACGCCCTGCCAGATCGACCGGCTGGCCATCTGGGCGCTCGCCGTAGCGGCGGCGGCGATGGCGGCGAGGCCGATGATCAAGTTACGCATTGCCATGGTCCTTCTCTTGTCCCTCCCCCTTGCGGGGAGGGCGACTCGGGGCTTGCCCCGAGCGGGGTGGGGGTTCGCAAGCGGCCACCCGCGAACCCCCACCCCGCTCGCTTCGCGAGTCGCCCTCC
>JBBRVH010000011.1:0-44751 GCA_038246995.1 Sphingomonadales bacterium
GAATCGCATTTTCAAATCCTACGACGACATCCTCGACCATTGCTGCTTCGCCTGGAACCGCCTCGCCGACCAGCCTTGGCGTATCATGTCCATCGGACTGCGAACATGGGCACATCGGTTCTGATCAGAGAGTCTTGGTATTAATGTCCACATAGCCCAAGGCATGACCGCCACCAACGGCATCATCCTGATGAGCGAGCGCGAGAAGCTGCTCAATACCAGCCGCGCTTTCCTTGTCGCAGTCACCCGGATTGCCGAACGCGCCACCCTCGTCGTCGACAATGTCAAAAGCCTTGAGCGCGATATCATTCGTCGAGACGGCGAGAAGACCTCTGCGCTTGAGACGGTCAAACCGCCATCTCCGGACAGAGCCAAGCTACCGTATCGCGAGCGCGTGCCGGAGCGAGTGCCAGAACGCGAAGTCAGCCTCGATATGGATATGGACATGGGCATGTGACCCCATGGCAGCACTATAACTCACGAAAGGCACCACTTTGCCAATATGGCGCCCGTTATGATCGGTGCCGCCATCACAAGACCGTCTTCAAAAAACATCCGCGGCGTCGCAAGGCGGGTCTCCCGCATCATCTTGTGGAGCCTCGCCTGCATCTCGTCGATACGCGCCAGTCGGTCCCGCATGTCGAGCTGTTCGATATGATCCGGTGAGACTGCCATCGCGCGCCTCAAACAGCGACCAGCGATTCCAGCCGCCGCACCGCTTTCGCAAACGCCTCACAAAGCCGCTCGCGTTCATCATTGGGCAGCCAGCGCGCCATCTGCGGAAACACGACCTTATGATACTGAAATGTCCGCGCGTCCCATGGCATTTCGCCCGTCGCAGCTTGGGCGCTTTCCAGGATTTCGGTCAGTTCCCGCCGCACAGCCTCCCGGTCGGGCTCATAGGATACCGCCGGGCGCGCATCGCCCAGATCGAAACCATATTGTTTCGGGCCGGCATCGAGGGGATAGTCCATCGCGTCACCAAATCTGCCGGTTGCCCGGGCCTGCACTGTGATGCAAAGAATATGTGCCGGGGGAGCCAATGACGCAAGCTGAACAAGTCAAAAAGGCGGTCAGCGACTTCGGCGCTTTGGCCAAGGCCAAGCTCAACCAGAGCGGCCAGCCCGAGGACCAGCTCCGCAACCCCATCGAACAATTGTTCGCCGCCCTCTCCCCCGAATGCGGCTACGCCTCCGCCGCCGTCCGCCTGATCGGCGAAGCCTCGCTGTCCGACTTGCGCACCCGCCCCGATTTCGCCGTCCAGCTCAACAAGGCCCTGATCGGCTTTATCGAGGTCAAGGCGCCCGGCAAGGGCGCCGATCCACGCAAATGGAAAAAGGGCCATGACAAGGACCAGTGGGACCGGCTGAAGGCCCTGCCCAACCTGCTCTACACCGATGGCAACGCCGTCTCGCTGTGGCGCGATGGTGAACTGGTCGGCAAGATCATTGCTTTCGACGGCGATATCGAAACCGCCGGCACAAAACTCACGGCCCCGACTGGCTTCCTGCCGCTCATCGCCGATTTCCTCAGCTGGCAGCCCATCCCGCCGAAAACCGCGCGCGAACTCGCCACCATCGCTGCCCGCCTGTGCCGCTATCTCCGCGACGAAGTCGTCGAGCAGCTCGCCGTCAAGAACGCCAAGCTGTCCGAACTGAAGGACGATTGGAAGGCGCTGCTGTTTCCCGATGCCGATGATGCGCGCTTTGCCGATGGCTATGCCCAGGCGGTCACCTTCGGGCTGTTGATGGCCAAATCGTGCAAGCTCTCGCTCGCCGATGGTCTTGATGATGTGGCCAAGGCGCTCGGCAAGACCAATACGCTCATCGGCACGGCATTACGGTTGCTCACCGAACAGGACCTGTCGCTCGGCCCTTCGCTCGACACGATGGTCCGCGTTCTCGATGTCGTCAATTGGGACACGATCGCCAAGGGCGATGCCGAGGCCTGGCTATATTTCTACGAGGATTTCCTCGACGTCTACGACCGCCGGCTGCGCAAGCTGACCGGCTCGTACTACACCCCGCCCGAGGTGGTGCAGGCGATGGTGCGGCTGTGTGACGAGGCGCTGCGATCGACCAGCCGCTTCGGCGTCGCGCAGGGGCTGGCCGGGGACCAGGTCCATATCGCCGATCCCGCCACCGGTTCCGGCACCTTCCTGCTCGCCATCCTGCGCGCCATCGCCGCGCGGGTGGAGGCGGACGAAGGCGGCGGCGCCGTTGCCGGCCGGATCACCGAAGCCGCCAAACGCATGTACGGCTTTGAATTGCAGTTCGGCGCCTTTGCCGTGGCCCAGCTGCGCCTGCTGGCGGAAATGATCGCGCTTGAGGCCGATGGCAGCCCCGGGCTGTTCGTGACCGACACGCTCAGCGACCCCTATGCTGATATCGAGGCGGGGCAGGGCATCTACCGCGAAATCTCCCGGTCCGGGCGGGATGCCAACGCCGTCAAGCGCGCCCAGCCGATCACCGTCGTCATCGGCAACCCGCCGTACAAGGAAAAGGCCAAGGGCAAGGGCGGCTGGATCGAAAATGGCAGCGGCAACCGGGCGGCCCCCTTGCAGGACTGGCAGCCGCCGGTGGCATGGAAGGCCGGGGCGCACGCCAAGCACCTACGCAACCTTTACGTCTATTTCTGGCGCTGGGCGGCGTGGAAAGTGTTTCAGCAGGGCGCAGGTGGCCCATCCGACAAACTGTCCGGCATGGTCTGCTACATCACCGTCG
Source organism: Sphingomonadales bacterium (assembly GCA_038246995.1). Lineage (GTDB taxonomy): Bacteria > Pseudomonadota > Alphaproteobacteria > Sphingomonadales > Sphingomonadaceae > Sandarakinorhabdus. The sequence goes on from JBBRVH010000011.1 coordinate 2,724, forward strand.
CGGGCTTCTTGAACGGGCCGGGTTTCCAGAAAATGCGCGCCGACCTGCGCCGCGACTGCGACGAAATCTGGATCATCGATTGCTCCCCCGAAGGCCATCAGCCCGAGGTGGCAACCCGCATCTTCCAGGGCGTCCAGCACCCGGTGTGCATCGTGCTGGCGGCGCGCTCGCCTGCCAACGACCCCGCCGTACCGGCGCGGGTGCGCTTTCGCGCGCTGGCCAAGGGCCACCGCAAGGACAAGTTTACCGAACTCGGCAAGCTGGCCATCGACAGCAAGGGCTGGAGCGATTGCCCGAAAGACTGGCGCGCGCCGTTCCTGCCTGAATTGGGAGACGGCTGGGGCAGCTATGTGCCGTTGGACAAGGTCATTGGTGATGTGGGGCCGGGCGTCACGGGTGGTAGAACATGGATCATTGCCCCGGACGAGAGAAGCTTAGGGCAGCGCTGGCAACGCCTCCTATCTGAGCAAGATTTAGTGCAGAAAGAGACTTTGTTTCACCCCACTCTGCGAAAGGACAAGACGACTGGCGCATACAAAGTTGCTGATCGGCATATCCGTAAGGTTGTAAGTCAGGGACTTGGCGACCGAGCGCTACGAACGTCGCAGATTGTCAACGAGACAGAAACGCGAGTGGAGACTTCCAGATATGGTTTCCGCTCGTTTGACCGTCAGCATCTGATTGGTGATGCTCGGGTAATTAGTGATCCACGACCGAAAATCTGGGACGCATTTGGGGAAAAGCAGATATTCCTTACAGCGCCGACGGATTTGTCGCCCTCCGGCGGCCCCGCACTGACATCCACAGCGCTGCCCCCTGACAAACATCACTATAGTGGACGCGGTGGCCATGTCTTCGCGCTCTGGAAAGACGCCGCCGCCACCGAGTCCAACGTCTCGCCCGCCGTCCTCGCCGCGCTAAGCAAAACCTATGGTGCGCCGGTCGATCCGGTCGATGTCTTTGCCTATGTCGCGGCGCTGCTCGCCCACCCCGCCTATGTCGAACGCTTCCGCGGCGATCTGATCCAGCCCGGCTTGCGCGTGCCACTAACTGCGGACGCAACGCTGTTCGCCGAAGCGGCCAAGCTCGGCCGCGAAATCATCTGGCTGCACAGTTTCGGCGAACGCTTCGGCGAAGGCCATCCGCCCGGGCCGCCAAGGGTCGCCGCCAACCCGCCGACCAACCCCAAGGGCGGCAGCATCCCCACCACTGCCGCCGGCTTTCCCGATACCATGGGGTATGACGCCGCCACCCGCCGCCTGACGGTCGGCACCGGCCATATCGACAATGTCTCACCCCAGGTCTGGGCATATGAAGTGTCGGGCAAGAATGTGCTGCGGCAGTGGTTCAGCTACAGAAAGCGCAACCGCGAACGGCCGCAGATCGGTGACAAGCGCCCGCCATCCCCGCTCGGCGATATCCAGCCCGATCACTGGCTGCCCGAATATACCAGCGAGCTGATCAACGTGCTCAACGTGCTTACCCTGCTCGTCGAACTGGAGCCGAAACAGGCCGATTTGTTGCACCGCATCTGCGACGGGCCGCTGGTCGTGAACGCCGCGCCTTAGGTGGAGAAGAGGGGGCGTTTCGTCGTTGGCCAATGGTGGCCACGAGGAATTTCGCCATGCGTATCACACCAGCCAAGCTGGCATATTATGCCGCTCTTCCTGAAATCTCCGAAATCTCCAGGCGGGCAAGGGGCCAGGCTGCGGGAGCGGCGCATGTCGTGTACATCATCATAAACCCGGCGGTGCCTGATCCATTGGGCGCATTTGCCGGCACGCCGATGTACGTTGGCATGTCGGCAGATATCGAGCGGCGGGTGTTGCGACACTATCAGTGCGCTGCCTTCCGGCGCTTGCGGCGTGGCTCGATACGCTGGCGGATTAACCGGCTGCTCAAGCAAGGAACGTTGGTCCAGTTTGCCGTCGCGGGGCGGTTCGATTCACTGATCGAAGCGGAGCTTGCTGAAATCCAGCAATCACAACAGCTCATCGCGGCCGGATACAAGCTGCTGAATAGGCTCCCGGTCCAATCCACCGGAATGTCGGAGCAACAGCTTGCCGACGTGGCCGTGAGGCGGCGCGCCTTGTTCGCCTTGCGGCGCGGTGGCAGCACTGAACAGCACGCATCCAGTTGCGGCGATTAGCGAATCTATTCACCGCAAATTATGCGGTGAATGTCGCCGCGAACGAGTGGACTGCTGAACGCCGACCGTTACAGCGCCAGCCCATCGAGGGCCTTGATCGCTGCATCGCTGATCAGATGGCCGTAATGACGTTCGATCATTTCGGCGCTCGTCCCCGATATCTGGGCAATCGTCAGCAGCGGCAGTCCGGCGGTCACCAGGTCGGTGATGGTGCTGTGGCGAAGCGTATAGGCGGTTGCGCCAGCTGGCAGGCCCGCTGCCACCACAGCCTTGTTGATCGGTATCTTCCACGTCTCCTTGCTCCACGGCTGGCCGTTGGCGCGCCTGAACAACGGGACGGTCGGCAGCTTGTCCTGCAACTGTGATGCAAGCAATTTCGTAGCTTCTGCCGGCAACTTGATCCGCCGCGATTCACCCGCCTTGTCCTTGCTGACGGTCAATTCTGCCGTGTGTTTGTCAAAATCGCCGGCAGTAAGCGCCGCCAGCGCTCCGGGCCGAAGGGGCAACAGGCAAAGCGCCTGCACAAACGGCGCCGCGTCGGCATCGATGACCGCCAGCAGCGCGCGTTGCTGTTCCCGGTTCAGATACAGCGTTCGCCGCCGATCCGCCTTTTTGATCGACTGCAAAGCCTCCTGCCACGCCGCTTCGGTGCCGGGCGTGCCATGCACCTTCACCTTTCGCAGCGCGGCGCGCAGGATCGCCATGTCACGGTTAAGCGTCGATGGCGCGCGGGCGCGGGTGCTTTTCGGCCCAGACTTGTTACGGCTGACCGCCGCGGGTGTTTTTTCGAGACGCGCGCGCCAGTCCAGCAAGTGGCGCCGGCGAAGCTTCTCCAGCTTCACATTGGCGATCGGATCGCGATAAACATAGCGTCCGAAACGCTGGGTGGCTTCGGGCCGCTCCTTTGCATAATCACGGCAGGCATCCGCGACCGTTTCCAAGGTGGGGCGCACTTCGCCGCCGGCTTCCAACAGTTCCGCCAGCGCTTCGGTCTGCTTCTTGGCTGCGGCGAACATTTCGTTGCCCGACAGCTTACCAAAGTCGCCAAGCGTCTTGAGGTGATATTTGCAGTTTTCCGGATCATAGACGCGGGCGATCCAGGTCCCCTTGGCGCCCTGCCTGGAGCGGCGATAGCCGAGAAAGCACCCGACCCGCAGCCGCTGCCAATGCGGTTCGCGCTGAACTTTCAGCGAATCCCGATCTTTCACCTTGCTCAAATCCAGCGCCATCGCAGTCGGCCTTTTTCCGTACGGAATTTGTACGGAATACATGGGGAAACATTCGTCGACAATGGGCAACGCTGATTCTATATTTATCATAGTGTTAGACGTTGCCTGACGTTGATCAACGTCCATATTTTCTGCCCTCCGAAGGCAGGGGTCACAGGTTCGAATCCTGTCGGGTGCACCAATAAATCAACAACTTAGCCGTTTTAGCTGGCCGATCCCGGTTCTGAAAATTCTGGTTCAGGTGCATATAAAGTGCAACCTTGAAACCGGTTTGGTTCGTCGATGAACAGAAAACGTCGATCATGGCACATGGCTATAGCGCGAATCGGTCAGACGGCCGGGTAGAGTCGCGGGAATAGTGTCTCGAGCATTTGCATCGGGAAGCGCCGCGAGACCGGTCCTTTCGGCGTCGTCGATGCCAGCAGACCGGCATCGACGACATCATTGAGCATGCGGCGGGCCGACCGTTCCGGCAGGCCGGTAATGCGCGCCGCATCGCCGCGATCGAACTTGCCGCGCAACAGCGCTTCCTCCAGCAACCGGATCGACCGGGGTTTGAGTGCTTCACTCTGTTCGACATGGCGGCCGAGGCGGCGGTGCAGATTGTCGAGATCGAACGGTCCTTCGCCGTCGAGACGAGGGTCAGGCAGCGATCCTGACGCCAACCTCAAGCCTCCGCCTCCCGCCGCCGCCTCACGCTGTCGCAGCCTATGGCAAGCTGGGCAGGCTGACGGTGACGCACAGGCCGTGCGGCTGGTTGGCGGACAAAGCGATGCTGCCGCCATGCTGTTCGACGATCCGGCCGACGATGGCGAGGCCGAGGCCGCTGCCGGGCTTGTCGCTGCCGAGCCGCTGGAAACGATCGAAGGCCGCTGCGTGTTTTTCGGCCGGGATGCCCGATCCGGTGTCGCAGATGCGCAGGCGAGCCGTGCCGGCCGGGCAGCGATCGAGCCGGATATCGATCCGGCAGCCTTCGGGTGTATGGCGGATGGCGTTGTCGACGAGGTTGCGGACTACCATTGCGAGCGCATCGAGTTGGCCGATGACGGCGATATCGGGCGCGATGTCGGCGCCGAAATCCTGGTGGCGCGCCAGGGCGGCGGGGGCGTGCAGGCGACAGACCGAAGCGGTTATCTCCGACAAATCGACGCGGTCGTTGCCGCCGCCGCTGCGATTGAGCTGCAACAACTGATCGATGACGCCGGTGGCGCGATCGGCGGCGCGGATCAATTGTTCGACATGGGTTTTGGCAGTACCGTCGGCGGCATCGCGCGCGACGATCTGGGCGCGGGTCTTGAGCACCGCGAGCGGGGTGCGCAGTTCGTGCGCGGCATTGTCGGCGAATTCGCGCTCGCGCGTCAGTGTGGCGCCTAGCCTGGCCAGCATGCGGTTGAAGGCACTGAACAGCGGCGCGATTTCCTGGGGAATGCGATGGCCCGACAGCGGCCGCATGTCATCGGCGCGGCGCGCATCGAGTTCGCTCGAAATCCGCAGCATCGGCTGCATCGCCGCGCTGATCTGGGCATAGGCAATCGCCGATACCGCGATCAGCACGAAACCGAGCGGAATCGCGAGGCTGGCGACGACCTGGCCGGTCATCGCCTTGCGGGTCTGCATCGCTTCGGACACTTCGATGATGATGTCGGTGCCGGGTTCGCGCACCGCATAGGTGCGATAGTCGATGCCGTTTTGCCGGTGCTGGCTGAAACCCACCGGGGCACGCGGCAGCGGCGCGCCCGCCGGTTGTTGCGAATAGGTGACGAGCGTGTTGCCCGACCAGATGCGGAACGATGTGCCATCGCCAAGCACGCGGCGCAGATCGGCCGATTCGACTGTGCTGATCATGCCGAGTTCCTCGCCCTCGGTGGCTTCGTGACGGGCGAGCAGCAACAGGAAGGCAGCTTCCTGGCGGATCTGGTCATCGCGCAGCAGGCCGATGGCGCGGTCGGAAAACCACAGCGCCGCCACGGTCGCGACGATGATCGCGCTGATCAACGGCAGCGCCAGCGCCCCCAGCGTCGCCCGGCGCAGCGAATAGGTCTTCATGATGCCTTGGGCATGACATAGCCCAGTCCGCGGATGGTCTGGATCAGATCACGCCCCAGCTTGCGGCGCAGGTGCGAGATATGCACTTCGACGGCGTTGCTTTCGATCATCTCGTCCCAGCGATACAGCCGCTCCTCGATCTGCTGCTTGTTGATGACGCGGCCGATGTTGGTGGCGAGGATATCGAAGATCGCCAGTTCGCGCGGCGACAGCGGGACGATGGTGCCATCGCGCGTCACCGTCTGCGCCGCGGGTTCATAGACCAGCCCGCCGTGCCGGATGACCGGCGCGGCGCGGCCCTGCGCGCGCCGCCGCAACGCCTCGCAGCGCGCTGTCAGTTCATCGAGATCGAACGGCTTGGCGAGATAATCATCGGCGCCACCATTCAGCCCGGCGATGCGATCGGCGACCCGGTCGCGTGCGGTCAGGATGAGGATGGGGACGAAATTGCCGGCGGCGCGCAGCCGGGCAAGCAGGTCGAGCCCCGAACCATCGGGCAGGTTGAGATCGAGGATCAGCAGGTCGAAATCGGTCGTTGCGATGGCCAGATCGGCATCGGCGAGCGTGGCGACGGTTTCGACCTGGAAACGGCTGCGCAAGCCATCGGCGATGGCGGCGGCCAGCATGGCGTCATCCTCGATCAACAGGATGGTCACGTTGGTCTTGTTCCCCCGACAAGTTGAATCAGCCTTCGGCTACGCTTCAGTTTCGGCGCTCACAAGCCCCCCAGCGCCGGGGAAGCCCCTGGCGTGACGTGCCACAGGTCAGCGCTTCGTCTGTTTTTCAACTTATATTTCAATCGGTTGGGACAAATTTTCAGACGCAAATCTCTCGGCACGTCGAATTAGACGAGGGACGACGATCATGCCGGTGCCACAGACCACGACCTTTCTCGCTTCCGCGCTGGCTGCGGGCAAGGCGCTGCGCTTCACGCCCAATGCGGTGGATGATTTTGCCGCCACGATCGGCCCGCGCCCGGTCGCACCCTGGCTGTCGGCGATCAACGACCTGAACGGCGATGGCCGGCCGGATTTCATTTTCGGGTTGCCCGGCGATGGTGACAAGGACATCGATGCCGGCCGCGTCGTCGTTGTCCTTGATACCGATGCGCCGGGATCGACCAATGGCGTCACCGGTGGCCAGAACCGCATCATCATCGATAGCGTCTTCGCCGCTGATCGCGCCGGCGCGGCGGTCGGCTCGGTCAGCGATCTCGATGGCGACGGCATTGCCGAAATCCTCGTCGGCGCGCCGGGCATGGACAATGCCGCGATCATCGATGCCGGGGTTGCCTTTGTCGTCTGGGGTTCGTCGGTCGGCGGTGGCGTCGATCTCAAGGACCTTTATGATGAAAACGGCGGTGGCTATGCCATCAAGGGTGAAACCGAAGGCGATGCCGCGGGCACGACGATCATGGCGATCGGTGACCTGAACGGCGATGGCAAGGCGGATATTCTTGTCGGTTCGCCGGGTCATGACAGCGGCGGCGCCAACGCCGGCGCCGCCTATGTCGTCTGGGGCAAATCGACGAGCAGCATCGTCAACCTGAGCAGCGTGGCATCCGGCACCGGCGGCTTCAAGATCATCGGCGAAAGCAATGGCGATGCCGCCGGCACCGTCCTTGGCACGCTTGCGGACATCAATGGCGACGGCAAGGCCGAAATCCTGATCGGCACGCCCGACAGCACGGCCGGCGGCGCCAATTCGGGCGCGGTCTATGTCGTGTTCGGCAAGGCGACGACAACTGCCGTCAACCTTGCCAGCGTTGCGGCCGGGGTCGGCGGCTTCCGCATCACCGGGGTTGCCGGCGACGATGCCGGTGCTGCGGTGACCGGGCTCGGCGATATCAACGGCGACGGGCTTGCCGATATCCTGGTCGGCGCGCCGCGGTCGGACAGTGCCTATGTCGTGTTCGGCAAAGCCAACACCACCGAAGTCAACCTCGCCGACGTCGCCAATGGCATCGGCGGCTATCACATTCTCGGCGAAAATGCCGGTGATCTCGATATGATTTCGGTAACCGGCGGCGCCGATCTCAACCGCGATGGCATTGCCGATCTGGTCATCGGTGCGGCCAGCAACAGCGAAGGCGGCGCCAATGCCGGCGCCGTCTATGTCGTTTGGGGCGGTGGCTCCAAGACCGTCGACCAGGCGCTGGTGGCGCAAAGTATCGGCGGCGCCAAGGTTGTCGGCGCGGCCGGCAGCCTGACCGGCGCATCGGTGTTGATCACCGGCGATGTCAATGGCGATGGCGCCGCCGACCTGATGATCGGCGCGCCCGGCAGCGGCGAATCGGCCTATGTGCTGTTCACCCCGGCAAGCTGGCTGCCCGACAACAATATCTACGGCACGATGGGGGATGACCTGATCGACACCGGCTATGGCGATCGGGTCAAGGTCGGTGAAGCGGCGGACGTCATCATCGCGCTCGATGGCAATGACGTTGTCCACGGCCAGGGCGGCAATGACAGCATCGAAGGCGGCGCCGGTAACGACACGCTTCATGGCGATGCCGGCAATGATACGCTCGATGGCGGCACTGGCAATGACGCGCTGATCGGCGGCATCGGCGATGACACCTATATCGTCGATTCGGCGCTCGACACGGTTACCGAAGACGTTGGCGAAGGTATCGATACCGTGCTCGCCGGGGTCAACTACAGCGTTGGTGCGACCGAAATCGAAAATCTCACGCTCACCGGCAACGCCCGCAGCGCGACCGGCAACGGCTTCGCCAATATCCTGACCGGGACGGCCTTCAACGATACGCTCGATGGTGCGGGCGGTGCTGACTTGATGGTCGGCGGGCTGGGCAATGACAGCTACAGCGTCGACAATGCCGGCGACGTGGTTACCGAAGCTGCCGCCGCCGGTACCGATACCGTCACGGCGTCGATCGATTACACGCTGGGTGCCAACGTCGAAAACCTCGTGCTCGCCGGCGCGGCGCGGGTCGGTACCGGCAATGCGCTGGCCAACAGCATCACCGGCACCAGCGGCAACGACACGCTCGATGGCGGCGCCGGCGCCGACACACTCATCGGCGGGCTCGGCGATGATGGCTACAACGTCGACAACAGCGGCGACGTGATCGTCGAAGCCGCCCTTGGCGGCACCGACACGGTCACCGCCAGCGCGGATTATGTGCTGTCGGCGGAAATCGAAAACCTGCTGCTCACCGGTGCGGCGCGAATCGGCACCGGCAATGCGTCGGCCAACAGCATCACCGGCACGATCGGCAACGATACGCTCGATGGCGGCCTGGGCATCGACACCCTCATCGGTGGCCTGGGTGATGACAGCTACAAGGTCGATAATGCCCTTGACGTCATCATCGAAGCCGATGGCGAAGGCAATGACACCGTTGTCGCGGCGTTCGACTACACGCTTGGCGCTGCGTCCATCGAAAATCTGACGCTGACCGGCGCGGCCCGTGTCGGGACCGGCAACGCCGGCGCCAACATCATCACCGGCGGCAGCGGCAATGACACGCTCGACGGCGGAGCGGGCATCGACACGCTGGTCGGCGGGGCCGGCGACGACAGCTATATCGTCGACACGACCACCGATACCATCACCGAGCTCCCCGGCGACGGCATCGACACGGTGCTGTCGTCGGTCGACTACACGCTGGGTGCCGAACTCGAAAATCTCACGCTCACCGGGGCTGCGCACACCGCGGTCGGCAATGGCCTCGACAACCGGCTGACCGGTGGCGTCGGCAACGACAGCCTCGACGGCGGGCTTGGCAACGACCGTCTCGACGGCGGCGCCGGGGCCGACGCGATGGTCGGCGGCGACGGCGACGATACCTATCTGATCGACAATGCCGGCGATGTCGTCGTCGAAGGCGCGGGCGGCGGCTTCGACACGGTCATCGTCAGCAGCGACTGGACGCTTGCCGACAATATCGAAGCGGTGAAGCTGTCGGGCACCGGCCATGCGTTGACCGGCAACGCCGCCAACAACAAGCTGGAAGGCGATATCGGCGACGATACGCTCGACGGCGGTGATGGCGACGATATCCAGATCGGCGGCGACGGCGATGATCGCCTGATCTCGGGATCGGGCAACGACACGCTGGCCGGCGGTGCAGGTGACGATGTCTATGTGCTGACCGGCGGCGCCGCCAGCATCGAGGATTTCTCGGGGCATGATTCGATTGATGCGAGCGACGCGACCGGCGACAGCCATATCGATCTGTCGGGCGATACCGATACCGTCGTTGAAAACCAGATCTGCCATCTCGGCACCGGCGGCACCATCACCGGCGCGCTCAACGTCCAGTTCCTGCAGGATCTGACCGGCTCTTTCGCGGACGATATCCTGACGGTCCGCGCCCTGGTGCCCCAGATCGTTTCGGCCTTGCAGGCCGTGCAGGGCGGCGCCGCCTTCGGCGTTTCGAGCTTCCGTGACAAGGCGATCGGCAGCTTCGGCAGTGCGGGCGACTGGGTCTACCGGACTGAAAACGCCATCGGCATCACGCCGGCGGCGCTCACTGCGGCCTATAGCGCCATGGTCGCATCGGGCGGCAGTGATCTGCCCGAATCGCAGCTCGAAGCGCTGATGCAGATCGGCCTGCGCGCCAGTACCGAAGTCGGTTTTCAGAGCAACGCGGCGCGCTTTGTCGTGCTGTTCACCGATGCCAGCTTCCACACCGCCGGCGAAGGGCTGGCGCAGGGCATCCCGATGGCAAACAACGGCGATGCAATCCTCGATGGCAATGGCATCGGCGAGGATTATCCGATGATCGGCCAGGTCAGGGCCGCGCTCGAAGCCGCCAACATCATCCCGATCTTTGCCGTCACCGGCGGGTTCGAATTGGTCTACAGCGGCCTTGTTACCGATCTCGGCCGGGGCACCATGGTCACGCTGACCGCCAATAGCTCCCACGTCGTCACGGCGATCACGACCGGCCTGACCAGCGCCACCACCACCCATATCGCCGATGCCACCGGCGGGGCGGACAACGACACCATGGTCGGCAATGTCGGCGCCAACATGCTCGATGGCCGCGATGGCAATGATTCGATCAAGGGCGGGCTCGGTGACGACACGATCAAGGGCGGGGCCGGCAGCGATACCGCCGTCTACACCGGCGCGCGCGCCGATTATCTGGTCACCACCGTCAACGCCACGACGGTCACCATCACCGACCTGCGCGTCGGCGGCGAAGGCATCGATACGCTTACCGATGTCGAATTCCTCAGCTTCAGCGACGGCACCGTTGCGGTCGGTGGCGCGCCTGTGACCAACAACGCCCCCACCGGTGCGACGCTCGCCACCGCGACGACGGCGGAAAATGCTGCACCGGGCACCATTGTCGGCCCGGTTGTCGGCACCGATCCCGATAGTGGCGACACACTGACCTATACCCTGGTCGACGATGCCGGTGGCCGCTTCGCCATCAACGCCGCCACGGGTGAACTCAGCGTCGCCAGCGGCGCGCCGATCGACTTCGAAACCGCGACATCGCATGGCATTTCGGTGAAGGTCACCGATGCCGCCGGGGCGTTCGGTACCTTCGCCTTCACCATCGCGGTCACCAATATCGCCGATGTGGCGCCGGTCTTCACCCCGACGCCGGCGTTCAGCGTCGCTGAAAACAGCACCGCGGTCGGCAGCGTTGTCGCCACCGATCCCGATGCGCTCGGCAGCATTGCCTACAGCATCAGCGGCGGGGCCGTTGCGGCGCTGTTCGCCATCGATGCGGCAACGGGCGCGCTCAGCTTTGTCGCGGCGCCCAACTTCGAACTGCCGCAAGATGCCGGCGGCGACAATGTCTATGATCTTGTCGTCACGGCGTCCGACGGCAGCCAGGCCAGCGACCAGGCCATCGCCGTGACCGTCACCGATGTCGCCGAAGTGCCCACCAGGAGCTATACCGGCACGGCGCTTGCCGACAGCTTCACCGTTTCGGACGGCTTCGGCTATACGATGTCGGGTGTTGCGGGCAACGACAGCCTCAGCGGTGGTGCCGAGGCCGATGTGCTCATCGGTGGCCGCAACAACGACATATTGGTTGGTGGCAGCGGCGACGACGTGTTCAAGTTCGCCGCCGGCGATGGCTTCGACAGCTATGATGGCGGTGCGGGCTTCGACCGCATCCTCGCCACCACGGCCAATGCCGTCATCGGCATCAGCGCCATTTCGGGGATCGAAAGCATCGATGCCTATGGCTTTGCCGGGGTGTCGATCCTGGGCACCGGCGCGGTTGAAAGCTATGATTTCTCGGGAATGACGCTGGTCGGCATTGCCCAGATCGATGCCGGCGCGGGCAACGACACGGTCATCGGCTCGGCCAATGCCGATACGCTGGTGCTTGGATCGGGCAATGATATCTTCCACGCCGGTGGTGGTGACGATGTGTTCATCGCCAAAGCCAATGCCGGCAGCGATGTCATCGATGGTGGCGAGGGCAATGACCGCATCGTCGCGGCCGGTGCGAATGTCGCGATCGGAGTCGCCGCACTGACCTCGATCGAGGCCATCGACGCCAATGGCTTTGCCGGTGTGTCGCTGATCGGCTCGTCGCTTGGCGAGACGCTCGATTTCTCGGCCATATCGCTGATCGGCATCGCCCGCATCGATGCCGGCGCGGGCAATGACACGGTGGTCGGCACGGCCTTTGCCGACACGATCGTGCTCGGTTCGGGCAATGACGTTTTCGACGCGGGCGACGGCGATGACATCTTCATCGCCAGTACCGGTGCCGGGTCCGATCTGATCAATGGCGGCGTTGGTTTCGACACGATCGTGGCCGGCCGTGCCGGTTTCTCGATCAATGTCGCGGCGCTGACGTCGATCGAGGCCATCGACGCCAATGGCTTTGCCGGTGTGTCGTTGATCGGCTCGACGCTTGCCGACACGCTCGATTTCTCAAGCATCGCGCTGACCGGGATCGCCTTCATCGATGCCGGCGCTGGCAATGATACGGTGATTGGCACGGCCTTTGCCGACACGATCGTGCTTGGTTCGGGCAACGACGTGCTCGATGGCGGCAATGGCGATGACATCTTCCTCGTCAAGGCGGGCGCCGGCATCGACACGGTGATCGGCGGCACCGGGACCGATGCCATCGTCGCCACCGCCGATAACCTGTCGATTACACTTGCCAGCTTCTGCGGCATCGAGGAAATCAGCGCCGGCGGCTTTGCCGGGGTGAAAATTGTCGGTACCAGCGGCAATGACGTGATGGACTACAGCGGCGTCACCCTGACCGGTATTGCCTCGATCCAGGGCGGCTCGGGCAATGACATGATCACCGGCTCGGCGGGCAATGACACCATCCTGGGTGGTGCCGGTCTCGACATGTTGTCCGGCGGCGCCGGCGCCGACAGCTTCGGCTTCCTGACCACGGCCGAAACCGGCGTCGGGCCCTTGAAGGCCGATCATATCCTCGATTTCCAGTCGGGCAGCGATATCATCGACCTCACGGCGATCGATGCCGACGCCACGCTGGTCGGCAATCAGGATTTCACCTTCATCGGCGATGCCGCCTTTACCGGTCTGGGCCAGTTGCGCATCGGGCTGGACAGCGATGGCCATGTCGCGTTGTTCGGCAATACCACCGGTTCGCTGGCGGCGGATTTCCAGATTTCGTTCGATAACAACGCGCCGTTGCTGCCGGACGATATTCACCTTTGACCCGGTGGCTGCTTCGCGCCAGAAGCGTGCCATCATGAAGATCAGGACTTCCTCCCGGGCTTTGGTCTCGGCCGTGCTGCTTGTCGCCGCGGGGCCGGCTACGGCGGTGCCGTTCGTCCTGCCGGCGCCCGCCGAACGCCCGCAGGATATTGCCGCGGCGACCGATCCGTTCCTGGCGGCGCTGGCCGATCGCGGCGGTTCGGACCTTTTCCGCGCGCGCCTTGTCGGGGCGGCCGCGACCCTGCCGGCGCTTGGCGAAAGCGGCGAGGATGTGGCGGCGGCAGCGGCGCAGCGCGACCAGGCGCGGTCACGGCTGTTCCCCGGGTTCGGCCTCGATGTCGTCGGCGCCCGCACCATCACCCGCGATCTGCAATCGCCCTCCACCCAGGTCGAGAACCTGTCGCCGCTGCGCCGTAACGATGTCATCGGCTCGGTCGACCAGTTGCTGACCGATTTCGGCGCGACCTCGGCGCGGATTCGCTCAAGCACGGCGCTCACCGATGCCGCGCGCGCCGAACTCGATGTCGCGCGCAATACCGCGCTGCTGCAACTGGTGGCGAGCTGGTATGACCTGTTGTCGACACGCGCGGCGCTCGATCTGTCAGGGGCCAATGTCGCGCGGATGCAGGCGCTGTCCGACGCAGCTGCCTTGCGCTTTTCGGCCGGCTTAGACAGCGGCGGCGATGTGGCGCGGGCGCGATCCTATCTCGCGGCGGCGCAAAGCCAGCAGCTGGGGTTTCAACGCCGGCTGCGTGCGGCACAGGCGCGCTACCAGGAATTGTTCGGCAGCGCGCCCGATGCGGTGCAGCGCCCGGCAGCGCCGCTTGCCGACAGTTTCGAAACCAGCGGCGAACGCCCCGAACTCGTATCGGCGCGTGCCCGGGAACGCGCTGCTGCCGCCGCGCTCGATGCGGCGCGGGCCGACCGCTTGCCGCGCGTCGATGCGCGGATCAGCGGGTCGACCTTCGACGTCCTGCGCGGCGCCACCCCGGCCTATGATGTGCGCGCCCAGGTGACCATGCGGCAACGGTTTTCAACCGGCGGCGCCGAAGCGTCACGCGTGGCCGAACTCGCGGCGCGGCGGCGGGCGGCGGGGCTGGCGGTCAACCGCATCGCCGCGGCCGGCACCCGCGAACAAAGCGTTGCCGCCGCCGAAGCCGAAGGCCTCGCGGCGTCGCTGCCGGCGCTGCAGGCGGCCTATCTCGACAGCCGCCGGGCGCGCGACCTGTTCGCCGAACAGTTCCGCGTCTCGCGGGGCACGTTGTTCGATGTGCTGCGCGCCGAACGTGATCTGCTCGATGCCGCAATCACGCTGGCGCAGACCAGCCACGAAGCCGATGTCGCGCGCTTTACCTTGCTGGCGCGGCACGGCGGGCTTATCGAACATTTCGGGCTGAACCCGGCGGTCACCGCCGCTGAAGGGGCAAGACGATGATGCGGACAAAGGCGCCGTGGCTGTCGCCATGGCTGGCACGGCCGCTGGCGGCGCACCGCGCCACCTATATCAAGGTCGGCATTGCTGCGGTGCTGACCAACGTCTTCGCGCTGGTCACCTCGCTCTATTCGATGACGGTCTACAATCGCATCGTCCCCAACAATGCCACCGATTCGCTGATCGCGCTCACCATCGGGGTCGGCATCGTGCTGGTTTTCGATTTCATCCTGCGCATGCTGCGCGGCTATTTCATCGATGTCGCGGGCCGTGAAGTCGATGCCAAGCTGGGCAGCGCGGTGTTCGACACGCTGGTAGGCATGCGGCTGGCCAACAAGCAGGGATCGAGCGGCGCCTTTGCCGGGCTGTTGCGCGAATTCGAAACGCTGCGCGATTTCTTTGCCAGCGCCATGATCATCGCTCTGGTCGATGTGCCCTTCATCCTGCTGTTCCTGGTGGTCATCGCGCTGATCGGCGGGCCGCTGGCGCTGGTGCCGCTGCTGATGGTGCCGCTGGTCATCGGTTCGGCGCTGCTGGTCCAGCCGGGGCTCGACCGGCTTGCCGGCACGTCGCTGGGGCTGGGCTTTTCCAAACAGGGCGTGATGGTCGAAACCATCGGCGGGCTGGAAACGGTGAAGGCGACCGCGGCCGGCGCGATGTTGCGCCGGCGCTGGCAGGTCGCGGTCGACGAAGCTGCCGATCTCGCGCTGCGCTCCCGGCTGCTGTCGGCCTTTGCCGCCAATGTCGCGGCCTCGGCGCAACAGATCGTCTACATCGGCGTCGTGCTCTGGGGGGTGTTCCTCATCGCCGATGGCACGCTGACCAGCGGCTCGCTGATCGCCGTGTCGATCCTTGCCGGGCGCTGCGTGTCGCCGCTCGGCCAGGTCGCGGGGCTGCTGACACGGTTGAGCGGCACCCGCGCCGCCTATGCCCGGCTCGACGCCTTCATGTCGGCGGGCGGCGAACTTGCCGACGATGCCACCCCGGTGCGCCGCAACCGGCTGGAAGGCCGGATCACCTTCAAGAATGTCGTCTTCCACTATCCCGGCACGACGACACGCGTGCTCGACAATGTGTCCTTCGATATCGAACCCGGCGAAAAGGTCGCCATCGTCGGCCGCGTCGGCTCGGGCAAATCGACCATCGCGCGGCTGGTGCTCGGGCTTTACCAGCCAAGCGAAGGCCAGGTGCTGATCGATGGTGCCGATGTCCGCCAGCTCCACCCCGACGATCTGCGCCGCAACATCGGATCGGTGTTGCAGGATGTGACGCTGTTTTCGGGGTCGATACGCGACAATATCGGCCTCGGTGATGCGGCGGTCGATGACGAGGAACTGCTGCGCCTCGCCAAATTAAGCGGCACCCATGATTTCGTCGGCCAGATCGCCAATGGCTTCGACCTCAAACTCGCCGATCGCGGCGAAGGGCTGTCGGGGGGCCAGCGCCAGTCGATCGCCATCGCCCGCGCGCTCGCCAACCGCCCGCCGATTGTCATTCTCGATGAACCGACCAGCGCGATGGACAGCCAGTCCGAAAATGGCCTGGTGGTGCGGCTGCAGGTCGAAATGACCGATCGCACCCTGCTTGTCGTCACGCATCGCACGCCGATGCTCAAGCTTGTCGATCGCATCATCATCCTCAACGCCGGCAAGATCGCGGCGCAGGGACCGCGCGACGATGTCTTGCGCTCGCTCGCGGTGGGGCAGAACTGATGGCCAATATCGTCGAAACGACGCTCGAAAGCGCCCCCGACCGGCTGCTCGAGCGCGATTTTGCCACCGTGCTGCTGTGGACCATCGTCGCGCTGACGCTGTCGCTGCTGCTTTGGGCCGGGCTGGCGACGGTGGATGAAGCCGTGCACGCCACCGGCCGGGTGATTCCGTCGAGCCGCTTGCAGGTCGTCTCCAACCTCGAAGGCGGCATTGTCCGCCAGATTCTCGTCAAGGCGGGGGACAAGGTGGTTGCCGGCCAGCCGTTGCTGCGCCTCGATCCGACCGCGAGCACCGCTGAATTCGCGCGTAACGATGTCTCGATCGATGCGCTGCTTGCCCGCGCCGCGCGCCTTTCGGCCGAAGCGCGCGGGGCGGCGCTGGTGTTCCCGGCGACGCTCGAAGCCGCGACCCCGGCACTCGTCGCCAATGAACGCGCCCTGCACAATGCCCAGTTGAGCAGCGCCGCCACCGAGCGCGAGATTGCCGAAGCCCGGCTGGCGCAGGCCGGGCGCGCCGCCGCCGAAGCCGAATCCGAAGCCGGTGCCCGCCGTGAAGCGCTGGCGCAGGCGCAGCGCGAAGTCGCGATCCTGGCGCCGCTGGTTGAAAAAGGCGTCGAACCGGCAATGTCGCTGGTGCGGGCGCGATCGACCGAGCGCCAGGCTGCCAGCGCGCGCGATGCCGCCGAACAGGCGGTGCGCCGTGCCGCCGCGGCCCGCGCCGAAGCTGCCAGCGCGGTCAGGAGCGTCGATCAGCGCTTTCGCGCCGCCGCATCGGAAGCGCTGGCCACGACGCGCGCGCAGATCGCGGCGGAAACCAAGTCCCTGCCGGCGCTGGCCGACCGCATGGCGCGCACCGAAATCCGCGCGCCGGTCAGCGGGCTGGTCAATCGCGTGCTGGTATCGACCCCCGGCGGTTCGGTGCGCCCCGGCGAACCGCTCGTCGAAGTCGTGCCCGCCGGCGATACCCTGGTCATCGAAGCGCAGGTCAAGCCCGCCGACATCGCCTTCCTGCGGCTCGGGCAAAAGGCCAGCGTCAAGATCAGTGCCTATGATTCGTCGGTCTATGGCTCGATTCCGGGGATCGTCGAACGCATCGCGCCCGATGCGGTGATCGATGAACGCACCGGCGAATCGCACTTCACGATCCGGGTGCGAACCAACGCCCGTGCCCTTATCGGCGATGGCGGCGTGCGCTTGCCGATCGGCGCCGGGATGACCGCCGATGTCGATGTGCTGGGCCAGCGCCGTTCGGTGCTGGGCTATGTGCTGACGCCGGTAACGCGGCTGCGGGATACGGCGTTCCGCGAAAAATTGTGATGGCACAGAGGTTTCGCCGGCATGTTTTCGTAAATAGCTTGGTGACACTGCCGTAATGCGCGCATAGAGTGGTCTCTGGTCACGGCTTCTGAGGGGGAGTCGCAAGGGGGGGCAGCCCAATGAATGGCTGTAGTGTCGCCGGTTGGTTGCGGACGAGTTGCCTAGGTGGAATGGCCCTGCTGTTCGTGCCTGCGGTCGCAAGCGCCCAGGCGCCGCCTGCGGTCAACGCCGGGCTTCCGACGCGTGAGGAAATCGACCCCGGCCGCCGCCAGGCTGCGCCGCCGCCGGCGCGGCTGAAGGTCGAAGGCGATATCGAACGCAGCAGCTGCGCCCTCGCCGATCCCGCCTATGCCGATGTGCGCATCACGCTGACGAAAGCGACGTTCAACAATCTCGGGCCGGTCGATCCGGCGGTGCTGACGCCGGCCTATGCCGATTATCTGGGGGTTGAAAAACCCTTTGCCACGGTGTGCGACATTCGTGATCGCGCCGCCACGATTTTGCGCGATCTCGGCTATGTCGCCGCGGTCATGGTGCCGGTGCAGCGCATTGAAAACGGCGCGGTGCAGTTCGAGGTGCTTTATGCGCGGTTGAGCGCGGTGCGGGTGCGCGGCGATGTCGGCCGCAACGAAGCCGCGGTGCAACGCTATCTGTCGCATCTCGAACTCGGCAAGCCGTTCAACCGGCGCGAGGCCGAACGCTATCTGCTGCTGGCGCGCGATTTGCCGGGCCTTGATGTCAGGCTTGCGCTGCGCCCGGCCGGCACGGCACCGGGTGACATGATCGGCGAAATCAGTATCCGCCGGATTCCGTTCGAAATCGATGCAAGTGTGCAGAACCTCGCCCCCCCCGAAACCGGGCGCTGGAGCGGGCAGTTGCGCGCCCAGGCCTATGGCCTGACCGGGCTGGGTGACCGCACCAGCGTGTCGATTAGCAGCACCGCCGATTTTGCCGAACAACAGGTGTTGCAGATCGGCCATGACATGGCGCTGGGCGGCGATGGCCTGCGGCTGGGCGGGCGCTTTACCTATGCCTGGACGCATCCGACCCTCGCCGCGGGCACACCCGAGGTCCGGGCGCGCACGCTTTATGTCAATGCCGAGGCGAGTTATCCGATCGTGCGGCGCCAGTCGGGCAGCCTGTCGGCAGCGCTCGGCTTCGATTTCGTCAACCAGAATGTCCGCTTCGGCGCCTTGCCCTTGAGCGAGGATCGCCTGCGTGTCGCCTATTTGCGCCTCGATGCCAATGCGCTCGACCTGCGCGGCATCGGCCCGGATGGCAGCACCGGTTGGCAGGTCAACGGCACATTCGAGGTTCGCAAGGGGCTGAGTGTCTTCGATGCCAGCGCCAATTGCCTCGCGGCGCCGCTGGTCTGTGCGGGTGCCGGCGTGGTGCCGCCCAGCCTCGTCGATGGCGATCCGACGGCGACGACGTTCCGCTTCACCGGGCTCGCCGAAATGCATTTGCTGCGCAACATCTCCTTTGTCTTCCAGCCGCGCGCACAGGTATCGACTGCGCCGCTGTTTTCCTTCGAACAATATGCGGCGGGCAATTATACCGTGGGCCGCGGCTATGTTCCCGGCGCGTTGACCGGCGATGATGGCCTGGGGATGAGCAGCGAGATCCGTTATGATCGCGTGGCGATATCTGCCAAGGCGCAGGTGTCGGCGCAGCCCTATGCCTTTGTCGACCATAGCTGGGTATGGGATCGCAACCGCCTCGCCGGCAGCCAGCCGCAGCAATTGACGTCGGTCGGCGCCGGCGCGCGCCTGCTCTGGTCCGGGCGGGCGCGGCTCGACGTTGCCGTTGCCGTGCCGGTGCGCACCATCGCGCTGGTCAAATCGGGCGATGTGCGTTTCCTGATGACCCTGTCGACGCGATTGCTGCCTTGGGAGGCCCGCTGATGCCCCGCGCCAGTCAACGTTTCGTCCGTCTTGCCGCGACCGCTTCGCAGGCAGTGCTCGCGACATTGCTCGCCAGCCAGCCGCTGCTCGAAGCGCCGCTGCTTGCCCAGGCCTTCAACGGCACGCCGAACAACAGTTTCGGCAGCGTCACGTTCGACCGCACGACGCCGGGCACCGAGACGATCACGGTCAATTCGGCGCAGGCGACGATCAACTGGACCCCGAATGATACCGGCATCGGCGGCGGCACCATCGATTTCCTGTCGTCGGGCCATGTTGCCAATTTCGTCGCGGGCAGCGCCAGCACCTATACCGTGCTCAACCGCATCATCGCGGCCGATCCGTCGCGGGTCATCGGGCTTTCGGGCGCGGTCAACAGCGGCGCCGGCGGGGCGGTGTGGTTCTATGCGCCGGGCGGCATCCTGATCGGCAGCGGCGCGCAGTTCAACGTCGGCAGCCTGTTGCTGACTGCCAATGATCTCGCCACCGATGGCAATGGTCAGTTCCTGCAAAATGGCAATCGCTTCAGCGTGGGGGCAGCATCGGGCAGCACCGCGGCGGTGCAGATCAGCACCAATGCCCAGATCAATGCGCTCAACGGCAGCAGCTATGTGATTGCCGTTGCACCGCGGGTGATCCAGCAGGGGGCCATCCAGGTCAATGGCTCGGCGGCGCTGGTGGCGGCAAATGCTGTCGACCTGACGCTCAACAACGGCCTGTTCGACCTGACGGTGACCCAGGGCACCGATGCGGCGGGCAATGTCATCGATCATCAGGGCTCGATTACCGGCCCGGCCTCGACCGGTAGTACCGATCTTCACCGCATCTACATGGTTGCCGTGCCCAGGAACGACGCGGTGGCGATTTTCTTGCAAGGCGCCGGCAGCCTTGGCTTTGACGTGGCGGGCGCGCTCGATGTCGTGGGCAATACCATTGTGCTCTCGGCAGGTCGCAGCGTGGTCGGAACTGCTGCGGGCGATCCGTTTGCCGATGTCGCGCTCAACGCCACCCCGGCGAACATTCAGATATCGACCCCCAACGTGACCTCGGCGGTAACCGCGCGCGCTTCGGCTACGGCGACGCTCGGCACCTTCAACACCGCCAACTATGCCTCGGATGTCACGATTCGCGGCGATTCCCAGTCCGATATCAGGGCAATAACCGGAACACTCACCATCGCCGGCAACGCGACTGCGTCGTCAGATTCAATCTTCACAACCCAGTCGACGGGGCTGACCCGCGTTGGCGGCACCGCCCAGATCGGTTCGAACGCCGGCGCCTTCTTGAACATCGGCGGCAATGCGTTGGCGACAGCAAACGGACAGGCCGATATTGGCGGCGGCGGCGCAGGCACGGGTGGTACGGCGCGTATCTCGGCCAATGGCGGCAATTTGACAATCGCGGGTACGGCCAATGTCGTTGCGAATGGCACCGGTGGCGCGGCTACCTCTGCAGCGCAGAACGGCGGCACCGGCACTGGTGGCCTGGCGCAGATACTGTCGAACAATGGCTCGGTCGTCACCATATCAGGCGCGGCGAACGCGAATGCCGTCGGAATCGGCGGGGCATCGGTCGATGGTAGCGGCGGCGTGGGTCTTGGCGGCCGGATCGATGTCAACAATGGCAGCGGCGGCGGCTCGCTCAATTTCGGCAGCACGATCATGCTCAACGCCGGCGCCACTGGCGGCGGATCGACGACCGGCACCGGCGGCGCTGCAACCGGCGGCTTCGCGGCGATCGGCGCCTCGGGTGGGACAACGTCGATCGTGGGCGAGGCGCGATCCGGCACGACGGCAATTGGCGGCGCTTCGGTTAGCGGCAACGGCGGCGCCGCAACCGGCGGCACGTCGATCATCAGCACGTTCGGTACCGGTGGAATCATCACCAGCACGAGTGGCGGCGGGTTTGCGGTGTTCGCCAACGGCCTTGCCGGAGCAAGCGGCGGCACAAGCGGCATTGGCGGCATCGGCACCGGCGGCAATGCATTTTTATCCAGCGATAACGGCCCGATCACCTTTTCCGGCGCTGTCACCCAGGCCACGATTGATGCCACTGGTCGCGGCGGCGCGGGCGCCACTGGCGGCGCTGGTATCGCCGGGTCGTCGCGGCTCACCGCCGCGCTCGGAGCGCAAATTTCGCTCGCGGGTGCCGTGGTCCGCGCGACCTCGATCGGCGGCGCGGGGTCGGTCCTTGCTGGTGGCAACGCTACAGGTAACATCAATATCGGCGCGCTGGTCCAGGCATCGAGCGGCGGCCGCCTGACCATCAATGGCAATTTGAGCGTTTCGAACCGGGCGACCGGTGGCAATGGCGCAACCTCGGGCGGCAACGCCATCGCGGGGGCCGCGACAATCACGGCGTTCGACGCCAATAGCCGGGTCATCGTCAACGGCGATGCCGCCGTTTCCCTTGCCCAGGGCTTCGGGGGTGCCGCAACAACCGGCGCTGGCGGCACCGGCACCGGCGGCACGGCGCGGATTGTTTCGCGGCTCGGCGGCAATATCGCCATCACCGGCAATGCCGACATCAACATGGTCGGCTTTGGCGGCAGCAGCGTCAGTGGTGCCGGCGGCAATGGCGTCGGAGGCGGGTTCCTCAACTCGCTTGGCGATATTTCGGCTGATGCCAATGCCACGCTGACGATCGGCGGCAATGCGTCCGGCTTCGCGCAAGGCACCGGCGGCGACAGTTCCACCGGCAGCGCGGGCAATGGCAGCGGCGGGCGCGTCGTCTTCCTCACCCAGACCGGGTCGAGCGTGGCGATTGGCGGTGCGGCCAATATCGTCGTGCAGGCTTTTGGCGGCAATGGGTTGGCTTTTGGCAATGCCACCGGTGGCACCGGGCAGATCGGCGCCGGCAATGGCACGCTGTCGATCGGCGGCGCGGCGGCGGTGCGGGCGGACGCGCTGGCAGGCAGTTCGACATCCGGCACGGCGACCGGCGGCACGGCCTTGCTCACCACCTTTGCCACTGCCGGGCAGGTCGTCATCGGCGGCACCAGCATCGATCTTACCGCCACAGCGACCGGCGGCAGCAGCAACTTCGCCACCGGCGGCGCGGCCACCGGCGGCCTGGCGCGGATTGCTGCCGATGGCGGCACGGTGCGCACCACGGCGAATGGCGGCACGCTGACCATTGATGTGTCGGCAACCGCCGGCAATGGCACCACCGGCAACATTGCCAATGGCGGCCGCGTGCAGGTGCAGGCGTTCAACGTCGGCACGATCGATACCGGCTTTGCCAGCAACCTGTCGGCGCGGGTCACCGGCGGCGACGGCAGCAACGGCGATGGCGGCGCTGCCGTCGGCGTGCCGAATGATACCGACAGCGGCATTTTCATTCAGGCGGCGGCTTCGCGCGGCACGATCCGGCTCGGCGGCCCGTTGACGATGAGCACCGATGCGACCGGCGGCACCGGCTTCGGCATCGGCAATGGCGGCCTGGCCAATTCATCGGATATCTTCATCCCCGTCGCTTCGGGCAGTTTCACCACCAGTTTCCTGTCGGCATCGAACCGCGCCACCGGCGGCACCGGGGAAGCCGGCGGCAATGCCATCGCTGGCTCCACCCTCCTGCGCGCCGCCACCTCAGCCACGAGCGCGCTGCCGTCGGCCAGCTTCACGGTCACCGGCCTTGCCACCACGAAAGGCTTTGCCCAGGGTGGACAGGGCCGTAGCGGCGCTGGCGGTTCGGCCAACAGCGGCTTCTTCAATGCCAACGTCACCAGCATCGCCACGACCAGCGCGGCGATGACGCTGGGTTCGCTCAATATCGATGTGGCAGCAGCGGGCGGCAATGGCGGCAATGCCGCCAATGGCGCGACCGGCGGTGCCGGCGGCGCCGCGACCAGCGATGGTGCGGGCGCTAATGCCGGCGGCCCCAATTCGACATTGACCATCGGTGACTTCAACGCGACGGCCAGCACCCAGGGCGGCCTGGGCGGCCGCGGCGGTGATGGTGGCGGCGGCACCGGCGGCGCGGGCGGCATCGGCGGCGCTGCGACCAGCGGTTTTCTGATCAACATCGGCACGATCAGCACCAGCGGGTCGGCAACATCGTCGGCAATTTTCGGCAACATCAATCTGCAAACAACCGCGCAGGGCGGCGATGGCGGCATCGGTGGCAGCGGCGCGACTGCTGGCAGCGGCGGCCGCGGCGGTGATGCCACCGCTGGTCGGGGTGGGCTGTTGTCGCGCGGTGCGCCGGTCACCGCGGGCACTGTCAATATCATCGCCACGGCAACCGGCGGTAGTGGCGGCACCGGTTATGGCACGATCATCGATGCCGGCGGCGGCAATGCCATCGGCGGCGGTGGTGGGATAACGGTCACACCGCATTTCGTGTCGGCGAGCGCCGGCGGCGCGACGCTGGGCCAGTTTACGGTCAACGGCAGCGCCTTTGGCGGCAACAGCGCCGTGCAGGCCGGCACCGGCACCGGCGGCACTGCGACGGTGGAACTGTTGCAGCAGGGGCCGGCCGCGCCGCAGGGCGCCGTGACGGGCAATATCGTCATCAATGGCGCCTTGACGCTGACGGCGAATGGCATCGGTGGTTCCGCGACATCGGCGACCGGCATCGCCGGCACCGGGACGGGCGGCGCGGCGCGCATCGCATCGGTCGGCGGGACCAACGCCAATGCAGCGTCGGGCAGCGTTCGGATCGAAGGCAATGCCACGCTGTTAGCGCAAGGGGTCGGCGGATCGGCGGACGACGCCGTGGGCGGCAATGGTGTCGGCGGCGCCGCGACATTGCTCATCGATGCTGGAACGACCACGATCAACGGTTCGCTCGATCTTACGGCCACGGCCAGCGGCGGCACGGCGAACGCGGGCACCGGCGGCGCGGCTACCGGCGGGCTTGCCGAAATTGCCAGCGGCACGCGCGGCGGCACGCTGGCGATCAGCGGCCAGGCGATATTGATAGCCCAGGCCAGCGGCGGCCAGGGCGGCACAGGTGGCGCTGCCACCGGTGGCACGGCGCGCGTCGCGCTGACCAACGGTGCGCTGGCGGCGATCAACGGTATCCTCGTGCTCAACAGCAGCGCGTTCGGCGGTACTGCGAACGGTAGCGGCAATGGCGGCCTTGCCCTTGGCGGCAGCAGCCTTATCACCGTCGATGGCAGCACCTCCGATCTCGAGATCGGCGATGGGCTCACACTGGCGGCACAAGGCTTTGGCGCCAATGCCAATGGCACCGGCACGGGAGGTAGCAGCACTGGCGGCACGGCCTCGATCCGCACCACCGCCGGTGGCAGCGTGGCACAGACCGCCGCCGATTCGCCCGTGACTCTTGCTGCCTCGGGCTTCAGCGGCATATCGGCCGAAGGCGCGGGCGGCAGCGGCACCGGCGGCACCGCCGAAATCATTGCAACGGCCGGCACGATCAGCTTCGCCGGCGTCGCCTCGCTGGCCAGCGAAGGCATTGGCGCGTCCGCGACCGGCACCAGCGCCGGCGGCACGGGCCGTGGTGGCACGGTCACCTTGTCGGCGTTGCAAACCGGTGCGTCGCTTGCAATCGCCGACAAGCTCACCCTCAATTTGCGCGGCAGCGGCGGCAATGGCGATGTACTGGCCGGCACCGGTGGGGCGGGCTTTGGCGGCACGCTGGCGATCACCGCCGATGTCGGCAACATGACACTGACGGGCTTCGATCTTTTCCTCACTGGCTCGGGCGGCACCGCGGCGGCGGGTGGCAATGGCACCGGCGGCGTGCTGACCATCTTGTCGACCAACGCCGCAACGCTGGCCGGGTTTGCGACCCTGGGTTCGATCAACGCCGATGGTATTGGCGGCACTGGCCTGGCCGGCAATGGTGGTGCGGGCCGCGGCGGCAGCATCAACGTTACCGCCGGTGCCGGTTCGACGCTGGTAATTGGCGGTGATCTGTCGGCAACCGGCACGGCCGGCGACGCGCTGGTCAGCGGTACCGGCGGTGCCGGTACCGGCGGCACGGTTCGCGTGGCGGCGGATGGCGCCGGCGCCGTGCTCAATGCCCCCGGCCTGCAGATCTTTGCCGAAGGCTATGGCGGCACGGCGATTGCCATGGTCGGCATCGGCGGCGCCGGGATCGGTGGTGAAGCCAGCATCTTTGCGCGCAATGGCGGGCTTGTGGCCGCCACGGCGGGCGAGTTCGGCAGTTACCTGACCGCCTCGGGCTATGGCGGCGATGGCGCCACCGGCGGCGCCGCGTCGGCAAATCTGGCGCAAGTCTATGTCACCGACGCGGGCAGCCGCGCCACCTTCGATGAAGACCTGAGCATCGAAGCCCGCGCCTTTGGCGGGGATGCCACAACCGGGGCGGGCGGCAGCGCCGCGACCAATACCGCCAAGTTGCAGATCCTCGGTGGCGGATCGATCGTGGTCGGCCGCGATGTCGAGATCAACAGCAATGCCACCGGCGGCGATTCGGTCGATGGTGCCGCTGGTGCGGCCTCGGCACAGTTCGGCTTCATCGGTGCCAGTGGTGGCAGCATTGCCATCACGGGCAATGCCGTTGTTCTGAACAACGCCGGCGGCGGCGATGCCAGCGGCAATGGCAGCGGCGGCAACGCCACGGGCGGCCAGGCCAGCATTCGGGCCGACACTGCCAGCGGCATGATCACCATCGGTGGCAACGCCGTGGTCGCCGCGACGAGCGATGGCGGCGAAGCCGGTGTGGCGAGCGCCACCGGGGCCAGCGGCACCAGCAATTCAGCAGCGATCACTGCTGCCAATGGCACGGTAACCGTCGGCGGCAGCGCGATCATCGACGCCAATGGCTTTGGCGGCAGCGCGGCCGCGGGTGGCCTTGGCCGTGCCGGCAACAGTTTTGCGCTGGCCATCGGGGGCGGCAGCCTGGCGATCACCGGCCCGACCACGTTGGCTGCCAGCGGCTTTGGGGCGGCGGGCATTTCCGGCCGTGGCGGCGATGGCACCGGCGGCGTTGCCGAGGCCGGGATCGAAAGCGGTGGGCCGGCTGCGAGCGCCAGTTTCGGTGCCGTCCTTGGTAATGCCGATGGCACGGGCGGTCAGGGTGGCACCGGCGGTGTCGGCCAGGCCGGCGGCGCCGGGGGCGATGGCTTTGCCGGCACGATGCTCGTCGGATCGAGCTCGAGCAATGGCACAATGACGACCGGCGCCTTGACGCTGTTCGCGCGCGGCACGGGCGGCGATGGCGGTGCCGGCGGCACCGGATCGGGCGCCGGGGCAACCGGCGGTGCCGGCGGGCGCGGCATTGGCGCGAATGATGGCGGCGTCGGCAGCGACAGCCGCACGGCGGGAACGACCGCGGGCAGCTTTACCTTCGGCACCGTGAATTTCGACGGCTCGGGCCGCGGCGGCAATGGCGGCATCGGCGGCCAGGGCCAGGCCGGACTGGGCAATGGCGGCGCCGGGGGTGCCGGCACCGGCGGCGCGCCGGACTTTGGCGCGGGCGGCGGCGATGTGACGATGGGCACGCTGATCGCGTTTGCCACCGGCACCGGCGGCAATGGCGGTGCGGGCGCGATCGATGGCATCGGCGGCGCCGGCACCGGCGGTGCTATCGGCACCGGGGCCAGCCCCAATCTCAATGGCGGCGCGATCAGCCGCTTCTTCGGGCAGGGCGCGACGGTCGATGTTTCGGGCCGGGGCGGCCTTGGCAGCAACGGTGGCAATGGCAGCGGCGGCTTTGCGCGCAATGGCGCGGGGGCGTCGCAGGCAACATACACCGGCAATCTGTCGGTCCTGGCCGAGGGTACGGGCGGCAGCGGCACTGTCGGCGGCAATGGCGTGGGCGGCACGGCGCAACTGGGCGCCGATCTTGGCGGCACCACCAGCGTGACCGGCACGGTCGATCTGGCGGCGCGCGGCGATGGCGGTACGGCGACCACTGGCGCTGCCGGCAGCGCCACCGGCGGCACGGCGCAGATTCGATCGCTGGCAGGCTCCACCGTCACGGTCGGCGGCGCTGCCACGCTGGCGGCGGTGGCGCTTGGCGGCACGAGCGGTGCGGGTGCCGGTGGCGCCGCGACCGGCGGCACGGCGCTTGTCGCTGTCGCGGGGTCCAGCCTGACCTTGTCCAGCACGGCCATGCTTTCGAGTGCGGCGTTTGCCGGCAGCGGCAGCACGGCCGGCGGCGCCGCCACCGGGGGCAGCGCGCGGATGACCCTGGCGGGGGGCAGCCTGTCGACGACCGGCGCTACCACGCTCGATACCAATGCTTCGGCCGGGTTCGGCAATGTGGGCGGCGCGGCGACAGGTGGCAGCGCCGAAATCCTGGTGACAGGCGGCACGCTGACCCAGACCGGCGCTGCGATCCTGACCAGCACTGCGGCCGCAGGCAGCGGCGGCGTCGGCGGCGTCGCGGGCACCGCCACCGGCGGCACCGCGCGGCTGTTCCTCGATGGCGGGCTTGCAACGCTGGGGTCAGCCTTCAACGCCTTTGCCACGGCGACCGGCGGCGCTGGCAGCACGGGTGTCGCGGGCGGTGCTGCTATTGGCGGGCTTGCCGCACTCGGCACCGGTGCCAATGGCGGTGCGATCACGATCGCCGGCAACGCGACCCTGTCGAGCGACGCCAGCGGCGCGGCTGCGACCGATGCCGCCGCCGGCGCCGGCACCGGTGGTACGGCGCGCATCGAGGCGCAGGCCGGGACAATCGGCATTACTTTGGCCGCGACCGCACGCGCAGTCGGCACCGGCGGCGCGGCAAGCGGCACCGGCACCGGCGGCGCGGGACTTGGCGGCACGCTTGCCGTCACCACCAGCGGCACCGGCAGCGGCCTGACGATCGGCCAGCAGCTTGTCATGCGCAATACCGGCACTGGCGGCATGGCGAATGCCACCACCGGCACCGGCGGCGCCGGACGCGGCGGTTCGGCCAACCTGACCGCCAGCACCGGCTCCATCAGCTATGCCTCGATCATCCAGGCCGGCAATGGCACCGCGGGCACGGGCGCGAACGGTGGCGCCGGCACCGGCGGCAACCTGGTGATCAGCCTGTCGAACGGCGCCGGAATCAGCGGCGGCCTGCCGAATTTTGAGGTCAGCGGCACGGGTGCCAACGGCAGCAACGGCTCGGGCGGCGCCGGGCAGGGCGGCAATTTCAGCCTGACCGTCGGCGCCGGGTCGACGCTGTCGCAGACGATTGCCGCCATGGCCATTGGCACGGGCGGCAATGCCACCGGGTCCGGCATCGGCGGCGCCGGCATCGGCGGCGGCATCGATCTGATCGTAACCGGCGCTGTCGCGGCGGTCACGGCCACCAATGTGGCGTTGACGGCTGCCGGCATCGGCGGCGCCGGCGAAACCAGTGGTTCGGCCACTGGCGGCAATGTGAATGTGCTGGTCAGCAACGGCGGCAATCTTGCCGGCACCTTTTCGACGCTCAACGCCGATGGCGATGCGGCGAACGGCAGCAATGGCAATGGCGGCAACGGGCGCGGTGGTTCGATCACGGTAACAGCGGCGGCGGGTTCACGGCTGGCGGTGGGCGGCAATGTCTCCGCATCGGGCTTTGCCGGCGACGCCGTGGTTGCCGGCAATGGCGGTGCCGGGCAAGGCGGCACGATTCAGATCAGCGCCAATGGGGTTGGCGCCCTTGTCGATGCGCCGGGGTTGCGGGTGTTTGCCGAAGCCTTTGGCGGCGCCGCCAACACGGCGGATGGCATTGGCGGCAGCGCCCTTGGCGGCACCGCCATGCTGTCGGCGACCGCCGGCGGGCAGATTCTGGCAACGCCGGGCACCTTAGGCAATTACGTTTCGGCAGTCGCCAATGGCGGCGGCGGCGCGACCGGTGGCATGGCGCAATCGGGCACAGCCGAAGTGCGCGCGTCGGGCGCCGCCAGCCTCGCCAGCTTTGGCGGCAGCCTTGATGTGTTCGCCAGCGCGGCGGGCGGTTCGGGCACCACCGGGGCCGCCGGTGCGGGGCGGGGCGGTAATGTGACCGTTGCCGCCGATACTGGCGGCAGCGTCACCGTAGCCAGCAATCTGGTGCTGAATGGCGAAGCCGTGCGGCGCGGATCGATCGACGGCGCGGCGGGCGCTGCGACAACGCAACTGGCGCTGTTGTCGGCCGATGGCGGTTCGATCAGCGTGGGCGGCAATGTCGGCCTGTTCAACGATGCCGCTGCGGGCAATGCCACCGGCACCGGCACCGGCGGCAACGCGACCAGCGGCCAGGCGCGCATCGAGGTAACCGCGCTTGGCGGCAGCATCACGATCACCGGCAGTGCCGATGTGCTCGCGTCGGCCCGGGCCGGCGATGCCCGCGCCATTGCCCCTGCGGGTGCAGGAGCAGTCGGCGGCGTCGCGTCGATCCTTGCTGGCGGCGGCACGCTCAACATCGGTGGTGCCGTGAATGTCGATGCGTCGGCCGAAGGCGGCGACGCCGGGGCGGGCGGCACGGGCCGCGGCGGCACCAGTTTCGTGGGCGTCAGCGGCACTGGCGTGCTCACCATGCCGGCGGCGCTTGAACTGGTTTCGGATGGGTTTGGCGGCAGCGGCCTCGCAGGCCGTGGCGGCGATGGCATTGGCGGCATCGCGCAGGCCGGCACCTTCGCCGGTGGCGCGCCCGCATCGACCGCGACCTTGGGCGCCATCACCGCGTCGGCCAACGGCGAAGGCGGCAATGGCAGCCCCGGTAGCGCCGGGGCCATGGGCGGCGCCGGCGGTGATGGCACTGGTGGCCGCGTCACCATCGGTTCGGAATCGAGCAACGGCATCATCACCACGGGCAATCTTGTGCTCAGCTTCGTCGGCCGCGGCGGCCGCGGCGTCGCGGGCGGCGGCGGTGCCGGCACCGGCGGTGCGGGCGGTGTCGGCGGCATCGGTACCGGCGGGCAGGGCAGTGTCGGCAGCACGGGCACCCTGGCGGGCACCTCGGCGGGCGTTTTCAGCTTCGGCACGGTCAGCCTCGATGCCACGGGCGCCGGCGGTGAAGGCGGCAACGGCGGCGTCGGATCGGCCGGCACCGGTGCCGGCGGCACTGGCGGCAATGGTTTCGGCGGTTCGCCGACCCTTGCGGCGGTCGGCAGCGCCGTCACCCTTCGCGGCAATGCGAGCATCCTTGCCAATGGCAGCGGCGGCCCCGGCGGCGTCGGCAGTGTGGCCGGCATTGGCGGCAATGGCGGCGGTGGCAGCATCCGGGTGATCGCCGATAGCGGCAATCTCGTGGGTGGCGTGCTGACCGGCGCGGCCAATGGCGTGCTCGCGGCCCCCGCCAGCGGCGTGTCGAGCGCCGGGCGAGTGGCCATGACCAGCGTCGACGGCGGCAGCATCCGCTTTGTCGCGGTCAATCTGTCGGCGCTGGGTGCCACGCTGTTGCCGATGGCACCGGCGTCGGCACTGAACACCGATGGCGGCACCATCACCATCACCGGCGACCCGCAGGCGATGATCGCCGGCGATCTCACGATCAACACGCGCAGCGATATCGCGCTGGCCGCCGACGGCGGGGCCATTGTAGTGGCCGGGCGGTTGAGCGTCACGTCGGGCGGTGCCATAATCGCCAGTGTGGATGGCACGCCGGTTGTGGCGCCGGCGGCGATCACCGCCGATTCGGTGCTGCTCAGCGCGGTGGGCGGGATCACCACGCCATCGGCCTTTGCCTCGCAATCCTTGCTGTCCTTTGCCACCACCGGCGCCATCGCGCTCGGTGATGTCGTCGCGCCCGGCGCCGTCGACCTGTCGGCCGATGCCAGCCTGACGCTCGGCAATGTCACCGCCGGCGCCGGGGTGCGGCTGGCCAGCCTGGGGGCGGTCAGCACCGGCAACATCCGCGCCGAAAACGACGTGCGGATCACCAGTGGCGCCAATCTGGTCGTCGGCAATGTCAGCACCGCTACCTCGGTCGTGCTGGCAACGACGGTGCCGGGCACCAACATCATCGCCGGAAAAATCGATGCCGGCAGGGTCAATCCGTCCATCGCGATGGGCGCCACCTTCGGCGTTCGCGTCGATTCGGCGGGCGCGGTCAATACCGGCGCAATCACTACTGCCGGCGATATCGGCGTCATTTCGCGCACCGGTTCGCTGACGACAGGCAATCTCGATGCCGGTGGCGCGGTCGTGCTGCTCGATCAGGAAGGGATCACCACCGGGTCGATCCGATCGGGCGCTGCCGATGCTGTCTATATTGCCAACCACAGCATGGCACCGTCGATCTTCATCGATGCGGCAGGCAATGCCGATTATGCTGCGCTGCTCGCTTCGAACCCGACGCCGCTCGTGGGTTTTGTCGCGATCAACGGCACCGTCGATACCGGCATCCTGCGCATTGCGGCGACAGGTAACGTCGGCGTCACCGGCACCATCAACGCCGCGCTCGGCGCGGTGATCAGCGGCGGCAGCCTCGCCCTTGCCGATATCAATGCGGGCGACCTGTTCGACCTGACATCGGGCGGCGGCATCACCATGGGCAATGCGCGCAGCGAAGGCGATCTTGAAGCGCTGGCGCTGGGCGACATCACCACCGGCACCTTGAGCGCTGGCGATACGGTGCGGTTGACCGCGGTGGGCACGGCCCAGCGTCCCGGCAACATCAGTACCGGCGCGGTTGATGCCGGTATCCTGCGGCTTTCGATCGATCCGTTGGCGCGCTATGGCGTCGCGCTCGATGCGACCGGCAATGTCAACAGCAGCACGATCGCGGCGCGAGGCCCGGTCGGCATCGCCGCGCGCAGTGGTACGATAACGGTTGGTGCGATCACCAGCGGTTCGGCGATCGGCCTGCTTGGCCGCACCGGGGTCACCACCCGCGAGATCACGACCGGCACCGGGCAGGTGCTGCTCATCGCCGATGCCAGCATGGCGTCGCTGATTACCGAAGATGCCAATGGCAACCTTGATTATTCGGCGTTGATCGCGGCCACCCCGGTGGTGCTGGCCGGCCCGGTCATGCTCGGCGGCAATATCACGGGCGGTAATATCCGCATCGCGACCAGCGGTGCGGTGACGGGCTTGGTCGACGCCGGCAGCGTCGTGATGACCGCGTCGGGGCCGATCTTCATTCGCGCCGGATCGGTGGCGCTCGGCGCTGTCAACGGCGGCGGGCTTGTCGATATCCGCAGCCTTGGTGCGCTTTCGCTCGGCAATGTCCGCGGTGAAGGCGATCTCGATCTTGAAGGCGGTACCGGCATCGCGCTCGGCACTGTCAGCGCCGGTGATTCGGTGGCGATCGGCCTCGGCGACGGTGCGCCGACAACTGCGACGATCACGGTCGGCAATATCGATGCCGGCAGCGTGCGGCCATCGACCGGCGAAGGGGCCGCATATCAGATCGGCATCGGCGGCACCGGCACGGTGACGACGGGCACCCTGACGGCGCGCGGCAATGTCGGCGCGGTGTCGGCCAACGGCGCCTTCAACAGCGGCGCGATCACCACCCAGGCGTCGGTGCTGCTGCTCGCCAATTCGGGCGTGAGCGCCGGCGGCATCACCACCGGCACAACCGGGACTGCCTATATCGCCAATGCCTCGCAAGCTTCGGCGCTGGTCAACCCCAATTCGCTTGGCCCGGCCTCGGGCTTTGACTTTGCGCCGGTGTTCGCTTTGGCACCGGTGCGGATTGCCGGGCCGATCAGCCTTTCGGGCCCGGTCAGCACCGGGCGCTTCATCGCCGCCGGCACCGGTTCGTTCGCGGCGCAGGCGATCACCGCCGGCACCTCGGTTGCCATCGACAGCGGCGGGCGTGCCAGCTTCGCCGGCCAGGTGACGGCACCGACGATCTCGGTCCGGTCGTCCGACATCACGATCGGCAGCAACGGCGGGCTTGGCGGCTCGGCAACCACCGCGTTGACACTCGATGTCGATGCGTCGGCAAATGCGGTCCAGATCGGCGGCACTTCGGCCGATGAACAATTGGGCTATGTCCTCGATGCGGCCGAAATCGGCCGGCTGCGTGCCACGACCATTGCGGTGAACGCCACCGCCAGCCGGGCACCGACGGTCACCGTCAATGCCTTCACGCGCACCGGCACCGGATCGGCATCGACCGGCAGCAGCTTCCAGATCGCCGGTTCGGGCCGGGTCCGGGTCAACGGTGCTGCCGTCATCACCGGCGCTGGCAGCGGTGACACGTTGCAGGTGACCGGCTCGGCAATCGAGGTCGCGACCGACAGTGGCGGCGCCCTGCGCGTTGTCGATACGGCGGGCGCATCGGTGGGCACGCTGCGGCTGACGGCGGGCAGCATTGCCGTTGCCGATGCGGCATTGCTGGCGCAACTGGGCGGCGATTCGACGATCACCAACCGCGACGCGCTGCTCAACGCGGCGCCGACGCAGGCGCTCGCGGCGCCGGCCCTGGCGGGGGGCCGTATCCTTGTTTCGGCGCGGACCAGCTTCCTCGTCCGCAACAGCGGCACACCGACCACCCGCGCCGGCTTTGCCACCGGCACCGGCGGCATGACGATCACTGCGGCGGGTACGGCGCCATTGGATGTGGTCATCAACGGCACGGCGCTCGACAGCGCCGGGGTGTTGCTCACCAACAACCGCACCATCGAACGTGTCACCTTCACGCAAGGCCAGGGCGGCATCGGCTTTACGGCTGCATCCACGGTCAATGGCTGCACCGTCGGCAGCACGACCTGTGCCGCAACGCCGGTTCCGCCACCGGTGGAACCCGAGGAGCCGACCACGCCGGAAGAAGCCGAAACGGTGCAAAAGATCGAGAATGTGGCGACCAACATCGCCGCGACTATCGATGCCGCCAAGCCGGAAACGGCGGTCGAGGAAGAACAGCAGGCCGAAGCCGCCGATGCCGCCGACAACCTGCCCGATGTGCGGTTGTCACGGCTGATCGATGTCGGCGCGGTTCGGTCACAGGCAGTGGTCAACGATCCGGTGACCAGCGACGGCAACCCGGCGATGTGGAGCGACGTGACACCACCACCCGCCCGCACCCCGGCACCGGGAGGGCAGAAATGATGATGCTGCGTCTCGTGACATTGGGGCTGTTGGCCGGGACCGCGCTGCCCGCCCAGGCCGCCAGCCTGAAACTCGCCGACAGCTTCCGCATCGGCAGCGGTGGCGTGTTGTGCACGGCGCAGACGCGCAGTGCCGACCCGGTGCTCAAATCGATGTTCGACCGCGGCTACCAGATCGTCTGTCGTGATGCCGCGACCTCGGTCGGCAATCTTTATGCGCTGCGCAGTCCCGGCGCAAAACCCGATGCCGCCTGTGCGGCGCCGGTCGATGCCGCGATCGCCGGCCTGCCCGGCGCAACGTTGCAACGCTGCCCGCGCGGCACGCTCACCTATAATCGCTACGCCGTGCAGCGCGGCAACACGCTGTTCATCGCCGATGGTCTGGCGGGCTATGCCTCGGCGCTGACGTTGGGGTTGCGCTCGATCGCGGGCGATGTGGCGGTTACCGGCGATGTCGAAGTTGCGGTCACCGAAGCCGGCGATGCGGCGGCTTTTGCGCGGGTGCAGGCCGGCAGCCTCGATCCCGGCCAGGCGCTTGCCGAAGGCTATGTGCGCAACAACGCCGGCAGCTTTGCCGAGGCATCGGAATTCTTCGACCAGCTTGTCACCCAGAACCGCCAGGGTGCACCGGGCTATACGCGATCGGCCGAATATCAGGCCAACCAGGCGCTTCAGCAATCCAACCTGGGCAATTTTGCCGAAGCCGATGCCGGCTTTGCCGCAGCCGCCCGGGCGCTTGATCCGGCGGATCCGTTCGTCACCCGCCTGTTGCGCAATTTCCGCGCGATGCACCAGTTGAACCTGCACCGCCCCGACGCCGCGATTGCGGAATTGGCGCGCCCGGCAGCGGCCGTGACCGCCGAGATCGATCGGGATCGGATCGCGGCGGGCTATGTCGATGTGCCGCTGGCGCAAAAGCTCAACAGCGATGACGATGCGATGGTGGCGCTCGGCGGCATCGATACGCGGCTGACCAGCAATGAACGTGCCGCCATCCTCGATGCCCAGGGTGATTATCTGCGCGGTGCAGCGCTGCGCATGGCCGGCCGCGATGCCGAGGCCGGGACGGCGCTGGCGGCGGCATCGACCGGGCTCGGCCGCATTCGTGATGGCCGTTTCGGCAGTGCGCCGCGGCTGCAGGCCGGGATAGACGTGCAGCAATCGGCGCTGCTCGACCATGCTGGCAAGCTGAACGAAGCCCGCGCCGCGCTCGAAAAGGCGGCTGCCGTCTATCGCATCGAATTTCCGCGTTCGGCCGCATTGCTGTCGATCGAGGCGCAGATTGCCGGCTTGCTGGCACGCGAGGGTCGCGATGACGATGCCGTGGCCGCCTATCGCAAGGTTGTGGCCGAAGCACCGACGACGCCGGGGGCGGGCCAATCGGTGCGGTTGCTGCTCGATCCCTATTTCGTGCTGCTTGCCAAGCGCAGCGACAAGTCGGGCAGCAACGCCGCCAGCGACATGTTCGATGTCAGCCAGATCCTCGTGCGCCCCGGCGTGGCGCAGACGCAGGCTGTGCTGGCCCGCGAATTGTCGGGGGGCAGCGATGCCGCCTCCGGCCTGTTCCGCCAGTCGCTGACCCTGTCGCGTGACCTGGTGCGCAACGAAGCCGAGATCAACCGCATCGCCGCCAAGCCGACGGCTGCGCCCGAAGATGCGGCAAACCTGGCGGAATTGCGCAAGCGCCGCACGGCCCTGTCCGAAGAACAGACCGCCGTCCTGGCGCAGCTATCGGACAATCCGCGGTATCGCAGCGTGTCGAACAATGTCGTCACGCTGAAGGATCTGCAGGGTCGGCTGCGCAGTGGCGAGGCCTATTACAAGCTCGTGCTGGTCAACGATGCGGCCTATGCGCTGTTCGTGACGCCCGATGATGCCCGGGTGCTGCGCGTCGATGCCAGCACCGCCGAGCTTGGCACGATGGTTGCGGCGCTGCGCGATACCATCGTCAAGTTCGAAAATGGCCGGCCCGCCACCTATCCCTTCGATGCGCTGACGGCGCGGCGGCTGTACCTGGCCATGTTCGGGCCGGTGACGGCGCCGTTGCAGTCGGTGCGGCACCTGGTGTTCGAACCCGATGGCGCGCTGTTGCAGTTGCCGATCAACCTGCTGATCGAGGACCAGGCCGGGCTCGACACCTATCTCAAGCAGCAGCAGGTCGCCGATGCCGACCCGTTCGATATGCGCGGCATTGCCTGGCTGGGCCGCAATCGCGCGGTTTCGACCGCGGTCAGCCCGCGTGCCTTCATGGAAGTGCGCGCGCTGGCGGCCTCGCGGGGCAGCCGTTCCTATCTCGGGCTCGGCCAGAATGCACCGCCGCCGGGCGATCCGGTTGCGGAAGCGCCGGTGGCGAGCGTCAACAAGTCGATCCGCGTCGCCGCGACGCGGTCGCCGATGGCCCCGAGCACGCCGATTCCGTCGCGCGATCCGTGCGATTGGCCGCTGACCGAATGGCGCAACCCGATTTCGCCGGTGGAATTGCGCATCGGTGCCGATCTGATCGGGCAGGGCACGGCCGATGTCGTTACCGGTGCGGCGTTCAACGATGTTGCCCTGTCGGCGCGCAAGGATCTGCGTGATTTCCGCGTCATCCACTTCGCCACCCATGGCCTTGTCACGGCGCCGCGGCCGCAATGTCCGGCGCGGCCGGCGCTGCTCACCTCGTTCGGCGCTGGCGATTCGGATGGCTTGCTCAGCTTCAAGGAGGTCTTCGATCTTGGCCTCGATGCCGATACGATCATCCTGTCGGCGTGCGATACCGCCGGCAGCGCGACCGCCGCCGCCACCCGCGAAGCCGGGGTTTCAACGGGCGGCAATTATGCGCTCGATGGGCTTGTCCGTGCCTTTGTCGGCGCCGGCGCCCGCGCGGTCATTGCCAGCCATTGGCCGGTGCCGGATAATTATGATGCGACCAAGACGCTGATCACCGGACTGTTTTCGCAGAACGGCAAGGTCAGCGTCGGCGAGGCGCTGCGCGAATCGCAGGTCCGGCTGATGGATGCGCTCGATACGTCGCATCCCTATTACTGGTCGGGCTTTGCGATTGTGGGGGATGCCGCCAAACCGCTGTCGGGCGGGTTGCCGACGGCTGTGGCGGCGCGGTAGACGCGCCCCTTACCAGCTCGCGCCATCGACCGGCACACGCGGCAGGCCGCTCCACAGCGCCGGATCGAACAGCCGCAGGTTGATCCCCATCCGGTCATAGCCCGGGTCGTGCCCGGTCCAGTGGGTAACCACGCCACAGGTCACGCAATGCCAGAGCGTCAGCGTCGCATCGCCCTGAACATAGCCCTTGCCGGTGCCGGTCACCTGCACCGCCCCGGGCACGCATTAGGTCCAGAGCGCGCCGGTGCGCCGGCAGATCGAACAATTGCATTGGGGGGCATCGGCCGGATCGCCCGCGATCGTGATGCGGATGGTGCCGCAATGGCAGCTGCCTTCGTGCGTCATGCCGTCGCCGCCAGCAACCGCCGCACCGCCGGCCGCAACGCCAGCAGCAGCAGTGCGCCGCCGGCGATGATGCCGGCGTGGAGCAACCAGAAGCGATCGGGGCTCCAGACGTCGTAAAGCCCGCCGATGCGTCCGCTGATCGTCGAGCCGACGAAGACAGCCATGGAATTGACCCCGATCATCATGGCGTTGAGCGATTTCGGCGCGGCGCGGCCATAAAGGCCGACGGCGATCGGAGTGAAAAACACCCAGCCCCAGTTCGACAGCATGTGAAAACCCACCGCCCACAGCAGCGGCACGCGCGCGCCGCCGAAGACCAGCCCCGACAGCGCCAGCCAGACCATGCCCGAACCGAAAATCAGGCAGCCGATCGCCATCTTGGTGATCGCGTCGGGTTCGGTGCCGCGCTTTGCCTGGCGCCGCCACAGCCACAGCGTGGGTGGCAACAACAGGCCCGGGGCAATGGCATCGAGCGCTTGCAGCCAGGGGATCGGCACCTGCCAGCCGGCTACGCCCAGGTCGACATGATCGCGCACCCAGAGGTTATAGACATTCCAGACCTGCGATTGGGCGATCCAGAAGGCCGCTTGCACCAGCATGAGCAGCAGGAGGAGGCGGACGGCGTGCCATTCTGGCGCGGTGAGCGGGGCACGGGCTGCTGCCGCAATGCGTAACGAACTGGGGGGCGGATCGGGCGGCAGGTCGCGGCCGCCCATTGCGTAGACGAGCAAGCCGGCGAGCATGCCGAAGCCGGCGAGCGCAAAGGCCTGGTGCCAGCCGAGCGCCTCGCCCATCCAGCCGCAGATGATGGGGGCGACGAACGCTCCGCAGTTGAGCGCGAAATAATAGAGCTGCAGGCCATCGTCGCGGCGGCGATCGCCGGGCGGAAACAGCGCGCCGACCTGCGAGAACAGGTTGGAATTGGCGCAGCCGGTGCCGAGCATGAGCAGGAACAAGGCGAGCAGAAAGCTGCCGTCGAAGGCCATGCAGAAATGCCCCGCCGTCATTAGCAGGCAACCGAGCATGATGGTGCGGCGCCGCCCGAGCAGCCGGTCACCGATCAGGCCGCCAAACACCGGCGTGAAGCGGACGAGGCCGGCCCATAGCCCGAACAATTGCACCGCAAAGGCCTGGGTCGACAGCGGCCCGGTGACGCTTTCGATGGCGCTGCGGGTGGCAGCGAGGCCGATAACATTTTCGGCATGGCCGGGCAGCAGCAATTGCCCGACCATGTACAGCGTCAGCAGCGCCTGCATGCCGTAAAGCGAAAAGGCTTCCCAGAATTGCGTGCCCGCCAGCCAGGCAAGGCCGCGCGGTTGGCCGAGCAGGTCGCCGCGCGCGGCTGGAGCGCTGGTCATTGCAGGGGATTGCCTTTGATCGGAACGGCAGGACGCAGATGGATCGCGCCACCGAGCACCGGTTGCAGCTCGCCGGTGACGGCGTCGACAATGGCGGGGGAGGCGAACTGGCTGCGGTGGCACAGCGCGGCCGTGCGGGCAGCGGCGGCGTCGGCGGCGGTGAAGGGCATGCGCACGGTCAGCAGCGCCGCATCGGTGCCGGTCCAGGCCATGAAGCGTGGCGGATGGGCAGCGAGCGCTGGCGCGGGCAGGCCGATGTAGAGCAGCGGCGGCGCCTTGGCCGTGCCGAGCACGACCTCGCTGGTGACGGCGCTGACCAGCCGGTGATCGGGGTGGCCATAGCCGCCATCGGGACCCCAGGTGACGATGGCGCGCGGGCGGACCTCGGCAACAAGCGCACGGATCGCACTGCCGAGCGCCTTCAGCCGGCTGCCGGGCGGGCGGGTTGCCTCGCCCAGGCTGCCGTCTTCAAAGCCCAGGAAGCGCGGCGGCGCGATGCCGAGCGCCCGCGCCGAGCATTGCGCCTCCCCGGTGCGCACCGCAGCGAGCGCCGACCCGGCGGCGATCGAGCCATCCGCCGGCGCGCCGTGTTCGCCGGCGGTGGCGAGCGCCAGCACCACCGGCTGGCCGCGCCGCGCCAGCCCGGCGATGAGCGGTGCGGCGATGATCTCGTCATCGGGATGGGCAAAGACGAACAACACCGGCGCCGGGGCGGCGGTCGCGCTGGTGGCAAACAGGGCGGCAACCGCCGTCGCGCGGCGCAAAAGTCTGTGCATCATCCGCCGATAAGCCGCGAAAATCGCTGCGTCTGCAAGCGTTTCAATCGAGCGACTTTGGCCCGTTATCGCGATCGGCCTTCAGCTTGCCGCCAACGCCGCCGAAAATCAGCCCGAAGCAGATGCCGAGCGCCAGATTGCCGAAGATGATCCCGACGATGATGCCGATCATCAGCCCGCCGCCCAGGAATTTCTTGTCCATGCCGCCCCCGCCGTGGTCGAGCATATCCTAACAGTGCCGGCGGGAAACAAAAGACCAGCGGAGCGCTGCGCCAGCCCTGTGGCAATCGCGCGCGGGCGGGGTTACAACGGCGGCCATGTTCATCCGCCTCACCCCCGATATCAGCGTCGCCGGCCAGATCGATCCCGAAGATTGTGCGCTGGCAGCGCGCCAAGGCTTTGTCGCCATCATCAGCAACCGCCCCGATGGCGAGGCGCCTGGCCAGCCCGACGCCGCAACGATGCAGGCGGCGGCCACCGCAGCGGGCCTGCGTTTCTGCTACATTCCCATCGATCATACGGGCTTTGCCATGGCCCAGGTCGAAGCGATGGCAACCGAGCTTGCCGCGGGTGGTCCGGTGCTGGCCTTTTGCCGGTCGGGCACGCGATCGACCAATTTATGGGCCCTGGCGGCGACATCGCGCGGCACCGATCCGGACAGCATCGTCGCGGCGGCGGCGGCCGGCGGCTATGACGTGTCGGGCATGTTGCCCAGCCTGCGCATGCTCGCCGCCAAGGCCTGATCGGCGATGGTCTGGACCTCGTTGTTCGGCATCGTCACCCTGATCCTGCTCGCCCGGGCGCTCGGCTTTGCCAAGGCGCCGCAACTCGCCGATGCGGCCGATGCGCGCCGGGTCGCTGCCGACGCTCTGCATGATTTCACCGCCACCGAGGCGGCACTGGCGCGTGATGGGCGGGCGGCGCTGGTGGCGGGCAGCGATGGCCGCATCGCGCTGGTGCGCGGCTTCGGCGATCGCTGGGTGGTGCGCATCGTCAACGGCGCGCACGCGCTGGCCAGCGGCGACCGGCTGCGCATCACGCCGTGCGAAGCGATGTTCCCGGCGGCCGAACTCGATCTCGGCCCGGCAGCGGCTGCCTGGGCGCGGCGGCTATGAGCTTTCCCGATCCCGTCCAGATGGCGGTGCCGCTGTTCATCATTGCGATCATCCTTGAAATGTTCGCGATCCGCGCCGGCGCGCGCGGCGATTATGACTGGCGCGACACGGGCACGTCGCTCGCCATGGGTTTCGGCAACACCTTTGCCGCGGTGATCTTCGGCGCCACGATCATCGCCATCGGCAGCTGGCTGGCGCAATATCGGCTGCTCGACATTCCGGCGACCTGGTGGAGCCTGGCGCTGTGCTTCGTCGCCGAGGATTTCACCTATTACTGGTTTCACCGCAGCGCCCACCGCGTGCGCTGGTTCTGGGCGAGCCATGTCGTCCACCACAGTTCGCAGCATTACAATCTGTCGACGGCGCTGCGGCAGACCTGGACGGGGTTCTTTTCGCTCAGTTTTGCCTTTCGGTTGCCGCTCTTTCTCATCGGTTTTCCGGTGGAAATGATCCTGTTCTGCGCCGGGCTCAACCTCGTCTACCAGTTTTTCATCCATACCGAGGCGGTGCGGCGGTTGCCGTTCGGGCTGGAATGGCTGCTCAACACGCCGTCGCACCACCGCGCCCATCATGGCACCAACGCGCGTTATCTCGATCGCAACTATGGCGGGGTGTTCATCGTCTGGGATCGCCTGTTCGGCACCTTCGAGGCGGAGCGCGATGACGAGCCGGTGCGTTATGGCATCGTGCAGAATCTGGCGACCTTCAACCCGGCCTGGGTGGCGTTCCACGAATGGATCAGCATCGGCCGTGATGTGGCGGGCGCCGAAACCTGGATGGCGCGCGCCATGGCGGTTTTCGGCCCGCCGG
Organism: Sphingomonadales bacterium; assembly: GCA_038246995.1. Taxonomy (GTDB): domain Bacteria; phylum Pseudomonadota; class Alphaproteobacteria; order Sphingomonadales; family Sphingomonadaceae; genus Sandarakinorhabdus. Next base: position 44,552 of record JBBRVH010000011.1, read on the forward strand.
GCTGGCGCGTCGGCACGACCGCCGACAGCATTCGTGCGCATTGGGAAGCGTCGCGACCTCCCGCCGCGGCTGCGGCAACGCAAACTACCGCCGCGGCTGCGGCAACGCAAACTACCGCCGCGGCTGCGGCAACGCAAACTACCGCCGCGGCTGCGGCAACGCAAACTACCGCCGCGGCTGCGGCAACGCAAACTACCGCC